>NZ_QFFJ01000001.1:3708304-4017330 GCF_003308995.1 Chitinophaga flava | reverse complement strand
TTGTGAATCAAACTATCACTAATTTGATTCGTGCTGTTGTTTCCATTCTTTCAAAGAACTTTTGATCATTACTGATCATTGTCGATGTTCGAGATCCGATCTCTGTGGCCCATTTGGCCGTACATCCTGTATTTCAATTTTCGCAACTTCGCTTTCCGTGTGTCGCCCCGTTATCGTTGGGGTTGCAAAGGTAAGCAACTTTTCATTTCTACCAAATCTTTTTTCAAGATTTTTTATTTTCTGTTATTTCAGTGAACATCTTTCGAAGAAGAGCCACCATTCATCATTTACAGCGAAATAAAAACAGTAGAAAATCAGTATGTGAAGAGCTTTTTTGTGACCTGCTTTCTATCAAAGCGGAGCGCAAAGGTAGGCGGTTTTTTGACACTTCCAACTTTTTACACAAACTTTTTTAGACAAAAATCCTGAAACCCTTTACAGCAAAAGGTTTCAGGACCTAAAAAATTTATCGCCGCATAAAAGAAATTGGCTCCAAAAGACCTTCCGGATACTTTACCTCCATCAGAAACAGTCCCTGAGGCGGCACTGCAAAATCCGCCTTTGTACAATCCCTGCTCTCTATAGCAGCCCTGAACTCATCCAGCGAAAGCTTGCCCCGCCCCACTCTCAGCATCGTACCTACCAATCCACGCACCATTCCCCGCAGGAAACGATTGGCGGTAACGTTATAGACTACACGCTCTCCTGCTGCAGTCCAGTAAGATTCTTCAATAGCACAGATAAATGTCTTTACCTGTGTATTACGCTTGGAAAAGGTGGTAAAATCGCTATACTCACGGATAATACCGGCTGCTGCCTGTAATGCGTCGAAATCCAGCTTATAAGGAAAGAAATACCCACGGTCCCGCATAAACGGATCCTTGTGGGTATATAAAGTATATTCATAAGAACGGCTCAATGCAGCAAAACGGCTATGTGCTTCCTCCGGCACCCTGTAAACTCCCCGCAGCACCACATCATCCGGCAAAATAGCATTAATCTTATACAGAAACTGCGGATGCAAAGGCAATGTAGTATCAAAATGCAGGAAGTTCTGCAGGGCATTCACCCCCGCATCGGTCCTGCTGGACCCGGTGCTTTCCACCTTCTCCCGGAATAATATGCTGAGCGCCTTATCTACCTCCGCCTGTACGGTATGGGCATTATCCTGTACCTGAAAGCCACTGTACTGCTCGCCTTTGTAGGCCACTTCTATAAAGTATCTGTTCATCGGGCGCGAAATTAATACAATTAGAAATTATCCCTGTACCTCCTGCCCCGCCAAAATAAAAAGGCTGACCCTGTAAAGGTCAGCCCCTCCTTCGGCCGAAGGCCAGATATCTATATATACTTATTTATGTAACATTGCCTTAAACCGCCCCTTGTAATAACTTTCGGTCAACAGCGATTCGAGGGCACCATACTTCTCCGTGTCATAGGTTTTGGCATAAGCCATATCCAGCAGGCGGTAGCGGGCCTCATCTGCAGTGAGTAGCTGAACCAGCGTTTTCACCTGAGTAGTTTCCAGACAATAGTTACGGGTAGAACGACGGAACATGTCAATCATAGCGTCGTCACTTTTGGCAGCTACAAACTTGCGCAATACCTTACGGAACGTACCTTCATCCATGATATTACCACAGTCTGTATTAACAAGACGAGTATCTACCTTTTCTCTCGGCGTTGCCTCCACTATTGTTGCCTCTTCTGCCTTCTTCCTTTTTTTGGAGGACACATCATCTGCTACCGCAATGCCATAACCACTGGAATCGGTGATGATATTGGCCGGATGCTCTGTATCGTCAAACAGTTTACGTTTTTTCTTTTTGGTATGGGCAGGCGCCTCTTCAGCAACCGGTGTTTCTACAGCCGGGGCCGGAGTTTCTACCGGTACGGCAGCAACCACTGCCGGCGCAGCAGCGGCCGGTGCTGCAGATTTGCCGTCCTCCTGAAACTCAATAAAATCAGGATCACCTTCCCTTTTCTTATGTTTCTTCTGTTTTTTGTGATCCGGCTGCTCTTCCCCTTCTGTTTTGGAAAGATCTTCACTGGCTGCTTCGCTGGCCGCGGTCCGGCTTTCTTCAGCCATCACCTGCTTCAGGATGCCCTCTTCTTCTTCGGTGAGGGGTTCCCTTTCGCCTTTATGCTTTTTGCCTTTGTGCTTTTTGGTTTCATGTTCAGCCGCGGGTTCCGATGCAGCAGGTGCTGGTACAGGTTTGGCGGCCGCTTCTTCTGCTACAGGCTCATCGCGGTCATCACCAGATACCACCACTTTATCAAGCGCGGAGGAAAAAGCATTGCCCGGCTTGGAGGAGGGTTTAGCAGGACCGGTGACAGTAGCCGTTTGGGAGAAAGTCGTTTCCAGGTCTTTCTGCATGTTGTTCATCATCTCCTTACGGGTAGTATCTTCGGGAGCGTTGTTTACCGCAGCTTCCGGTGCCGGCTCTTTGGCAGCAGCTACCACAGCTCCACCATCATTGTTATCGGCTTTGGTTTCCCGGAACGTCTGCATATTATATAATGTATAGCCCGAACCGGAGGCCTTTTTTAACAGAAAGCCCAGATCACTTTGTGCTATACGCACCTGGAACTTCTGCTCCTGAGCAGGGCCCTCACTTTTGGCAAAACCGATGGATATCGGTACTGTGCCACTTTCCAGCCGGGGCAGGATAACATACCCTCTCTCGGTAGAACTCAGCACCTGGCCATTTACCTTTACATAAAAGGGCTGGCCTTTTTCACTCTGGATATATACATAATGCTGCTGTTCCTGTGCCCATGCGCGGCCACAGCAAAACAAGCATGCCAATAGGTATAATACTGTCCTGTATTTGAAAAGCATACTAAAAATTGGTATAAAACTGTCCTTTACGCAAATATTATTCCAGCACGATCAGCACCTCGCCTTTTTCTACGGCAGTGCGCTCTGCTACCTTTATTTCTTTCACCACGGCATCCGAAGCCGCTTTGAATATATTCTCCATTTTCATGGCTTCCAGGATGAGCACCGGATCGCCTTTATGGATAGCCTGACCGGGGGTCACCAGCACTTTCAGTACCAGTCCCGGCATAGGGGCTTTGATATCATTCACTTTTTTAGTCATGGCATCCTTTATCCCCATGGATGCCAGCAACTGATCAATTGGTTCTTCAATGGCCACTTCGTACGTCTGCTGGTTGATCTGCAGCGTAACGGTCTTGGTGTCTTTGTCTACTTTCAGTACCTGTGCCTGATAGCTGTGGCCATCCATAATGATGCTGTAATCACCCGAAGGTACCTGTACTGCAGACCAGTCTACCACCTGCCCGTTGCAGGTAAGGGTTGAATCCTGATTTATGGTGTACGCAGACTTACCGTTTACTGTTGCTTTGATCATAGTGTTTCGTATTTATTGGCTGCTAAGTATAACAAAAATAGCATTTTTAACCACTTGCCTCATTATAAGGCCATTTGTTTAAATTTGACGCTTTATATAAGCAGAAGCTGATATATTTAATTAAAACTGATTTTACATGAATCAACATTTGAAGCGGTCCCTTTTGGGTGTGCTGATCGGTGGGATGGCTGGCTTGGGAGCGACGTCTTCCCTGATGGCCCAGACCGGGATTGCAGCCCCAGAAGATCCTGCCATGAAGATCTACAGAGCGGCAGCTACCAAGGTCAATGACCTGGTACATACCAAACTGGACGTACGTTTTGATTACCCCAAACGTTACTTGTACGGCAAAGCCTGGATTACCCTGAAGCCCCATTTCTACGCGACTGACTCCCTTATTCTCGACGCCAAAGGCATGGACATCCATGAAGTGGCTATTGTAAAAGGAGGCAAAAACAGTCCGCTGAAGTACTCATATGACAGCCTGCAGCTGCATATCAAACTGGATAAAAACTACCAGGCCACCGAATCCTATAACATCTATATCAGCTATACCGCCAAACCCAATGAGCTGAAGGTGAAAGGTAGCGCCGCCATTACTGATGCCAAAGGATTGTATTTCATCAACCCCGACGGTACAGAACCCAACAAGCCTACCCAGATATGGACCCAGGGCGAAACTGAAAGTTCTTCTGTATGGTTTCCTACCATCGATAAAACCAATCAGAAATGCACCGAAGAAATCAGCATGACGGTGCCTAAAAAATATGTGACCCTCTCCAATGGTAAACTGGTAAGTCAGAAAACCAATCCTGACGGCACCCGCACTGATACCTGGAAGATGGATCTCCCCCACTCTCCTTACCTGTTTATGATGGCAGTAGGCGAATATGCCATTGTAAAAGACACCTGGAAAGGCAAAGAGGTAAGCTATTATCTGGAAAAGCCATTCGAAAAGTATGCTAAAAACATCTTTGGCAATACCCCTGAGATGCTCACCTTTTACTCCAACATCCTGGGATATGAATACCCCTGGGTAAAATACTCCCAGATCACGGGCCGTGACTATGTTTCCGGTGCGATGGAAAACACCACCGCCACTCTGCACGGGGAGTTTATGCAGAAAACAGACCGTGAACTGCTTGACAACAATAACTACAATGAAAGCGTAATTGCGCATGAACTGTTCCACCACTGGTTCGGCGACCTCGCCACAGCCAAGTCCTGGAGCAACCTGACCGTTAACGAATCTTTTGCTGACTACAGTGAATACCTGTGGCTGGAACACAAGTATGGCAGAGATGCAGCAGATGAACACGGCTATGAGGCGGCTATGTCCTACCTTTCTATGGTACAGTATTCCGGCGACAAAAACCTGGTACGTTTCTATTACCGCGACAGGGAAGATATGTTTGACCAGGTGACCTACCAGAAAGGTGGCCGTATCCTGCATATGCTGCGTAATGCCGTTGGTGATTCCGCATTCTTCAAATCCCTGAATGTATATCTGAAAGCCAACGCGTTTAAAGCTACGGAAGCCCATCAGCTGCGTCTTGCCTTTGAAGAAGTAACCGGCCGCGATATGAACTGGTTCTTTAACCAATGGTATTTCGGACAAGGGTTCCCTGAACTGGATATCAGCTATAAATACAGCGGCAATAAAGTGACTGTGTTTATCCAGCAGCTCCAGAAAGCAGATAAAGTATGGCAACTGCCGCTGGCCATTGATATTTACAGCGGCGGTAAAAAAGAACGTCACAATGTAACGGTATCCAACCGCGTGGATTCTTTCACCTTCAATTTTTCCACTAAACCGGACCTGATAAACGTAGATGCCGAAAAGGTGATTTTATCCAAGAAAGATGACCACCGTGATTTCTCTACTTATGTTTACCAATACGCCCATGCGCCGCTCTACATGGACCGCCGCATCGCTATTGAAGCCGCAGCTGAAGCCCAGGGCAACAATCCGGAAGCCGTAAAACTGCTGATACAGGCTACGAAAGACAAATACCACGGGCTCCGTACCCTGGCTGCTGGTTCGCTCAATCTGAAGCTGCCGGCTGTAAAAGCTGCTGCCCTGCCTGTATTGACAGAAATGGCCAAACAGGATCCCAGCTCCTTGACTAAGGCTGCTGCCATCAAACAACTGGGAGAACTGAAAGACCCGCAATACGCCACTTTATTTGAAGCAGCTACCAAAGACCCATCCTATGGTGTAGAAGCTGCTGGTATTGAGGCGCTGGCAGAGCTGGACCTCGATAAAGCTTATGGTATTGCCAAACAACTGGAGAAAGATACCAAGGGCAAACTGGTAGGCGCTATTGCCAGCATCTATGCCCGCAAAGGCAATCCGGCCGATATTAGTTTTGTAGCTACCAAGTTCGATGAAACTTCCGGCCAGGACAAGCTCAATGCAGCATTCGACTACCTGGGCTTCCTTGCTAAAGTCAATAATACGGAGGCCGTGCAGCGCGGGGTAGATCAGGTGAAAGCAATGACCGTACAGTTCAACAACGGTCAGGTAAACACCTATATCAGCAACTGGCTGCAGGAAATTGCCCGTAAAAAAGATATGGACGCTACAGCTGTTACTGGTAAAGACAGTGATGGACTGAAGCAACAAGCTGCCTATATGCGGAAAGCATCTGACAGCATCCGGGCGGCGGCCAATAAAGAATAATAGCCGGCTCAGATAAAAAGACAAAAGCGCGCAGGGAGTTAAACCACTGCGCGCTTTTGTCTTTTTATGCAAACTACTGTTCTTTTTTGATGATCTTTTGTAAGGAGGGATCCCAGCGCCAGGGGGTTTTATCCAGCCGTACACCACCCAGCCACCGATGATGAAGAGGAAGGTAGTCGAGATAATTTTCTTCATTGTTGAGGACCTCCTGCCCGAGGCTGGTGATACTAATCATCTGGGCTTCGTTTTCTATGACGCCTGCCTGTTGCATCCGTTGTATGAGTAAATCCAGCTGGAAATCACCGAAGCCGTATATCCACAGTTCATCCCAGAAAGCGGTGTAAAGGTCATAATTCCGGTATTTGCCCAGAGAAAGTTTACGGAGGAAGAATTTTTCGATGCTACTCAGGCCGCTTTCCACATCGGGGAATCGTTCCAGATGGGCACGGAGTGCTGCTGGCAGATATTTCAGGTTACCGCCTTCCATTCGGGTGATTTTCTCCAGTGCCAGCGGGGTGTCTTCGCAATAGGCCTCCCAGGTATCGAATGCCAGCTGAATATCAGCAGGCTGCAGTAATACCCGTTGCTCCAGCAAAGAGGGATAATCTGTTACTTCCCGGTGATGGGGCATATCTACAATGCTGATGGGGGGTAAAGTATCCAGATTGTTTTTGAGATAAATGATGATAAAGACCAGGTTGATCTGACAGAACAGGTCTGCTTCAAACCAGAGTACTATTTCATCAAAAGAGCTGGAGTTTTTTAATTTCTCCAGCTCATGAACGACATTGGTATAATATGTTTGTTTGTCGATACCGTATTGGAATTCCAGGTGTTTGGCGCGGCTTTCAAAAAATTCAACCGGGTCTTTGGTGTTTTTGACTTTCCCTTCACTCATCATCTCCCTGCATACTACTACGCCGCCTCTGAGCCTGCTTTGTCTGAGCTGGGAAAGTGTAGCGTCACCGTTTAACACATACATGTATGACATAACGTTATTTTCAAGGGTTTTCAAAGATTACCAGCTGCCACTGGCTCCTCCTCCGCCGCCGGAACCTCCGCCGAAACCGCCGAAGCCTCCGCCACCGCCGCCGCCTGACCAGCCTCCTCCGCCACCGCGTCCGAAGCCGCCCATGCCGCCGATTACCGGCCATATCCAGCCTCCGCGTCTGTTGTAAGTGGTACCACCACCTCCACCGCCACCACGGCTGATAATGGAAATGATGATTACAATTACCAGGATAAGGAGGAAAACGCCGCCCGGGCTGATACCGGGTTTGCTTTGTCTTGGATCGGCTTTGTATTCACCGGCAGCCGCTTTCTTGATGGCGTCTACCGCACCGTCGAGGCCCTGGTAGTATTGTCCCTGCCGGAAAGCGGGTTTGATGATCTGTGTAATAATTTCATTGGCTATAGCGTCCGGCACAACGCCTTCCATGCCATAACCTGTTTCTATCCTGATCTTCCTGTCTTCCAAGGAAACAAGAATAAGGATACCATTGTTCTTGCCTTTTGTACCAATCCCCCAATCTCTTAAAATTTTAAGTCCTACCTGGCTGATATCGTAATTACCAACCGATTTAAGGGTAACGATCGCTATCTGAGTGGAGGTACTGTCACTATAGGCTACCAGCTTCTGCTCCAGCCTTTCGTCTTCATCTTTCAGGAGGATGCCGGCAAAGTCGTTTACTAAAGTCGGAGGATTAGGCCTTGGCGGGATGTTTTGTGCTTTTGCCAGCAATCCTGCCATCAGTAATAATCCAGGTAAAAACCAGCGTAATATCCTCATGTTCGTCTGTGCTAAAATCGTTTTAAAAAAGTGCCCGCTAGATATTGAAAACGATGTCGTCCGGTAACTCGTTGGTATCACCGGCTTCATGGGGGAAGTAGGTACGGAGGGATTCGCCTATCTCCCGGATACATTCTTCGATACCTTCAATGATGTGGCTGTTCTGGAAGTGGCTTTTAAGGAGTGAAGCCTCCTGCTGCCAGAAATCGTCGCCCACTTTATCATGAATGCCCTGGTCGCCCAGAATGGCAAACTGATGGTCTTTAAGAGCCACATATACCAATACTCCATTGCGTTGTTTGGTTTTCTCCATGCCCAGGGAAACGAAGGCTTCCTTTGCGCGGTCCATGGGATTTACGTAACTGCAATGGTTTTCTACAAATAACCTGATTTCGCCCGATGTAAGCCTTTCAGCTACCCGGATAGCCTGCACCAGTCTGTTTTTATCCGTTTCGGAAAAAATCTCTCTCTTTTTAAAAGGGAATAGACGCATGCTATTATATTTTGTTGGGATGATGGGTGATTGTTTTTAAATCACCCATCATACTATACATCAGAATATTAATCCTAGAATTTTACTTCCGGTGCTTTCTCAGCGCCAGCCTGTGCTTCAAAGTAACCTTTCTGTTTGAAGCCGGTGATGCCAGCTATCAAATTGGTAGGGAAACTACGAACATTACTGTTGTATCCGTTTACCGCATCGTTAAAGTCGTTACGGGCAACGTTGATTCTGTTTTCAGTACCTTCCAGCTGTGACTGCAGCGTCAGGAAGCTCTGGTTGGCTTTCAGTTCAGGATATTGTTCAGAAACGGCGAGCAAACGGCCCAGTGCCTGGCTCAGCTGACCTTGAGCTGCCTGGTACTGCTGTATTTTTTCAGGGCTCAGGTCATTCACGTCTACTTTGATTTGAGTTGCACTGGCACGGGCTTCCATCACTTTGGTAAGGGTGGTTGTTTCAAAGTTGGCAGCGCCTTTTACAGTGTTTACCAGATTAGGAATAAGGTCTGCCCGGCGTTGGTAACTACTCTGCACTACACCCCATTTATTCTTCACAGTTTCCTCCTGTTTAACTAATCCATTGTACTTTCCGCAACCTAACATGCCCAGTAATACAATAACAATGATTACAATAATTCCTTTTTTCATCTGAATAGAATTTTAAATTTAATGCCGGCAAGAGAGCAAAAGCTGTTCCTGTTTCCATGCCTGCCGGTGTAACTAGTTGTTTTCACGGTGAACGCAGTAAAAAACACGGTAAAACCATATTTTTCATCTTCCCACGAAAATATGGAAACTAAAGCAGTAAATCGCTATTGCTTAGGGAAACGATGAATTTAAAAAAAAGTTCATCCATACTTGAAAAATTCACGCTAATACAGTATGTTTATATGTACCTTTATAGCACGTTTATCGTTAGCTGTTTTTATCGATAAATGCCAAAAAGTGAATGGGGCAGGATAGATACTAAAATCGATATAACAGGTTTCATTGTTTCTAACTCATTTATTATTAATAACTTGGAACTAAGTCTGCTTAAATGAGTGCACAACACATCCATATACTCTATATTGATGATGAAATACACAACCTGAACGCCTTCAAAGCTTCGTTCAGGAGACTTTACAACGTTTTCACCGCCACCTCAGCCGAAGAAGCAGTGAAACTACTGGAAGAGCGGGAATTTCACATCATCATTTCCGATCAGCGAATGCCCAGAGTGACCGGGATCGAGTTTTTTGAGTCCATACTGGAAAAATATCCCGAGCCTATCCGTATGCTGCTTACAGGCTACGCCGATATTAATGCCGTTGTGGATGCCATCAACAAAGGCCAGGTGTACAAGTATTTCTCCAAACCCTGGAATGAGGAAGAACTAAGACATAATATCGAAAAAGCGTTTGAAGTGTATTCCCTCCGGAAGGAAAACAAGGAACTGACTGCCAAACTCCTGGATGTCAACGAAAAGCTGGAGTTCCTGGTACGACAAAAGCTGATTTCCTAATATTTCTACTGATTTCCGTTTATTGGTTTTTATAAATCAACACATTAAGCATCTTCGAATACTAATATATCTCGAAAGAGGTTCAATAACCAGCCTAATCCCAAATTCCACAAATCCGTAAATCCCAAATTCCTGAATGTTCTTTTTCCTTTAACTTGCATCCCATTGTGAACTTAATTTCCTGAATCATGCAAGTTTGGAAAGAATACCAGGCCCAACACAAAGAGCGTTTCCTGGAAGAATTGCTGGATCTGTTACGCATTCCGTCTGTGAGTGCTGATTCCCGCTTCAATGGTGACGTTCAGAAGTGCGCAGAAGCCGTAAAGCAACGCCTGCAGGAAGCTGGCGCGGATAACGTAGAAGTATGCCCGACCGCAGGACACCCTATCGTTTATGGAGAAAAGATCATAGATCCTTCTTTACCGACCGTACTGGTATATGGCCACTACGACGTACAACCTGCAGATCCGCTGGAACTGTGGCATAGCGGCCCGTTTGAGCCCGTTATCAAAGACGGTAACATATACGCCCGTGGCAGTGCGGACGACAAAGGACAGTTTTACATGCATGTAAAAGCCTTTGAAACCATGAACAAAACCAACACCATTCCCTGCAACATCAAATTTATGATCGAAGGGGAAGAAGAAGTAGGTTCTGCCAACCTGGGTATCTTCCTGGAACAAAACAAGGAAAAACTGAAAGCTGATGTAGTGCTCATCTCTGACACCTCCATGATCAGCCTGGAAGATCCATCCATCGATACCGGCCTCCGTGGCCTCGCCTACATGGAAGTGGAAGTAACTGGTCCTAACCGCGACCTCCACAGCGGCGTTTATGGCGGCGCAGTAGCCAACCCGGCCACTATCCTCGCCAAAATGATCGCTTCCCTGCACGACGAAAACAACCACATCACCATTCCCGGCTTCTATGATAAAGTACAGGAACTGACTCCTGAAGAAAGAGCAGACCTGAACTCAGCTCCCTTCGACGAGGAAGCCTACAAAAAAGACCTGGGTATCGCTGATGTATGGGGCGAAAAAGGATATAGCACCATCGAAAGAACCGGTATCCGTCCTACTTTGGAAGTAAACGGTATCTGGGGTGGTTACATCGGTGAAGGTTCTAAAACCGTATTGCCTTCCAAAGCTTTCGCAAAAATTTCCATGCGCCTCGTTCCCAACCAGGACTGGCATGAAATATCCGACCTGTTTGCCAAACACTTTGAAGCCATCGCTCCTAAGAGCGTGACTGTAAAAGTGAACAAACACCACGGCGGAAGCCCATATGTAACGCCAACTGACTCTGTGGCCTACAAAGCAGCCCACAAAGCTATTGACACTACCTTCGGTAAAGCTCCTATCCCCGTTCGCGGCGGCGGTAGTATTCCGATCGTAGCCCTGTTCGAAAAAACACTCGGCCTGAAAACAGTACTGATGGGATTTGGACTGGACAGTGACAACCTCCACTCTCCCAACGAAAAATATGGTCTGGCCAATTATTATAAAGGCATCGAGACCATCCCTTATTTCCACCAGTATTTTGCTGAGATGAGTAAATAAATCAATTACGAGTTACGAATTGGGAATTATGAGTGCATTATCGTGATTCTCAATTCGTAATTCGTAATTTATAATTCGTAATTGACCCATGAGTACCACTGAAAAAATACGGGTAGACAAATATCTCTGGGCTATCCGGGTTTTCAAAACCCGCAGCCAGGCATCAGAAGCCTGCGACGGCGGTAAAGTAAAAATGAACGGCAACAATGTAAAAGCCGCCAAACCCGTCAGCCTCGGCGACAACTTCGAAATCAGAACCGAAGGCCGTAAATGGATCATCCAGGTAACCGGACTCCTGTCTAACAGGGTTGCCTACAGCGAAGCCATCAAATACTACGCAGACAACACACCTGAAGAGGATAAATCCGCACCCAAAGCCATCGCAGCCGTATTCCATACCGGTAAAAGACAAAGCAAAATAGGACGCCCGACCAAAAAAGACAGAAGAAACATTGAAGGATTCCTCGGGGAAGCAGACGAAGATTGATTTCAATCTTCTATAATTTCTCAGTTTTGCGTAGTAATTTTGCCACCTCATTCTTAAATCAAGGAGTAATCAATGCCTAAACAAAGCGACGTACTTGCTACCGACTTCCTCGTGAAAATAGCGGACGAATTTGGTACCCCGGTATATATATACCACGCAGAAAAGATTAAAACCCAGTATGAAAAGCTCCAGAATGCCTTCCAGAAGGCCAACACCCGCTTTTTTTACGCCTGTAAGGCATTGACCAACATCAACATCCTGAAGTACATCAACTCCCTTGGTTGCGGACTGGACACCGTATCCATCCAGGAAGTACAGCTGGGCCTCAAAGCAGGTTTTGAAGCTAAAAATATCATCTTTACACCCAACTGTGTAGATCTGCAGGAAATCATTGCTGCCAAAGACCTTGGTGTGATTATCAACATCGATAACCTCTCCATCCTGGAACAATTCGGCAACAAGTTTGGCGGTAGCTATCCCATCAGCATCCGGCTCAATCCGCATATCATGGCGGGAGGCAACTTCAAGATCTCTACCGGACATATCGACAGCAAATTTGGTATCTCCATTCACCAGCTGCGTCATATCGAACGCATCGTGAAATCCACCAAATTGAAAGTAACCGGCCTGCACATGCATACCGGCTCCGAAATCAAAGACGTGGACGTTTTCCTCCGTGGCGTGGAAATCATGTTCGAAATGGCACAGCACTTCCCTGATATCGAGTCTATTGACCTCGGCAGCGGATTTAAAGTAGCTTACCAGCAGGGCGATCCTGAAACAGATATCGACCTCCTCGGTAAAAAACTGAGCGATGCTTTCAACAACTTCTCTAAAAACTACGAAAAACCACTCCAGCTCTGGTTTGAACCAGGAAAATTCCTGGTAAGCCAGTCCGGTTACTTTGTAGTAAAGGCCAACGTTATCAAACAAACCACCGCCAACGTTTTTGTAGGTGTCAACTCCGGCTTCAACCACCTGATCAGGCCCATGTTCTACGACGCATTCCACCTGATCCGCAATATCTCAAACCCTAAAGGAACTGAACGCATCTATACCGTTGTAGGTAATATCTGCGAAACAGATACCTTCGGATGGGACCGCAAAATCAATGAAGTGCGGGAAGGCGACTACCTCGTTTTCTATAACGCCGGCGCCTATGGTTTTGAAATGTCTTCCAACTTCAACTCCCGCCTTAAACCGGCCGAAGTAATGGTGAAAGACGGCAAACCGTTCCTGATCCGTAAACGCGATACACTCGAAGACCTGCTTAAAAACCAGATCGAACTCATTTAGTTATTTGATCATTTGGTTATTTGGTTATTTATAAAAAGCTGTTTATCAGCAATAGTAAAATAGCCAAATAACCAAATGATCAAATTTAAAATATTGCCCCTACCTTTACGTCTGCATACTATCTCCCCTTGTTACTCCTGCACTGTTTTACTGTAAATTGTAATAGAACTTTTTTGTGATCACAAAAAACGAAAAGCCTTTGGTGATAATTTTATACGCGTTTATATGAAGATTTTAACTGGACACACCAACGCATTACAGGACGATAAATTAATCGAAGCCAATATATCATTCGTCCCTTTCCTTCGTTTTCTGAAGGAAAAGGCAGCTAATGACCAGGATCCCCGGTCTTCTTTCTATCGCCTGATTATCCAGAAGTTCGAAAGCCACCCGGAAATACTCAATCCTATTTCACCTACAGCCGATCTTTCTGTCTATAAAGAATATCTCGATCTGCTCACCGCAGCCATTTTTCCCATCACCACAGATACCACCCGTGATATCTATGGCATCGGGGTCCCTTTTAAGTTTGCTATCTTTTATTATTCCGAACTTTTCCGGCAGATGTTCACGGAAAACGGTTCCGGCCTGGTGACTGTTCCACAGGGCATTTCCGTGGCTAAAGTGAAAAAGGACAAGCTGACATGGCTGTATAAACTGATCCTGGAAAGAGTATATAATTTCCCGGTCAACTACCAGAATGAAATCATCCATCACATAGAACTCCCTGACGGCTCCAAACGGTACGTGAAAGTGAATATAGACCCCCGTTTTGTAGACGTAAAGATAAAAGGAGATACTCCGCCCCCACTGGACTACGACAACTACTGCTCTTACCAGATGGCCCCGGATACTCTGCAAAACATTATCCCCCCGGATCAGTTCTACCTGGAAGGATTTGTGATATGGACAGTGGAAGATGTCACACAGACAGAAATTCTCAACAATATCAAGGGCCTGGTGATGAACATGCAAGCTGGCAACGAGGCTGAGACGTACCGTACACTGGAAAAAATGATCCCGACTGTTATGGACTGTCCCCACGTCACAGCTCATATCGTACCTTTTCCGAAAGTAAACGGTAAAAACGTGCTGGAAGAACAGTTCATCAGCACCGATCCGATCCTTGGCATCGGGCATAAAAAACAACAACAGCACTTCTTCCACCTGTTGATCGAACATGCGGCCAAACAGCCCACACCACTGATTATTCCGGCAGTCAATGAGGCTACCATCTCCCAATATCCTTTCCTCAAATATCTGCCGATCAAAAATATTCAGAGCTTCATCCTCTTCCCCATCACCCATAAAAAAGAAATACTGGGCGTACTGGAACTGGCTTCTTCCCAGGTCAATATGTTGTCTGCAGAACCACTGTGGAGACTGGAAAGCATCTATCCGTTGATGGTCCTCATGCTCAACCGCAGCATGAGTATCCTCGACAGCAGAATCAACGAAGTACTGAAAGATCAGTTTACCGCCCTGCAGCCCTCTGTAGAATGGAAGTTTACTGAAGCTGCCTGGAACTACCTGCTCACTCCCGCAGAAGAACGCAAAGACATTGAAAACATCTCTTTTGAAGAAGTATATCCGCTGTATGGCGCCATCGATATACGGAATTCCTCCGTACAACAGGGCAATGCCATCCGCGAAGACCTCCAGGAACAGCTGGAACTGATCAAATCCACGCTGGAAACAATAGCCAAGGAAATTCATTTGCCTCTCCTGGAAGAACTGATGTTTAAAACAGAAGACCTCCTGAGCAATCTCAGCGATCACCTCACTGCAGGGGAAGACCTGAAGGTGAATGAATTTATGGAGCAGGAAATACAGCCTGTACTGGAACATCTGTGTGAAGGCAGTGAATCCCTGAAGCCCGTCCTGGAAAGCTATTTCAGCAAAATCGACAAAGCGGAAGGACATGTTTTCCGCCACCGCCGGGAATATGAAGAAAGCCTTTCCACTATCAACAGGGCCATCAGCCAGTATCTGGAAAAAGAGCGGTTATATATTCAGCAGTCCTTTCCGTGTTATTTCGAAAAATACCGTACAGACGGTATCGAATACACGATTTATATTGGACAGTCGATTGCCCATGAGAAAAAATTTGATTACCTGTACCTTCGCAACCTGCGCCTATGGCAGCTTTCCTCCATGGCTAAAATTGCGCGGCTGACCCATAAGATATCACCACGGTTGAAAATACCGCTGCAAACCACACAGATGATCCTCATGCACAGCTCCCCTATCACTATCAGCTTCCGTAGCGACGAACGCCGGTTTGATGTGGAAGGTGCCTATAACATCCGTTATGAGATCATCAAAAAAAGGATAGACAAAGTACATGTAAAAGATACCGGCGAACGGCTTACCCAGCCTGGCACCATTGCCATGGTTTACTCTTATGTGCGTGAAATGGAAGAACTGAGAAAATACATATCCTTCCTGCAAAGCAAAAATATTCTGTTACCCGATATCGAGATGCTGGATCTGGAAGAGCTACAAGGTGTTAGCGGCCTGAAAGCACTCAGGGTGAGGGTTAACATGGAAGATACTTTACCATCAGCTTAAAAAAGAAAGACCGGGACATTTGCCCGGTCTTTTTTTATGATCAGAATTTAAATCCAAGTGTTACATAGGGGATCGTTTCTTCACTCGAATGCCCGATTACAGCCGTCACAATCAGTGCATTGACAGGCGCCACGTAGATACCGCCACCATATCCGTCGTGCCATATGTGCGAAGTTTCGTTATCCTTCCATACACGGCCAACATCATTAAAGGCCAGCAACCCTACTGCCGCAGGCAGCACATAAGTTTTCAGATCAAAGAGCTTCACCCGTATTTCGGTATTGTTATAAGCAGCAGCACTGCCGGCAAAACGATAGTTGCGGAATCCGCGCAGGTTTTGTGTACCTCCAACAGTAGCCGCCTGGAAGAATTCATAATCGCCCCATATTTTGCTTCCTCCAAAACGGCTGACAATTACAAAGCTGGCCGGCACCCGGAAGCTCATATACAGACTAAGATCTGATTGCAACTGCGTATAGTTCTTACTGTCACCGTTCAGTCCTTTGGTGCCTGTCCATATGGTGGTCCACAAAATGCCCCGTGTAGGGATCAGCTTATTGTTACGGGTATCTACCTGGGCTACCAGCTTAGCACCGGCATAGGATTTATTATTGTAAATGCCGGAATCGAGCCCGTTCAGCTGGAAATTGGTAATAAAACGGTTATTGTTTTCTTCGCGGTTAAAAGCATAGTTATTAAACGTAGGTCCGTAGGACAGGCTGAAATGATTGCCTATTTTGGTTCTCAGCAATACTTCTGCCGTATACAGATTAAACCGTGCCCGGTAATAGCGGATGCTTTTACCATTACTTTTATCGAAAACAGTTTCATTTCCCAACCCGAAGAAGTTGATTGTATTGTTGGGAGCTTTGGCTCTGGCCAGCAGCAGCAGGTCTGACTTACCCACAACGTCCGTAAACTCTCCATCATAGCGGAAATTCCAGGCGCTGGTGGCTAACGAATGTGTAGCTGTGAAGATATGTTTGGAAGCATATGGCTCCTTACGGAATGAGTGCCGGATCAGTTGCAACCCCACTCCCAGTAAAATACCGTCATCCCGGTTGTAAGCACCGGCCAGCATAGGAAACGTTTTGTTATACTGGAAGGCGCTCCGGTTATAGTGGATATTCTCCGGATCATCAGACAGGCGGCGTTGTATATGGCCATCCAGCAGGAAGGTATCCTGGCCGGTACGCTGATCGTATATACGTATCCGTTTGCCTGCGTGGAACGTGGAACTGTCGATATAGGTATCCGCATCTTTACCTCCTATAAGACGAACACGTATAGGCGTGCCATGGTCACCTTTTATTTCGAAACGGTCGTGTCCTCCCAGGCCGTATACATTTACTTCGTTGGTTTCTTTGGGATCAAAGGTGCGGGAATAGATGTTCTGCTGAACTTCTCCTTTTTTACTGATCTTATACATATTCAGCGCTACCGCTCCCCCTTTGAGTTTTTCCAGCTGGATCAGCTCATTTTTGCTGGTAGCTGGTACGTCCACAGACTTAGCCAGGAAACGATAGTATTTGAGCATGTTTTCTTTCAGGATACTTCTGCGGATAGACAGCCGCTCGAGCATCATTGGCCCCACTTGCTTACGAACAGTATCAGGGAAAGCGTTGACAGCAGCTCTTATCACACTGTCTGTCATTTTGTTCAGGAACTTATCCGTTTGTTTTTCCCAGTCTTTTTTCTCCAGCTCATTCATAAAGGAGCGATCGAAATAGCGGGCACTGAACTGAAAGCCGTTTACATCAGGGATCTTGTTCCGGAAGCCTTGAATTCCCGGCAGTATCCAGGGTCTGCTCAACATCCGGGGAAGTACTCCTTCATTCACAAAAAAGGCCTGATCACGGTCACGGGGCACCGGATAATAGTATTCTTCTCCCTTATGTTTTTCCTTGTACCAGCGCCACTGGTCGTCGTGCCGGTCGAAATCCATGATATAGGTATCGAGGATACGTGCGCGCAGCACAGCTTTCTGATCTACATGAATATCATTATCTCCTAATACTTTGGCCAGTACCTTGGGTGTACTGTAGGTTTTGTCGTTTTTGCCGGTCACTGGTTCTCTTTCTTCCAACAGAAATACATCGTTGCCGAAGTCGTGGGCATATATGCTGAGTGCGGTATCTAGTGGAAGATATACGAAGGTGGGATGTGTATGCGGTACCCCGGCAGCTTCCGCCAGTACGCTTACCGCCAGCGGGGCATAAGGATTGGCGGCGGATATCTGGTCCTGTACCACTTCACGGGCAATCGTTTCTCTTAATTGTACCGGAATGGCTGCCAGCGGAAATTTTTTCAGTGAACGCATGGCGTATTCTTTTCCGGTGCTGTCGGCCAGCCGGAGGGAATGGGTTTGTTTACCACCACCCCGCTGTAATATTTTATATCCGTTTTTATTGAGGTCTATCACCGGGAAATTGAGTGGTGTGGCCCATACTTCACGGTAGTTATTACCCAGCAGGAAACGGTGGAACTTACTAACCCTTGCATATTGGGAATCTGCCGGCACTTTCACCCAGGCCGGCATAGCGGAGGGTTCATGAAACTGCAGCCCCTGGCTGCGGATGTCCTGCAGATGTAATAGTGTATCACTGAAAGCCGGTGCAGACAAGTCTTTGGCCAGGAAATACTGTGCTCTCACGGTACTATCTGACAACACTTCCACTACGCTGAAACCATTTTCGGAAGAGGCATACAGCGACTTCCTACCTTTTTTTACGCGGTTGTTTTTAGCGGCGCTGCCACTAACAATGTAGGTGTTGGGTTTATCTTTTATCAGCTGGAGGGTATGGTCATGGCCTGATACAAAGACTACTGGTCCATGTGGTTTAAATGCTTCTTCCACCCCTTTGACCATCTCTTTGTATTTAGGGTTGGGCATATCCTCCGGTGTACCAAATACGCCACGGGCCAGCGGATAGATAGACCCTATCACTGGTAGCGGCACATACAGCCATGGTTTCAGGTCCGTCAGCGGGAACACATGTTGTTTGATCGTATAATATCCGCCATGGATGCCATAGCTGCGGAAAGGATGGTGTGTGGCGAATATCAGGAGTTTGTTCCGATTGGTAGCTACTATCTCAGACAGTCTGGTCAGTACTTCATCTTTGTCTTTACAGTCGCAGGAAGATTCGATGCCTGGCTTCTCATAGGGAAATACCCACCATTCGCTGTCCATCACTATCAGTGTGATATTATCTGCGATTGGTACTTCCACCGGGCCGGGACAGCCATCTTTAGGGAGGAAGTCTACATTATCCAGGTAAAGTGAGTCGATGTACTCCTGTTGGTTACGGATGGTCCGCCATCCATCGGGTTTGCTCTTTTCCCAGTCGTGATTGCCGGGGATGAAGATACCACGGGAGCGGGTACCTTTTATCAGGTTCACCTGGTAATCCAGTATTTCCTTTGCTACCGGATATGTTTTATTGGCAGGGTCTGGTAACCCTTTCGGATATACGTTGTCGCCCAGGAATAGGACGGTGTTGATATCTTCCTGAAGGTTATATTTCTTTCGGACGGCATCCACTACGGGGTTATGCCCGTTTTCGTGCAGTTCACCGGCATCACCTATCAGGATGATGCGTTTTACTACAACCGGGGATTGCGCAAATATGCGGCCGCATACCAGGGTAATAAATGTGATAAGGATTATGGCTCTGTTGATCATTTGCGCTTATAAGTGAATTTAAGAATATTGGCCATGCCGTCATAGCCACCTTCATTGGATATGTAGAGGTCTCCATTGGCCGCAAAGGTAAGTCCTTCGGGCTGGAGAAACAGCCGGTGTTTGAGGTTGTAGGCTTCCTGTATATGTCCCTGCAGATCGGTGATGACCAGCAGTCCATTAACCGACGCCACGATGTACAATCTTTTTTCAATAGGATGTATAGCCGCTGCAGAAGGTTTGAAAAAACGCATGTCTGTACCTGCCAGTTTCGCTATCTCTTCATTATCCAGGCGAAACAGGGGCATGGTATCGAAAGTGCGGGTAGCCAGGTCAAAGCGGAAGGCACTGGTTTTCCCATCCTTTTTATCATCGTGGGCGTTTTTGGTAATGAGCACGATACTGTTTCTGGCACTGTCAAAATAGGTGGTTTCAAATTCACGCTTGCCTTCTTTCGGAAACTTGTAATGTGTGCTGGATACAGAATCGGTAAACAGGCCATGTACTTCGTACAACGAGCCATTGCTTTTCAATACAAACCAACCGCTGTCTGTACGGCAGATATCTTCATAATCCCCGTTTTTGGCAAATTTCCAGGAAGGATAAGGCTGGGTGGTATGTACATCTATTTTATATACTCTGCCTTCTTCATCATTAATCGCAATCATATTTCTTTCATCCGGGAAAGCCTCTATACCGGATATCTCCTGCATGGACTCCCGCACCCGGTATCGTACCGGCTCCTTGAGGTCGTACCCTGCCGGAGAAGCGTATATTTTCTGTTCCCTATCGCTGAAATTATTACAGGAAAGGAACAGTAAGGTGATTATCAACAGGGGTATTCTGGTCATACATGGGCTTTGTAGCATAAATTTAACTTAAAAATGCAGTAACTTTCCTCATACAAAGACACAAAGTGAGCAAAGCACGCCAGGCTTACAAAGGTACTTCTTCGCTTTCTTTGCACACGCTGTGCTTTTGCTGACAAAACTACAAATATGCAAAACAGCTCACTCATAGATGCCGCCAGAGATTATATGTTGGCCCAGTATCAGCAACATCCGCATCCGGAACTGGTATATCATAACTTTGAACATACCCAGCAGGTGGTAAAAGCCGCCGCACAGATTGCCGCACATTACCGCTTACAGGATGATGAATTACAGGCAGTATATGTTGCAGCCTGGTTCCATGATGCGGGCTATCTCCTGGGTGACAGCACCGTCCATGAAGAAACAGGGGCTGAAGAAGCAGTTCGTTTTCTACAGGGGCAACAGGCCCCGGAACACATACAAACCATGGTTAAAGGTGCTATCCTGGCCACTAAAATGCCACAGTCACCACATACCCTGGTAGAACAGATTGTTTGTGATGCGGACCTGTTCCATCTCGGATCAAAAGAGTTTGCAGATCGTAACAAACTGCTGCGCCGTGAAGTGGAAATGAGAACACAACAGGAAATCCCTGCCACCACCTGGCTCACAGGCAATATCAAGTTCCTCAGCAACCATGAGTATTGGACAGACTACGCAAAAACATATACCAAACAACAAAAAGAAGAGAATCTGCAAAAGCTCTATAAGAGACTGGAAAAAAAATCAGTAGAAGCACAAGAAGAAAAAGCCACTGTTGTAGCCGCCAGCGTGCCTGACAACACCAGCACCACTCCTGATGCGCAGCTGATTGCCAAAGCTAAAAAGAAAACACCCAAACCGGACCGGGGTATCGAAACCATGTTCAGGATCACCTCCACCAACCATATCCGGCTGAGCTCCATGGCTGATAGTAAAGCTCATATAATGATCTCGGTCAACTCCATCATTATTTCCTTTATGCTGACAGTACTGGTAAGGCGTATCGAAGATTATCCCAATATGATCATTCCTGCTGTCATATTCCTCATCACTTCCGTTACCACCGTCATCTTTGCGGTATTGGCCACCAGACCCAATGTCACCAGTGGTACATTTACCAAAGAAGATATCTCCAACAAAAATGCGAACCTGTTATTCTTTGGAAACTTCTACCGGATGAAACTCGATGAATACGAATGGGGAATGAAAAAAATGATGGAAGATTCTGAATTTCTCTATGGCAGCATGACCAAAGACGTATATCATCTGGGCGTGGTGCTGGCACACAAATACAGACTACTTCGCATATCCTATAACATTTTTATGTTTGGTTTGATAGGCTCTGTGTTGGCATTTATGATCGCCGGCATATTTTTCCCGGTAAAAGCATAAGTATTCATGAGTATTCCTTTATATAACCGTGATCTAAGCTGGTTGTCATTTAATTATCGGGTATTGCAGATGGCTGCCGATACGCAGGTGCCATTGTATGAACGTATCAAATTCCTGTCTATATTTTCATCCAACCTCGACGAGTTCTTCAGAGTGAGGATGCCAGCCATACTGGCCATCAATAAGGTGCTGGAGCGCGATCCTGAAGCTGCCGGTGAAGAATCTCCTTCACCCGAAACCCTGCAACAGGTGCTGGATACCATTAATCAGCAACAGGAAGAATATGGCCGGATATTTACCGGCAGCGTCCTGCCTGATTTGCACCAAAATGGGATATCCCTGCACTACGGTCCCGCCACCGACCCGGCCATGGCCACTCTTACCAGAACTTACTTCCTGTCGGCCGTACTGGCCTGGCTGCAGCCGGTATGGCTGAGCCAACGCCACAAAAAATTCTTCCCGGAGAATAATGCATTATACCTGGTAGTCACCCTCTCTCCTGAGCAGGCACCGGATACACAGGAAACAGTGCTCGTTAATATTCCTTCCGGGCTGAAACGCTTTATCACACTGGATTCACCTGATGGTGTATTTCGTATTGCTTTTCTTGATGATGTGATAAGAATACATCTTCCTTATATTTTCCGCGGATATACCATACAAAACAGTTACTGCATCAAGCTGACGCGTAATGCGGAAATAGATATGGATGAGATGAAAGGTGATATCCTGGAAGAAGTAGAAACGTTGATCCGTAAACGTGAGTTGGGTGTTCCTACCCGCTTTCTATATGACTCCGCCATGCCGCTGCAGCTACGCAATTTCCTGGCTGATCATTTTGAGGTGGCAGCCAACGAAATGGTGCCTGGAGGACGTTACCACAACCTGAAAGATCTCGCTGATCTGCCGATGCCTGCAGGGTTTACAGATGCCCTGTATCCCAAAGCCAGGCCCTCAGCCAATCCGGAGGCAGCTGCAGCTGATTACCTGCTGGACCTCATCCAGCAGCGGGATCTGCTGGTACATCTCCCTTATCAGCAATACGATCCAGTACTGCGCTTCTTCAATGAAGCAGCTATCGATCCTGATGTGGCCGAGATATATGTAACCCTTTACCGTATTGCTTCCGGCTCCCAGATAGCGCAGGCACTGATCAGCGCTGCCCGTAACGGTAAAGCTGTAACGGTATTCGTGGAACTGAAAGCTCGTTTTGATGAAGCCAATAATATTCGCTGGTCTAAAAAAATGAAAGAAGCCGGTGTAAAACTCATCTATAGTATCCCGGGCATGAAAGTACATGCCAAAACAGCGCTGGTAAAGCGTCGCCGCGGCTACCAATGGGACTATTCCGGTTTGATTGCTACCGGTAACTTCAACGAAAGTACTGCCCGTTTTTATACCGATCATGTGCTTTTTACCTCACATGCCGGTATCACCCGGGAAATGGAACTGCTGTTCCTGTATCTGCAAAGCAGAGAACAGCCAATGGCTTATCATTTCCTGCAGTTCCAGCACCTGCTGGTGGCCCAGTTCAATATGATGTCCCGTTTTACTGAAATGATAGACCGGGAGATTACCAACGCCCATGAGGGCCTGCCCGCGGTTATTACCGTTAAGGTGAACAATCTGCAGGAAAAAGCTATGATTGCCAAGTTATATGAAGCCAGCCAGGCTGGCGTACAGGTCAACCTGATCGTACGCAGCATCAACTGCCTGCTGCCGGATATTACCGAAAGCCGCAATATCCGTGTGGTAAGGATTGTAGACCGTTACCTGGAACATGCGCGGGTATTCATTTTCCACAATAATGGCAAAGAAGAAGTGTATATGGGTTCTGCAGACTGGATGAACCGGAACCTTTACAGACGCATAGAAGTATGTGTGCAGATATATGATACTGCCCTGCAGCAACAGCTGAAAGACATCATCGCCTTACAGCTGGGAGACAGCACGCAGGCGCAAAAAGCCATACAATCCTATGTCCAAAATATAGTGTAAATTAGAATGATGAATAAATCAAGTTTTATGAAGAAGATGGTGTGGGCATTGCTGCTGAGCTTTGCGATCGTTTTGCCGGTGGTAAAAACACAGGCCCAGACACATGACCTGGCGCATATTTACAATCCCGCTGCCGATGCCAAAGCGGATATAGCTGCTGCCGTGAAAAAGGCTGCCGAAGAGAAGAAACATGTTTTAATACAGATAGGTGGGAACTGGTGCATCTGGTGCAAACGCTTATACAAATTCGTGGAAGATGATGCAGAGCTGAAAGCCATGATGGACAAAAACTATGTAGTGTACCACCTCAACTACAGCAAGGAAAACAAGAACCTGCCTATATTACAGGAACTGGGATATCCACAACGTTTCGGGTTCCCGGTGCTGGTAGTACTGGATGCCAAAGGCAACCGCCTGCATACCCAGAATTCAGGACTGCTCGAATCGGCAGATTCCTATGACCGGAAGAAACTCATGGAGTTCTTCAAACAGTGGTCTCCCGCCGCTTTGCTGCCTTCCAATTACATCAATGAATAAATACCGCCATGAATAACGGCATGACCACTTTTAACACGGATGCTGTGCACGCTTTTAAAAAGTTTGCACAGCATCCGTTTAAGTTTTCGGCCTACCTGTTTGGAAAACTGCCAGCAGCGTGGCTGGCGGGGGTACGCCTTCAATCCATTCAGGAGGAAACCTGCGTTACTTCCGTACCTTACCGCTGGCTATCGCAGAATCCTTTCCGTTCGACCTACTTCGCCTGCCTGTCTATGGCTGCGGAGCTGAGTACCGGACTACCCGCCATGATGTATGTGCAGAGTGCTCCCAGGCGTGTATCCATGCTCGTTACCGGTATGGAATCCACCTTTGTCAAAAAAGCGACCGGCCTTACTTTCTTTACCTGCAATGACCTGCCTGCCCTGAAAGCAGCCATAGAAAAGGCACTCCACCAGGAAGAAGCTGTATCTGTTTCCATGCGCAGTGAAGGCAGAGATAAGCAAGGCACGCTAATTGCCTCCTTCACTATCACCTGGTCTTTTAAAGGTAAATCGTAATAATGGTGATCATCACCCTAAAACAAGGATATGAAAATAGCATTTCATGGTGCGGCCCGCACTGTTACCGGCTCTAAGCACCTCATCACATTAAAAAATGGCAAAAAGATTCTGTTGGATTGTGGAATGTTTCAAGGCATGGGTGCTGAAACAGACGATATGAACAGAGACTTCGGCTTTGAACCTTCAGAGATCACCTACATGGTACTTTCACATGCCCATATCGATCACTCCGGCCTTATTCCCCGACTGGTAAAAATGGGCTACAACGGGCATATCTTCTGCACACCAGGCACCCGCGACATGACCGAAATCCTGCTGCTCGATTCTGCCGAAATACAGGAAGATGATGTGAAGTTCACCAATAAAAAAAGGGCAAACGAAGGCAAACCATATGTGTTGCCATTATACACCCTCGAAGACGCCAAAAATGCTATCCGTTTCCTCAAACCCATGGACTACAATACATGGACCAATATTGACCCCGATGTACAACTGATGTTCACCGATGCCGGCCACATTGTAGGCGCTGCCTCTGTACACCTGCGTATCACCGAAAACGGTAAAACAGAACAGATCTCCTTCAGCGGAGATATAGGCCGGTATAATGATGCCATCCTGAAATCACCCGCCACTTTTCCACAGGCTGATTATATACTCATCGAATCTACCTACGGCAGCACCCTCCATGCCGATGCCGCCCCTTCAGATGCAGAGCTGTTACGGTATATCCGTGAAACCTGCGTCGAAAAAAGAGGTAAGCTGATTATCCCCGCTTTCAGCGTAGGCCGTACCCAGGAACTGCTCTATGCACTCAATAAAGCACAGCTCAACGGTACACTGCCTGCTGTCGAAATCTTTGTAGACAGCCCGTTATCCACCGAAGCTACAGCCGTTACCAAATCACATCCTGAAGTATTTAACCGTGAGGTCTCCGATCTGTTGAAAAGAGACGACGACCCCTTTGATTTCCCGGGATTGCATTATGTAAAATCTGTGGATGAATCCAAAAACCTCAACTTCCGCAGGGAACCTTGCGTGATCATCTCCGCATCTGGTATGGCGGAAGCAGGCCGCGTTAAACATCATATTGCCAATAATATCGATGAAGAACGTAACACCATCCTGATCGTTGGCTATTGCGAGCCGCAATCCCTTGGCGGACGCCTGATGCGGGGCGCCAAAGAGGTATCTATCTATGGTACCCGCTACGAAGTAAAGGCTGAAGTAGGTGTCATCCGCTCTATGAGTGCCCATGGCGACTACGAAGACCTCAGCCAGTGGCTGGCATGCCAGAACCCTGCTGAGGTAAAAAAATTATTCCTGGTTCACGGAGAGTATGATGTACAAACCATCTTTAAAAACTGGCTACTCAAAAAAGGTTTCCTGGATATAGAAATTCCGGAAAGACATTACGAGATAGGACTGAAATAAGCAATTACGAATTAGGAATTACGAATGATTAATGCCTCAAAAATTCGTAATTCCTAATTCGTAATTTTTTCTATTCCTCTACATAGGGGAACCATATATTGACCCTTGTTCCTGTTGGGTTGCCGGCTTCATCTGTCAGATCTTCAATATCAAAGCTGGCATCTACATTAAAACGGCTGTTATACAACTGAAGCCGGTCGCGCGTAATTTGCAGGCCACGCGAGTAATGCTGTTTCTCCATCTTCCGCAGGACAGCTGATTTTTCTCTCCCCACTCCGTTGTCTTCCACACTACACAATACCCTGTCTTCCTTTCTGGAAAACGTGATGGTAATCCTTCCCTGAGTGCGGGTGTGCAGAATACCATGCCAGATGGCATTTTCCACAAAGGGTTGCAGTATCATGGTAGGAATCTCCACCAGATCGAGCTCCAGTGCAGGATCGATGATAAACTGGTATTCAAACTGATCGGTGAAACGTAATTTCTCCAGTTCCAGGTAATTGGTCAGCATATTTACCTCTTTGGAAACGGGGATATTATTCAGTTGGGAATTGTCGAGCACATTACGGATAAGCCTTGCGAAACGGGCCAGGTAAGACAATGCCTGTTCTGTTTCGCTTTTCATCATAAATGTCTGTATGGAGTTGAGTGCATTAAAGATAAAATGCGGGTTCATCTGCGCACGCAGGGCTTTCATTTCCAGCTGCGCCATTTGTTGCTGGATGGCGGCCCGTTCGCGGGCTTCTTTTTTTACAGACGTGATACGTAGTCTAAAATACAGGTATACCAGCGCAATTGCGATGAACAAACACAATAACCGGAACCACGAAGTTTGCCAGAAAGCAGGCCGGATAAAGATTTTCAGCTCACTGATGTCTCTGGAGAAAGTACCGGCAGTATTAACAGCCCTTACGCGAAAAGTGTAATGTCCGGGAGCCAGGTTGGTATATTTGGCCACCAATATGCTTTCAGCGCTCACCCAGTTTTCATCAAGGCCTTCCAGCTGGTAATAGTAACGGATCTTTTCGTGATGATACAACAGACTTTTAAACTCTACCCCGATAAAATTCTGCCGGTGGTTCAACTCTACCGGTTTGCCATCCCGCAGAGCCTCTTCAATCAGCACTGTACTGTCCAGTGCTTTCATATTTACGATGGTGACATCAGGTGGTGGTGGCGCCACTTCCAGCTTGTCTGGTTCAAAGACCACAAAATGATCAGAGGCACCTACCAGTAGCCTTCCGTCCTTCAGCCAGGTGATGCGGCGGCGCACTTTCCGGGTATTGTCGATGATATCATCATTCTGGGTAAATGTTTCCAGTTTATCAGGCAGTGTAAGGCGGTAAAAGCCGTAAGGAGTGGTAAACCATACTTTCCCGGGAATATCTTCCCGGATACTCAGTACCCATTCGTCAAAAAGCTTTCCGTTGATTTTAACAGGCGTGTAGGTATCATGACGGGTATTGTAAACCCATAGCCCGTGGTCTGTGCCGGCCAGCAGTGTACTATCGTTGTATCTTACCAGTGAGGTAACATTGTTGTAAATATGTTTATCCCATTCAAAAGTCTGTCTGTCCACGATCCGCCGGGAGCGCGGATTAAACAGAATAAGGCCGCCACTGCTGGAACCAAGCCATAACAGGGAATCTTTTTCAGCAACTATCTGCATCACGGAAAGCGGACGTTTCAGAGAATCGGTGATCTCGTGGTAGTGTATAAACTGGTTAGCCCGCGGATTCCAGCTGGCAAGGCCGCGTTTATACAATCCTATCCATACCATTGTATCCCTTACCAGCATACGAAGCAGGGTTTGCTGATATAATGCCGGTGAACTGAGATGCCGGGTAAACCGGCCGGTGGCAGGGTTAAACAAAGAAAGCCTTCCATTCTCCTGTCCCACCAGGATAGTTCCATCCTTCAGCTCCGTAAAACTCCATACCAATCCCCGTTCTTCAGGAATAGAGGTAGTACTGTCGCCACTGCGGAAGTAATTGCCCAGTAGTTGTAATTGAGAAGACAGCCTGCTGAAACCTTTCCCCCAGTACCCCACATATATGTCGCCGTTACTCCCCTGGAAAACACCCGTCACTTCTGCGGCGGGCAGTCGTTCCTTTGTTTTGCTGAAGGACGTACGATGATCAAACATCCGGAAGGAAGTATTGTGCATACTGAGGATATTGATACCATGATCGGTGCCTATCCAGAGGTGCCCTTCCCGGTCGCTCAGCATGCAGTTGGCTTCATAGTCATAATGAAAACCACGTTCGTCTGTATTATTACCGGTAATGTTTACATCAAACTGCCGGGTCGCTTTATTAAAGCGGAAGATTCCTCCTTTTTCCGTAGCTACCCACAGCCGGTTGTCACCATCGGCCAACACGTCAAAAATGGGGTCTGTTTGCTGCTTTGCGGCAGGATAATGTTTGGTATCAGGGGTGATAAAATGATGTTCTTTCAGTGTGTTTTTCAGCGGATCATAGTGATAGAGGATACCACCTCTTCCGGCCAGCCATATTTGATG
The DNA here is from genome assembly GCF_003308995.1 of Chitinophaga flava. Lineage (NCBI taxonomy): Bacteria > Pseudomonadati > Bacteroidota > Chitinophagia > Chitinophagales > Chitinophagaceae > Chitinophaga > Chitinophaga flava. Next base: position 3,988,630 of record NZ_QFFJ01000001.1, on the reverse strand, counting down.
ATCGGCGTCGGTATATATTTTTTTGAAGCTGTTATGGATATCGAGTATCCGTAAACGTTGGGGATTATGATCGGATGTGAATAACTGCTTACGGTCACGGTCCAGGATGTAGAGATGTTCCTGACCGCTTACCCACAGATTGCCGGCTTCATCTTCCATGAGGGCATCCTGCATCTGCAGCCGGTCTGTTTCCGGTATACCGGCTGCTTTGTGGAAGCTAAAGGTAGCTTCCTCAAATCGCATGAGGCCATCACGGGTAGTGGCCCACATTACACCGGCATGGTCCTGGATGATATTACTGCATTGAAGTCCTTCCGGCAGTTCGGCCCTGTTGGCTACTTTAAGTGTTTTGATAAGGGTAGTAACAGGATCGTATACACGAATATTATCGGGGGTACCCATCCATATACGGCCACGGTTATCTTCACAGAGGCAGATATCATCGTAGTAGATGGAACCGGGTACACGGTCGAAATTAGCCATGGTGACCAGGTTGGTACCATCATACCGTTGCAGGGCGGTACTGGCAATCCAGATAAATCCTTTGCGGTCCTGCAGGATAGCCGAAACGTGATTGCTCGCAAGTCCGGTGCTGATGTCCAGATGCCTGAAATGATAAGAGAGATTTGTCTGCTGTCCTATTGCAGTACCGGCCATGACGATCAGGCACAACAGGCAATACAGGTGCCTGGCTGCAGGATACCGTTGTGATGTAATAACCTGAATAAATTTGTGGATCATGGCGGTACGGAAAAAATGTAGGATGCCCGTTAAATGTACTAAATGTTACTATATTTCTATAAAATGCTGAGACCGAAAGGACCTCATTAACCGAAAGGATATATACCCCAGCAGTCATTGTCTGATAATGAATTAAGTTATACATTACAATAACTTCCCCGGACCCCACAAACAAGTTGAAATGATAGCACAATTACCATTCTATATCCCGTTGGTTTTTATACTGACAACTATCGCTACATTACTGCTGTTTTACATGGCAATGAGAGCATCAACGTCGGCCATTGTGCGTAAAAGATCTGTGCTCATTCTTATCGGTCTGATCCTGTGGCTGGCCCTGCAGGGAATATTTGCAATAACGGGTGTTTTTACGGCAACAGATGCTATGCCGCCCAGGATCCTGCTATGGGGTGTTTTACCAGCTCTTATCACGATAATAGTCCTGTTTCTCACCACTGGTGGACGGGCATTCATAGACAGCCTGCCGCTGACTAATCTGACCTATCTTCATATGGTGAGAATACCGGTGGAAATTGTGCTCTGGTGGCTATTTTTAAACAAAACCATCCCTCAGTTAATGACCTTTGAAGGAAGAAATTTTGATATCCTTGCCGGTACCACAGCTCCGTTTGTGGCCTATTATGGGCTGCAGAACGGAAAACAAAACCGGCAGGCAGTACTTATCTGGCAGTTGATTGCTTTGGGGTTATTACTTAACATCGTATTCAATGCAATTCTTTCCGCGCCCACTCCATTTCAAAAGTTTGCCTTTGACCAACCCAACGTTGCCATCTTTTATTTTCCTTTTAGCTGGTTACCGGCTTTTATTGTGCAGGTGGTGTTATTCGCACATCTGGCCGCCATCAGGCAGCTTACGGTAAAGGCGAGGGTAGTTAACGATTGAGAAATAACGAAGAAGACAGCCCGGAATACAAATTGATTTGATTTGATTTGTATTTCTACACTAACGGGCATAAAAAAAGCCTTCGAAAATTTCGAAGGCTTTTGTACCACGTACGGGAATCGAACCCGTGATTCCTCCGTGAAAGGGAGGCGTCTTAACCCCTTGACCAACGCGGCGTTTCCGTTTTGGGATTGCAAAGATAGGAATAAGTTTTATTCCACAAAATTTTTCTTCAAACTTTTTTACTTTTTTTTTGAGATGATAAAAACAACACCTCAATTTTAAGCCCCCAATCAACTCCCTAAAACACAAAAAAATACGCTCAAAAGTAAAGCCAGCATTCAATTTGACGCCTGCCCAGCTCCTTTCGAATCCCTCGAACAAACCCAAACAATAATAGCCCAGGACTTCAGTCCTGGGAACCTTAATGTTTAAGCCCCGCAATCAGATTGATGGTTAAAGCCACTACAAAAGTATTGAGGATATAAGACAGCAATCCGTGTACCAGTACGGAACGGCGGAGAATGCGATTGGCGATCTGTACATCAGAAACCTGGAAGGTCATGCCTATCACAAAAGAGAAATAGGCGAAATCTAGGTAGTCGGGATGTTTTTCATTAGGGAAGTCGAGTCCGCCGGCGTGACGATTTTTATCGGTCACATCATCATCGTAGTAGAGGTTAGCATAATGAAAGCTGTAGGTAGTATGTACCATAGCCCAGGATGACAGTATCCCGGTGATGGCTACGGGCAGATAGGTTCCATCTTTTTCCTGGCTTGATACCATCAGCAGTACGATGGTGACCATACTGGCAAAGGAGGCCAATAACAGGATGATGGTTACAAAGATGCGGCTGCCATCGTCTATACGGGCCCAGTTACGGATATCTGTCACAGATCGTTTAAAGAAAACGATCCAGCCGGTGGTGATGTAGGAGATGGCAAATACGTCCCATAACAACATATAAAATACCAGCGCGCTCAGTTGGACATGGTTGAGCATGAGTATAACAGCAACCACTAGTGTCAGGCTAAGGCTGATCAGTATACGACGGAGCGGATGCAAGTTAAAGACATCTTTGAGCAGCTTTCTGCGTTTCATAACAACGATCGATGTTTTTTTCAGTAATGCCTAAAAATAGTGATTTGTAGATTGTCCGGATAAGGCTGTTCAGAAAGATGGGTAAATGATGATACAAACCTTTGGCTTACAGGGTACTTAAAACCAAAAGAGCAGAAACATTACTGCTTCTGCTCTTTTCTTCGTACCACGTACGGGAATCGAACCCGTGATTCCTCCGTGAAAGGGAGGCGTCTTAACCCCTTGACCAACGCGGCGTATCGTTTTGGGATTGCAAATGTACAACCTAATTTGATATTTCCAAAAAATATTTTCATAACCTAAAAATATATTGAATAATAGGGGTATAGATTGTAAATTCGCTCTCGATTTTTTCATACTCAAATCATGACGAAAAATGGGAACTACTCTCAAAATTGGTATTAATGGTTTCGGCCGCATTGGTCGTTTGGTATACCGCCAGATTTACAAAATGCCCGGCATTGATGTGGTTGCTATCAATGATCTCACCAGCCCTACAGTGCTGGCGCATTTGCTGAAATATGATTCAGCACAGGGTAGGTTTGATGCAGAAGTTAAACATTCTGAGAACGCAATTAATGTGAACGGTGAAGATGTGAAGATATATGCACAGAAAGATCCGTCCCAGATTCCCTGGAAAGACCATGGTATTGATGTTGTGATCGAGTGTACCGGTTTCTTTACTGATAAAGATAAAGCATCCGCCCACATCGCTGCTGGCGCCAAGAGAGTTGTAATTTCCGCTCCGGCTACCGGTGATCTGAAAACGATCGTTTTCAATGTAAACCACCATCTCCTCGATGGTAGCGAGACTGTTATCTCCTGCGCTTCCTGCACCACCAACTGCCTGGCTCCTATGGCTAAAGTACTGCAGGACAACTACGGTATCAATACCGGCTTAATGACTACTATTCACGCTTACACCAACGACCAGAACACCCTCGATGCTCCGCATCCTAAAGGTGACCTGCGCCGTGCCCGTGCTGCTGCTGCTAACATCGTACCTAACAGTACCGGTGCTGCAAAAGCTATCGGCCTGGTATTACCTGAACTGAAAGGTAAACTGGATGGTAACGCTCAACGTGTACCAACTATCACCGGTTCCCTCACCGAACTGACTACTATCCTCAACAAAAAAGTAACTGCAGAAGAAATCAATGCAGCTATGAAAGCAGCTTCCAACGAATCTTTCGGTTATACTGAAGATGAAATTGTAAGCTCCGATGTCATCGGTATCCACTACGGTTCCCTGTTCGATGCTACACAGACTAAAGTAATGACTGTTGGCGATCAGCAACTGGTTAAAACCGTTTCCTGGTACGATAACGAAATGAGTTATGTTTCTCAGCTGGTACGTACTGTAAGGTACTTCGCCGGTCTGATCAGCAAATAATCAGACAGTATTCCTGGGGTATCCCCGGGATACTATTTTACATTCCGCGGAACAACTACACCATAGCAGCAGATATGCCAAGTCACTTTTGGTTGAAACTTGCTTTGTGCTGTTGGTCCGCGGTTTTTTTATGGCATAAACCCTTTCTCTTAAATCGCTATTTATGAGCAAATTCTCCGACTATAACTTCAATGGCCGCAAAGCCCTGGTCCGTGTGGATTTCAACGTTCCCCTGAACGACAAGTTCGAAATTACTGACGACACCCGCATGAGGGCTGCCGTTCCTACCATCAAAAAAATCCTGAAAGACGGTGGTGCCGTAATACTCATGTCCCACCTCGGCCGTCCGAAAGATGGTCCCAGCGATAAATATTCCTTAAAACATCTCGTATATCACCTCATCTCCCTCCTCGGTGGCACCACTGTTAAGTTTGCTACCGACTGCGTAGGCCCTGTAGCCCATAAAGCCGCTGCAGACCTGCAAATGGGCGAAGTGCTGCTGCTCGAAAACCTGCGCTTCCACAAAGCAGAAGAGAAAGGTGATCCTTCTTTCGCTGAAGAACTCGCCAAACTGGGCAATGTATACGTAAACGATGCCTTTGGCACCGCGCACCGTGCACACGCTTCCACAGCTATCATCGCACAATACTTCTCCAAACCTGACCGTATGTTCGGGCTCCTCATGGAAGCAGAAGTAACCAATGCTGAAAAAGTACTTAACAACGCTGAAGCGCCTTTCACTGCTATCCTCGGTGGTGCCAAAGTGAGCGATAAAATCCTCATCATAGAAACACTGATGGAGCGCGCCAACAACATCATCATTGGTGGTGGTATGGCTTACACTTTCCTCAAAGCCCAGGGCAAGGAAATCGGTAACTCCCTCTGTGAAAATGATAAACTGGACCTGGCCAACGAACTGCTCGATAAAGCCAAAACCAAAAATGTAAAACTCATCCTGCCTGTTGACTCCGTTGCTGCAGATAAATTTGCGCCGGATGCCGCAACACAGGTAGTTTCCAACGATAACATCCCTGCCGGATGGATGGGCCTCGACGTAGGTCCTGAAAGTGTTGAACTGTTCAGCAAAACTATCCAGCAATCCAAAACCATTCTGTGGAACGGTCCAATGGGTGTTTTTGAAATGGAAGCCTTCCAGAAAGGTACCAAAGGAGTGGCTGATGCTATCGTAACTGCCACTGCTCAGGGCTCCTTCTCCCTCGTTGGTGGCGGTGACTCCGTTGCAGCTGTCAACCAGTTCGGACTGGCCGAAAAAGTAAGCTACGTTTCCACCGGCGGTGGTGCCATGCTGGAGTTTTTCGAAGGAAAAACACTGCCAGGCATCGCAGCAATCTGATTGCAGTCTCCTAAACGATAATTACGGATTTGTGAGGATCAATGTCCCCTTGCAAATCCGTATTTTACTTTTTATAAATCACTTATGAAAAAGCGCCTTCTCCTCTACCCCGCCATCATAGGCCTGTTTGGGGTATTGATATGGGTAATCCTGCAACAAGGACAGTTGTTGCCTGTAAAACAGACAGAAGCCCCTGTGGCAACAGTAGCCCATGTTTCACAACCTGCACCGGACAACTCCTGGTGGCAATATCTCGATAACTTCAAGCACCCGTTAAGCCTTTTGTTGCTGCAGATTATCCTGATTATGGTGATGGCACGCGCATTTGGCATACTGGCCAATAAGGTAAAACAACCGTCAGTAGTAGGTGAAATCATTGCAGGGGTATTGTTGGGTCCTTCTCTGCTGGGCTGGGTTATGCCTTCGTTTTCCGCCTTCCTCTTTCCCGTTGACTCCATGAAGAATTTACAGTTCCTCAGTCAGATAGGTCTGGCCTTTTTTATGTTTATCGTGGGAATGGAGCTGGATATCAGCAAAATCAGGAACAAGGCACACGATGCAGTAATGATTAGTCATGCCAGTATTGTAGTACCCTTTTTCCTGGGCGTATGGCTGGCCTACTATCTCTTTACCAGCTTCGCGCCTGCAGGAGTTAGCTTCCTGGCCTTTGCGCTGTTTATGGGTATCGCTATGAGTATTACTGCCTTTCCGGTGCTGGCCCGTATCGTACAGGAAAGAAAACTGACCGGTACACCGCTGGGCACGCTGGCCATTACCTGTGCAGCAGCCGATGATATTACTGCCTGGTGTATACTGGCAGTAGTGGTGGCCATTGTAAAAGCCGGTGGTTTTGTTAGTGCACTTGTCACCATTGTGCTGGCCATTATTTTTGTAGGAACGATGCTGTGGCTGGTACGCCCATGGCTCAACCGTACCATCAGCAGACATATAGCCAGAAATCGACAGAAAGCGGCCGTTTCCGTGGTTTTCTTCACCTTACTACTGTCAGCCCTGGCAACCGAGGTAATAGGCATCCATGCCCTGTTTGGTGCTTTCCTGGCGGGAGTGATCATGCCACAGCAGACCGATATCAAACAACTGCTCACAGATAAACTGGAAGATGTCAGCGTGTTATTGCTGTTACCGATATTTTTTGTGTACACCGGCCTCAGAACACAGATTGGGTTGCTGAATGAAAGTCACCTGTGGAGTGTATGTGGTATGATCATGCTGGTAGCCGTAGCCGGTAAGTTCGGCGGCAGTACTTTGACTGCCCGGCTCATGGGCCAGTCCTGGCGGCAATCCGTGGCTGTTGGCGCGCTGATGAACACCCGTGGCCTGATGGAACTGGTAGTACTCAATATTGGCTATGACCTGGGTATCCTCTCTCCGAGCATATTTGCAATGATGGTACTGATGGCACTGGCCACCACCTTCATGACCGGGCCTCTGCTCGATCTGGTGGCGTTCAGTGAGAAGAAGAAGAAGAAGAAGGGAATACTGGTTGTATAGCATACGGTTTTACTGCCCGAAACAAACGGGCCATAAAAAGAAAAAACCCGTGCCGGCAAAGCTGACACGGGTTTTTCTTTTCTATGAAGAGGAACTACTTTTTATGAGCAGTTTTCTTTTTGGAATGTTTTTTAGCAGCCGTATGTTTTTTGCTGCTGGATTTTTTAGCACTGGTGTTTGCTTTTTTAGCAGAAGCAACTCCTTCAGCCTGCATTTTAGCCGGTGCAGGGAATTTAGATTTGTCTACACCTGTTGCTTTATCATCCAACGCCAACTGTACAGACTCTTTCAGGATCTCGTTTTTCTCAGCCAGGAACTGCTTCATCTTGTCTTTCGGGATGCGCAGGTCGTAGTTGTTTTCAGCGCTGGACATTGCTTTAGCAAAGCCAGGATTAAATCTGTCCAGTTCGGCCAGAGGCATATCCAGTTTTTTGGCGATAGCCTCCAGTTTGTATTTACCGGTAACATTGATTTCCACACTGGAGAAGATTTCATCTTCTGTCAGAGGGCCTCTGGCAGTAGGAGCAGCCGCTGCTGTGCTGGTGTTTTCAGCTACAGCAGGAGCCATGTCATCGCTCACACCAAAGAAGTTGTTGAATCTGTCGAGGATATAACCGGTAGCAATAAATTTATATACGTGGTTACGGGATTCTGCGGGCAGAAAATACTGCATACCCCAGAAATCTTCACGGCCGCTGGCTTTCATAGCACGTTGTACTCCACCGGGGCCACAGTTGTAGGCAGCCACTACCAGGAGCCAGTCACCAAACTGGTTATACAGCTGGTTGAGGTATTGGGCGGCAGCCAAGGTAGACTTATAGAAATCTTTCCTTTCGTCTACTCTTTTTCCAACGTTCAGACCAAAGAGACGGGCGGTACCGGCCATAAACTGCCATGCACCTACAGCACCTACTCTGGAACGAGCGTTGGTATTAAAGCTGGATTCAATTACAGCGAGATATTTCATTTCTTCCGGAATACCGTGCTCACGGAAGATTTTTTCTACCATGGAGAAATAAGGCTGACCTCTTTCGATCATGGTTTGCAGATGCTGACTGTACCGGGTAGCATAGTTATTTACATAACCAGCAACCAGGTTGTTATTGATCTGCTCATATACTTTAGCACTGCGAATATTATTAGGCAGGCTCTGGGCAGCTTTTTTCACCGCCATAGTGGTGGGAGAAGGCACTAAGCTATCCTTCGGCAAGTGCACCTTGCGGAATTTAGATAATGTAGTGTCACGCGAGACCGATGGAGACGCTGTCTCTTTAGGTACGCTGTTGCTACCCATAACCTCCACACTTCCAAAACTCAATGCTGGCAACAGCAATAGTAAAAAGATTTTTCTCATACAATTTATTTTAAACAATCGAAGCCCTTTCCGTTGCCATCACTTGATGGGCAATTTGCAACAGGGCTGCTTCGTCAAACTTCTTTGTGATGATCTGTACACCGTATGGCATTCCGTTTGAATGCCGGCCCAACGGCACTGAAATAGCCGGGACCCCTGACAGATTGGCCAGTACCGTATAAATATCTGCCAGGTACATAGCAATCGGGTCTTTTGTTTTTTCCCCTAATTTAAAGGCTGTCGACGGTACAGTTGGCATTAAAATAGCGTCGAATTCTTCTAGGATGTCATTCAGTTTTTCGGTAACTAATCTCCTGACTTGTTGTGCCTTTGTATAATATGCGTCGTAATAACCTGCGCTCAGCACAAAAGTCCCCAGTAATATACGACGTTTTACTTCTTTACCAAACCCTTCCGATCTGTTTTTTTTGTAAAAATCGATCAGATCGAGGTTCTTTTCGTTGGTCCTATGCCCAAATCTGACACCATCATAGCGGGACAAATTAGAGGATGCCTCTGCTGTTGTCAGCACATAATAGGCGGGAACCACATAGTCAAGATAATCAAAGCCTTTACCAGTTACGGTGTGTCCGGCAGTTACGAGGCTTTCAAAAAGATCGATATAACCACCTCTCATTTCAACATCCAATCCTTCATGGTACTGGGCATCTCTTAAATACGCAAACCTGTAACTTTTATTGTGTGACAGATTTTTCAGGTAGTCGGGAACTTCTTGTTGAGCCGCTGTACTATCGAACTCATCAGGTCCTGCCATCACTTGCAGAACACTCGCCACATCGTCAATTTCCTTGCCAAAAATGCCTATCTGATCAAAAGAAGAGGCATAGGCGATGAGCCCGTGACGTGATATACGGCCATAGGTGGGCTTAAGCCCGATTATGCCGCAAAAATCAGCTGGTTGGCGGACAGAGCCGCCGGTGTCGCTACCCAGGCTAACCTGACAGAGGCCTGCCTGTACAGCTACTGCTGAGCCTCCTGAAGAACCACCCGGAACCCGGGTATTATCCAGTGCGTTCAGCGTGGGACCATAAGCTGAGTTCTCATTGGTAGATCCCATTGCAAACTCGTCGCAGTTAAGATTACCAATGATAATCGCATCCGCTGCCAGCAGTCTTTCCACAGCTGTGGCGGAAAAAAGCGATGTAAACCCCTCCAGTATTCTGGAAGCGGCACTCACATTATGGCCTTTATAACAGATTACATCTTTAATACCTATCACTACTCCGGCTAAAACGCCAACCGGCTGACCGTTTTTAATACGTTCATCCAGTTCCTGCGCTTTCACCAGCGCCTCCTCCTCATATACTTCCAGGAAGGCATTCAGGTGTTTTAACTGTGCTATACGGTTGAGGTAAAAACGTACTCTCTCTGTACAGCTTGTACTGCCGGCGTATAATGCTTTATGAAATGAAGCTATACTGCTGTATTCAGTCAATGCTAAACCAGTTAAAATTATAGTTCAGGATAATTCCCTCTACAGGGATACCGCCAGGTTAGGCGTTGTGCTGCGTATCAGTTGGCTTTGTTGTATCAGTAGTGGACGGTTGCACAGGTTTCTCTCTCATACCTTCCTCTATTTCCTGGCGCACATTGTTTTTGGCGTCATTGAACTCACGGATGCCTTTACCCAGTCCCCGCATTAATTCGGGTATTTTTTTACCGCCAAACAGCAGTAAAACGACGATGGCTATCAGCAGCAGTTCAGACATACCAATATCCTGGAGAATCAAAAATGATGATTTTACAAAAACAGCAGTCATCTTCTCAAAAGTTGTTTTTTAAGTTTTCTACGATGTTAACAAAGGTAACTCATAAAATCCGCTTTTTCACCCGTCGGGTTTGTTAAAGGCGGAGATTTAATTCCATTTTAAGACCGGTTGAGGCTGGCAGGAACGAAAAAAGGCGGAACCATCACGGTCCCGCCTGTAACTAATTTCCCTGTATTTTATACTAAACCCTTTTTTCTTTGATACGGGCTTTCTTACCAGCGCGCTCACGCAGGTAGAAAAGTTTCGCTCTTCTTACTTTACCTACTTTGTTCAGCACAATGCCGTCGATATGAGGAGAGTAAAGCGGAAACAGCCTTTCCACACCAATGCCGTCAGAAATTTTTCTAACAGTGAAAGACGCAGTAAACCCTGTACCCTGGATTTTCACTACATCACCTTTAAAGGACTGAATCCTTTCTTTATTACCTTCCACGATTTTATAATTGACAGTGACGTTGTCGCCTGCTTTAAACTTAGGGTACTGTTTTTTAGCTGTCAGTTGTTCGTGAACAAACGAAATTGCGTTCATCTTTCAAATATTTATGGGAGTGCAAAAGTAAAACAAGAAATGGCATTTACCAAATTAAGTCAGGAAAATATCTAGAAAATATTGTGCATTTTTTAAGATATCTATGTGGATAACCTGGTATAACCATTAATTACATCTCTAAACTATTAAATTACAACAAGTCCGGCCGGCGCGTCTGGGTTCTTTCTACCGATTGCTGATGCCGCCATTCTTCAATTTTTTTATGATTGCCGCTCAATAAAATGTCCGGCACCTTCCATCCCCGGAAATCTACAGGCCTGGTATATACCGGAGGCGCCAGCAGGTTGTCCTGAAAGGAATCGGTCAGTGCGCTGGTTTCATCGTTGAGTACACCTGGCAACAGCCGTCCTATGGCATCTACCAGCACTGCTGCCCCCAGCTCACCGCCAGAAAGCACGTAATCACCGATAGAAATCTCTTTGGTAATGAAGTGGTCCCGGATACGCTGGTCTATCCCTTTGTAGTGGCCGCACAGCATCAGCAGGTTACCCTTCATCGATAATTTGTTGGCCATCTGCTGGTTCAGCGTTTCGCCATCAGGAGTCAGGTAAATGATTTCGTCGTACTGTACTTTAGCTTGTAAAGACTCGATGGCATTCACAATCGGTTCCAGCATCATCACCATGCCGGCGCCACCGCCAAACTGGTAATCATCCACCTGGTTGTGCTTCAGGGTGGAATAGGCCCGCAAGGGATGTACATGTACTTCCAGCAGCCCTTTTGTCTGTGCCCGCTTCATAATGGAATGGGAAAGCGGACTCTCCAGCAGCTCAGGTAATACGGTGATGATATCTATTCGCATAAATTTCTTGCTACATGTTTGTGTATAATTCAACGAGCCCTTCCGGGAGGTCCAGATGTACCACCTGGTTTTTCCGGTCCACTTTCACGAGTGACTGCTCATTGACGGGCAACAGGGCCTCTTTGCCCTGGATATGCACCTTTATAAGCACCTGCATAGGCATTTCAATCACTTCCTCTACAGTGCCGAGCGTACCGTGATGCGCGTCTTCAACTGTGAAGCCGAGCAAAGCCAGCGGGGCGGAAGAAGCTGTTTGCGCCTTAAAGTCATCCTCCTGGAGGTATACCTGGCCGGGCATCAGTTTCTGAGCCGCTTCCTTGGTATCTATGCCTTCCAGGTGGATATACACATGTTCTCCGTCTTTAACGGTCACTTGCTGCAGGAAATACGGGATAAAGCTGTTTTTCCGTTCTTCGAGGAAGATGGCGGTCACACCCTTCAGGGCAGATCTTTTACCAAGGCTATGCCTTAACAGCAGCTCTCCCTGTAGTCCGTGCGTTGACACCAGTTTTCCTATACTGAAATAATTATTCATCGTAATGCGAGGGCCCTGTCATGAAATTAAAAAAGGAAATATTTGCAACCGCAAATATTTCCTTTTTCAGGTATTGTTAAAACGTTACCGTTTTATGCTTCGTTACCTTCTCCTTCTGCGGATGGAGCAGCAGGAGTATCTTCTACCTTTCTAACGATCGGAGCAGCAATTCTTGCTTTTCTGTGACCGTCACGACGGGCAGATACTTTCTGTTCGTGCTCAGCTTGCCATTGTGCAAACTTCTGGTAAGCAGTAGGCTCGTCGAACAGGTTCAGCGTAACACCTCTTAACAGGTGTTTCAAATACAATACACCTTTGAAAGAGAGGATTCTTCTTACAGTGTCGGTAGGTTGTGCACCTTTCTGCAACCAACGCAATGCTTTTTCAGTATCGATGTTGATGGAAGCAGGTACAGTCAAAGGATTGTAAGTACCGATTTTCTGGATGAATTTACCATCTCTGGGAGCGCGTGCGTCGGCTACTACGATAAAATAGAAAGGCCTTTTCTTCGCGCCATGTCTCTGCAGTCTGATTTTTACTGGCATAAATAAGTCGAGTTATTTTTTGCGAGTTAGGAAATATTGTTTATTTAGGGATGCAAATGTAACCTCTTAATTGAAATTTCCAAAAAAAATTTCCGCGGGCCTGTTAACGAACCATTCCTTTCAGGCCACGGCCGCCAGCACCAAACTTATTCATCATTTTCATCATCTGACGCATCTGGTCAAACTGTTTCATGAACTGGTTTACGTCCTGGATATTTTTTCCGGCGCCTTTGGCGATGCGTTTGCGGCGGCTACCGTCGATGAGGTCGGGGTTACCGCGCTCATCCGGTGTCATGGAGTTGATCATCGCTTCGATGCCTTTAAAGGCGTCGTCACTGATATCAATATCCTTGATGGCTTTACCTACGCCAGGGATCATGCCCATCAGATCTTTCAGGTTACCCATTTTTTTGATCTGCTGCAGCTGTTCGCGGAAGTCATCAAAATCGAACTGGTTCTGACGGATCTTCTTTTCGAGCTTCTTGGCCTGCTCCTCGTCGAACTGTGCCTGTGCACGTTCTACCAGGGTAGTGATATCACCCATGCCGAGGATACGCTGAGCCATACGTTCAGGGTAGAACACATCGAGCGTATCCATTTTTTCGCCCATGCTCACAAACTTGATCGGTTTGGTCACGGTGTAACGGATAGTCAGGGCCGCACCACCGCGGGTATCACCGTCCAGTTTGGTGAGTACCACACCGGTGAAGTCCAGGCGGTCGTTAAACGCTTTGGCGGTATTAACCGCATCCTGGCCGGTCATGGAGTCTACTACGAACAGTACTTCCTGTGGCTTAACGGCATTTTTCACGTTGGCCACTTCGGTCATCATCACTTCATCAACAGCCAGACGGCCGGCGGTATCGATGATGATGATGTTATTGCCATTGGCTTTGGCGTGTTTGACCGCGTTTTCGGCGATCTGCACGGCGTTTTTATTCTCTGGCTCATTATACACTTCCACGCCTATCTGTTCGCCCAGCACTTTCAGCTGATCGATCGCAGCAGGACGGTAGATATCGGCAGCTACCAGCAAAGGTTTTTTACCTTTTTTGGTTTTGAGGAAGTTGGCCAGTTTACCGGAGAAGGTAGTTTTACCAGAACCTTGTAAACCAGCGATGAGTATAATGGAAGGGTTTGTTTTGATATCAATTTCTGCCTCAGTGCCACCCATCAGCTCGGCCAGTTCGTCTTTCACGATCTTTACCATGAGCTGTCCGGGAGAGATGGCGGTCAGTACCTTCTCACCGAGGGCTTTGTCTTTTACTTTATCAGTAAATTCCTTGGCTATTTTATAGTTCACGTCCGCATCCACCAGTGCACGGCGGATTTCCTTAACGGTAGAGGCAATATTGATCTCACTGATACGTCCTTCCCCTTTAAGCTGCTTAAACGCGGAATCTAATCTCTCTGATAATGATTCAAACATTGTTGATATTTTAAACGGACTGCAAAAGTATTGTTTTTGGGTGAGAATAAGTTACGAATGTTGCGAATGTTGAGCTAAGTTATCGACGAATGTTGCGAATTGTTGAGAATGTTGACAATGTTGTTAAAAGTTACCGATTCCGGGCATGCGCCCCCTGCAAACAAAAAAAGCGGAGACCGGGAGCTGTTGCTCCTGTCTCCGCCAAAGCGTTTATATCCAACAAAACCTAATTCGTAATAATACTTATCCCAGGTAGTTCCGGAGCAGTTTGCTTCTGGAGGTGGTCCTGAGTTTGGTGATAGCTTTATCCTTGATCTGGCGTACTCTTTCACGGGTGAGGCCAAATTTTTCGCCGATGTCTTCGAGTGACATGGGGTGTTCTACGGCGATGCCGAAGTACAGCATGATCACATCTTTCTGACGGTCGGTGAGGGTGGACAGGGAGCGTTCGATTTCACGGCGAAGTGAATCGTGGTGGTCCAGTTCTTCATCGGCGCTGACAGCGTTCGGATTTTCGAGCACGTCGAGCAGGGAGTTGTCTTCTCCGTCGATGAAAGGAGCGTCCATAGACACGTGACGGGCGGCTACACCGAGGGTAGCTTCTACTTCGTCTGTGTTGATTTCGAGAATGGTAGCCAGTTCATCAGGAGATGGTTCTCTTTCAAATTCCTGTTCCAGCTGGGAATAGGCCTTGCTGATCTTGTTGCTGAGCCCTACTTTGTTGAGCGGCAGGCGTACGATCCTGGACTGTTCTGCCAGTGCCTGGAGGATGGATTGACGGATCCACCAAACGGCGTAGGAAATGAATTTAAAACCGCGTGTTTCATCAAAACGTTGGGCAGCTTTAATTAACCCGAGGTTACCCTCGTTGATCAGGTCGCTGAGAGACAGACCCTGGTTCTGATACTGTTTCGCAACGGACACCACAAAGCGGAGGTTAGCTTTTGTCAGCTTTTCCAACGCTCTCTGATCGCCTTGCTTGATACGGATAGCGAGATTTACCTCTTCTTCCGGCGTAATTAAATCCACTTTCCCAATCTCCTGCAGGTACTTCTCCAGGGACTGAGACTCCCTGTTGGTAATGGACTTAGTGATTTTAAGTTGGCGCATTGACATAGAGTCGGAACAGTTACAGGTTAAGAAAAAGTTAAGATTTGATGAATGCCTGACAAAAATAACTTTTTTTAGATGCCGGCCAAAAAAAATCTGTCGTTTTTAAATCATTTCCAAATAAAATCGATTGATCTTTAAGACTTAATATTTTTTCATGAAACCCGCTGCCCATACGGCAAAACGCAGTTATTTCCCATATATGCATTTTTTATATTATAAAAAAATATAATATTTGTAAAATAATTCAAGTGATCATATAATCTTCAGATTAATTAAAAAAAAACAGTAAATTATTTTGACAGAATAAAATATTTTCTATAATTGCAACTAGATGATATTGATTTACTAATTATTTGAGAGATGTCTAAGAAAGTGCTTTATGAGTTGGAATTCCCGGTTAGGTGCTCCCCTGGTATCCTTTACGAATTCCTGTCAACCCCTGCAGGCTTGCAGGAATGGTTTGCAGACAAGGTAGATTACAGGGACAATGTATTTTCCTTTTCCTGGAATGGCAGTTCTGAAGAAGCAGAAATACTGGAACAGGAGGAAGATGAATTTATCAGGTTCCACTGGCTCCATGCTCCGAGAGAAGAGTTTTTTGAATTCCGGATACAGATTTCAGAAGTGACAAATATGACCATTTTGGTTGTAAAAGACTTCGCCGATAAGAGAGAAATCAAAGACCAGAGTCAGCTTTGGGAATCTCAGGTGAAAGATTTGTTCCATCGCATCGGAAACTAACTTCCTTCTTTAACGTTCAGAACATTAAGCAGGGTAGCATAAGCTTCCACTATATCCGTGATAACTTCTCCCCAACGCTCCAGTCCAAACGGTTTTGCCAGTTTAATAAAACTTTGCCGGCTGACCAGCCTTTTCCAGTCTTCAAAACACATATCGCCTATGGCTTGGTAATTTCCTTCTTCAAAATCATGTTCCCAGGGATCATCTTCCGGCAGGTATACGCAAAAACCGGCAACAGCCAATTGCGCATATGCCTCCGCCAGTGGTCCTTCAAACCTCTTTTTGACCGTACCCGCCAGGTGCAGGGTACAACTAAAATAATGCCCCCACCAGAACATGCTCCGGAAGGCAAAGACATCTGTTTTGCTGAAATACCGCGGATAATCCAACATCACCCAGGGTAGCGACTTATACTGCTCCCCCTTCGAGATTTTGGGTCCCTGCCGCAGCCACACTTCCTCAAAAGGGAAATCAGTTGCCGCATCCCAGGCCGCCAGCGCCTGCTGTAACCGGCCCATCAATAACATCACCTTCTCTATCGCCTTGTTTTTCAATTCTATCACCCTCGGCGAAAAAACAATCTCCGCTTCCTCTGCAGTCAAATACAAATTTTCCATATAATTTAACGGTATTTTCAGGTCTGCTTTAACACTCCTTTGTGAAATCATACTAACTTTACCTTCGCAAAAAAGCAAGGCAAGCAAAGAAATAAAGTGCTCCGGCACAGAAGCAAAGTAAGCAAAGAAGCGGAAAGATTATCTTTGCCCCTGCTCCATCTGCTCCTTTGCGGGAACTTGAGGAGAGGAAATCAAAATAAAATCAGGCATTATCAGTGAAGAAACTCGATAAATTAATTATTAAAACATTCCTGGGGCCCTTTGTGGCAACCTTCTTTGTGACCCTTTTTGTACTGGTAATGCAGTTCCTCTGGAAATATGTAGACGACCTGGTAGGAAAAGGACTGGACACGGTGGTGATCATTCAGCTCATCGCCTATACCAGCGCCACGCTCGTGACACTGGCCCTCCCGCTGGCCGTGCTACTCTCTTCCATCATGACTTTCGGTAACCTCGGAGAAAGTTTTGAGCTGGTAGCCCTCAAATCATCCGGCATATCCCTGCTCCGCTTTATCCGGCCACTGATGGTGGTATGTAGTATCATCGGCTTTCTGGCATTCCTGTTTGCCAACTATGTGATCCCGGTGGCCAACCTGCAGGCCAAATCCCTGCTGTACGATATCACCAACTCCAAGCCAGCCTTCAATATCAAGGCCGGCGTTTTCTACCGCGATATTCCAGGCTATACCATCAAGGTGGCCCAGAAAGATAAAGACAACCAGACCATTCACCAGGTGATGATCTTCGATAACCAGTCTGGTGGCGGAGATAAGGTTATCCTCGCTGAAAAGGGGCAAATGGTGCTCACTGCCAACAAACGTTTCCTGTATTTTATCCTGGAAAACGGCTGGCGTTATGAAGAGAGAGGCAACCGCGGTTATACCGTTCCCGGCGACATGATCCGCCTGGGCTTCAAAAAATACAGTAAAGCCTTTGACCTGAGTTCATTTGCCTTCAACCGTCTCAATATGGATCTGTTTGCCTCCAACCAGCAGATGCTCAACGTCAGACAGCTGGATGTGGCCATCGACTCATTGGAAAAAGCCCAAACGATTTTCGGTAAAACCGTCAACGCCTACGTGACGGTACGTTTCCCTTTCTTCCGCTGGAAAGACAGCGCCTGGGCGGCTACTGCCCCCCCGCTGAAAGTAAAGGAGTTTGAAAACATCATTCCTGAAAAAAACCGCCGTGCCGTGCTGGACAGGGCTGAGCAGAGTGTCCGGGAAACTTTGGGGTCATTGGATGCCCCTACCAAAGAATATTCTGAGAAACACAGCGTTATATTAATGCATAAAGTGGAATGGCAGCGTAAGTTCACCCTCGCGGCAGCCTGTGTGGTGATGTTCCTCATCGGAGCTCCGTTGGGTTCCATTATCCGTAAGGGTGGTCTGGGAACACCGCTGGTATTTGCCGTGATCTTTTTTGTGATCTTTAACATCTTTTTTATGATCGGGGAAAAGATGGCCCGCAGCGGTGTGATGTTCACGTGGTCAGGGATGTGGCTCTCGAACATCGTGCTGTTGCCTATTGCCGGCTTTTTAATTTATAAAGCCATGAATGATTCCAACTTATTCAATAAAGAATTTTATTTTCGCATATACCAGAAGGTAAAAAAGTTCTTGCAAAAAATTAAGTCTAAAAAGCAACCTACAATTTAAAACCTACAGAATTGAAAACGCTGTTTACACTGTTCAGAAAGAATGCATATTTCTTTCTGCCCTTCCTACTGTGGATCATAGTAGGAGGAGTAATGCTGGCCACCTACAGTCAACGTGAGTTATTTCTTGGTATCAACGGGGAACACTCAGCGTTTGGTGATGTTGTTGTTACCGGGATCACGTATCTCGGTGATGGAATTATGTTCGGTTTAATCCTGTTGCTGATGCTGATCATGCAGAAGTTCAGGGTATTTTTTATCGGACTGGGAGTATTCCTTTTGGCAGCTGCAGTAGTGCAGGTAGCCAAACATTATTTTAATGCACCAAGGCCTATCAGCTATTTTGGAGATGAAGCTGCCACATTGGTACACACCGTTAAATGGGTG
This sequence comes from Chitinophaga flava, assembly GCF_003308995.1. Classification (NCBI taxonomy): domain Bacteria; kingdom Pseudomonadati; phylum Bacteroidota; class Chitinophagia; order Chitinophagales; family Chitinophagaceae; genus Chitinophaga; species Chitinophaga flava. The sequence continues at coordinate 3,970,104 of NZ_QFFJ01000001.1, read as the reverse complement.
ACAGTACACAGCAGCTGCAGTTTTCCTTCCGGGCACTCTGCCGTGGCCTTTGCCATGTTTAGTTTTCTCTCAGTATTCCTGCGTAATAAAAAGCTGGGCTTACTGTTTATTATACTGGCACTGACGGCTGCATATTCCCGCATCTACCTGGCACAACATTTCTTTGCAGATGTTTATGTTGGTAGTATTGTGGGTACCCTGAGCACCATTATTGTATTTGGTTTCTTCAGGTTCCGTGATTCCGCCACTTCTCCAGAAGTTTGTGCAGAAGCGATGGTCAACGCCAACGCCGCGTAAATCCCGAAAAGTTTTTCAAAGGAGCAAAGTTCGCAAAGATCAGCACCTTTGCGGACTTTGCTCTTTTTTATTGCTACCGAACCAATGCTTACTTTATATAAACTGTTATAATGAAATACCTGTTGATTGCCCTTGTAGCGGGCCTGCTATTCATTCCTTTTCTGGGCGCTGTTCACCTTTTTGACTGGGATGAGATAAACTTTGCCGAGGCAGCCCGGGAGATGATTGTCAGCCATAACTATAGTCAGGTACAAATTGATTTCCGACCATTCTGGGAGAAACCACCACTGTTTATATGGATGCAGGCCGGTAGCATGTTACTCTTTGGGGTTAACGATTTCGCTGCCCGTTTACCGAATGCCATCATTGGCATTGCCACACTGATCAGCTTATTTGCCATCGGCAAAAAACTGGTAGACGAAAAAATGGGAATGTGGTGGGCACTGGTGTATGCCGGCTCCTGGCTTCCTCATTTTTATTTCAAATCAGGTATTATCGACCCTACTTTTAACTTCTTCATATTCCTGGCGATCTATTTCGCCTATCGTATCGCCTATAGCGCCAAGTCATACCGGATGGCCATGCTTAGTGGTTTTTTCCTGGGACTGGCCGTACTCACCAAAGGGCCGGTAGCCATACTGGTATCTATGCTGGCTCTGCTGGTATATTTCCTTTGGAACAAATTCAGGATCGGTATCAAACTGGCGCATCTCGGACTGATTGCGCTGTTTGCTTCCATCACCACACTGCTTTGGTTTGGTTATGAAATACTGGCCCATGGCTGGTGGTTTGTCAACGAGTTTGTGGCTTACCAGATCCGCCTGCTCACCACCGAAGATGCGGGTCATGGCGGCCCTTTCCTCTATCACTGGATTGTGTTGATCATTGGCTGTTTCCCTGCCAGCATCTTCCTCTTTACTTATATCAGCGGTAGGAAAAAATCGATTTACAGCAAACCTGCTGCTACCGAACAAAAAGACTTTAAGGTGTGGATGTGGGTACTTTTCTGGGTAGTGCTGATCCTGTTTTCCATCGTAAAAACCAAGATCGTCCACTATTCTTCCCTTTGTTATTTTCCGTTGTCTTTCCTGGCGGCTTACCAGGTGTACAAACTGGCGGAAGGCAGGATACGGATGCGTGGCTGGAATATTGCCCTGCTGCTGTTTATCGGTATTGTACTGGGCATCGCTATTGCCGCGTTGCCGCTGGTAGGTGTATATAAAGACATGCTCATCCCCTACATCGGCGATAAATTTGCGGTGGCTAATCTGCAGGCGCAGGTTCCCTGGTCAGCGGCTGAAGCCGGCTACGGCCTTGCCTATGTACTGCTGGTGATCATCAGCGCCATCCTGCTGATCAAACGTAAAACCAGCAAAGGCCTCATTTGCCTTTTCGTGAGCACCATTCTGGTGATACAGGTTACCGTCGTACATTTTGTACCTAAAGTAGAACGTTACTCACAGGGCGCCGCCATCGATTTCTTTATCTCCCTGCAAGGCAAAGACGTATATGTAAAAGCGTTGGGGTATCACAGTTATGCCCAGCATTATTACACGCGGGAACAGCCCCATACCAATAAAAACTATTATAATACCGACTGGTTGCTCAACGGACAGATAGACAAACCTGCGTATTTCATCTGCCGTATCACAGATAGTGAGGAGTACATACATCACCCCAACCTGGAAGTGATCGGGGAAAAGAATGGGTTTGTGTTTATGAAACGAAAACAACTGTGATGAATGCTGATAAATACTGATGCTCCTGATGGAGCGAAGATTGTATAATTCTACATTGATAAAAGCGAAGAAACCATTGATATGATCAATGGTTTCTTCGCTTTTATCAATGCTCCATCAGGAGCATCAGTATTTATCAGCATTTATCGCTGTTACAGTTTTTTATTCACTTCATCCCAGTTTACCACGTTCCAGAATGCGTTGATATAATCAGGGCGTCTGTTCTGGTATTTAAGGTAGTAGGCATGTTCCCATACGTCGAGGGCGAGAATGGGTGTACCTCTTTCCTTAACAATATTGTGCATGAGTGGGTTATCCTGGTTGGGAGTGTTGATGATGGAGAGTTTTTTGTCAGGGCTGATGATGAGCCATGCCCATCCGGATCCGAACTGGGTTTTGGCGGCGTCGTTGAATTTTTCCTGGAATTTTTCCCAGGAGCCGAAGCTGCTGTTGATGGCAGCTTTCAGTTTATCGGAGGGAGTTGTTTTTTTAGGTGACAGTAATGTCCAGAACAGGGAGTGGTTGTAGTGACCGCCACCGTTGTTGCGGATTGCTTTGTCTTTATCTGTTACCTTATGGAGAATTTCTTCCAGGGTAAGGGAAGCGAAGGGTGTTCCGTTCACCGCATCGTTCAGATTTTTAACGTATGCGCCATGGTGTTTATCATGGTGCAGTTCCATAGTCGTTTTGTCGATGTATGGTTCCAGTGCATCATAAGCGTAAGTCAGCGGAGGTACAACGAAGGGCGCCTTAGGGTCGTTGAGACTGGTTTTCGCGGTAGTAACGGGAACGGCCAGACTACTGAGGGGGCCGCTGAGGGCAGCTACACCAGCAAGGCTGGTCAGCTTTATGAATTCTCTTTTGTTCATATGGCAAGAATTGAAGTTTGGTTTATATAAAGGATGAGTACAAATCTACTTTTTAAGGGAATAACCAGCAGCAAAATTTACACCAATGCAATGCAGGAAATAATCCACGCTTTATTTGCAGATATCTATACCGTTGAGTACCAGGATAACATCCGCTGCCAAGTTGACATTTATTCAAAAAACGGGACATTCTTTATGGGAAATTCTGGAAATAATACTATTTTACCATTACCTTCATGTGAAGAAGTAGAGCTTTTTAATCTTTTTCAAAAAATGGAACTATTTATCCCTGGCGATGCTAACCGCGGAGAGAGATGCAATCCCCTGTCATATTGGCCAACAATATTATGCTGATTTTACCTGACGTAATAGCATTGTTAATGGATAAATCGGTAGCCTTTTTGCTGACAGTGCTTACATAAAACCATTTATTGGAAGGGCCATCTGACCCAGCTACCTTTTAACGAATTAAATTTTAAAAGCATTCCCGTACATGCTTAAGGTAAGAGTATTCAAGGCTATAGAATATCCGGAAGAATGTTTGCAGTACATTGCAGGGCATCGTAAAGTGCTGGAAGCCTACGGTGTAACAAAAGTTACGTCTGCCAATGTTGACTGGATGTATGAGCCTTATACTTATATCATTACCGTAAGTAATGATGATTATACCAAGATGTACGGTGGTTGCCGGATACAGCTGGCCGGGGGGAGTGTTCCCCTGCCGATAGAATCTGCGATCAACAATATGGACCCACGGATTTATGGTATTGTGAAGGACCTGGCAGCGGCCGGTGGTACAGGTGAATTTTGTGGTTTATGGAATTCTCGGGAAGTAGCCGGTTGGGGAATTGGTAGTATTGTGCTTTTCAGGGTTGTCAATGCCGTATTGGATCAATTGCCTGTTACCACGTTCCTGGGCTTCTGTGCACAAACCACTTTCCGGAACAGTATACGGACCGGATACCAGATTATGACGAATATCGGCAACCAGGGCACTTTTTATTATCCAAAGGAAGACCTGATTGCTACGGCCCTGATACTGAATGATCCGTTGGAACTGAAGAGTGCACATCCTGAGGATAAGGAAAGAATGATGAGTTTACGCAACAATCCGGTGCAAACGATTGTAGAAAAAGGCCCCAAGGGTGAAATGCAGGTTGATTATGATCTGCGGATCATGTCGGCAGCTATGAGTGACCTGCCGTTATTCAGGTAGCCATAAACAATATTAACAATGAACAACGTACTAGTAGATGCTATTACAACGAGCAAACAACGAGCAACAGAAAGAGAAGTAGAATTTTTCAGGATACAGGACCCCACACAGCTGGAATCCCTCACTCAGCTGCTCCGGCAAAACCCCGCTATCCGGGTGTTTGATGAAATACAATCCCAACTGGCAGAACTGATCCGTCTGCATCATCCAACAGAAAGATTATCAGAAACAGCCATCGCTGAACATATAGCCGCCCACCTGGGAGGTATAACGCCTGCTGCTTATGGTGTATGGGTTTATTATCCCTGGTCCTGCCGTGTGGTACATATTCTGGATGAAGCAGAATTTATATACCTGCGGACCAGTCGCAACCAACATAAGATCACCGAAGCAGAAAGAGAAACCCTGCAAACCAGGAAGATCGGTGTTATCGGCCTCTCTGTAGGCCAGTCGGTAGCACTGGCACTGGCTATTGAAAGACTGTGCGGAGAACTTCGTATAGCCGACTTCGATCAGCTTGATCTAAGTAATATGAACCGTATCCGTACCGGCATACACAATGTAGGCATCCTTAAAACCGTACTGGTGGCGCGGGAAATTGCCGAAATTGATCCTTTTCTGACGGTACACTGTTATGATAATGGCATCGACGACAATAATATCGACACTTTCCTTACCGAAGGGGGCAAACTCGACATTCTGGTAGAAGAATGTGACAGCCTGGACATTAAGATCCTTAGTCGTCAGAAAGCCAGAGAACTGCAAATACCAGTAGTCATGGACACCAGTGACAGAGGAATGATTGATATAGAACGATTTGATCTGCACGCTGATTTACCTATATTGCATGGACGTATTCCGGAGCAGCTTACAATAGAAGAAATCCGGAATATGCAGGGCCCTGAAAGAATGCAGCTGGTTGATAATATCGTCAACATCAGCGCCATGTCAACCAAAATGCAGGAATCCCTGAAAGAAATAGGCAAAAGTATTACTACCTGGCCCCAACTGGCCTCGGCAGTTATGCTGGGCGGTGCCGCCATCGCCCATGTGTGCCGGGAAATAGCCCTCAACGGGGATATTTCCTCAGGCCGCTATTATGTAGACCTTGAACTGATTTTTAACCAAGAAAAATGATCCGATAATAACGACATGCGACTTCTGATCAGACCGGCATTTTGCAAATTCGTATGCCTGTTACTGTTAGTAACGGTCCACTGGGTACCTGTTTGGGCAGATACCATCGATATCACTCCCAAACATCCCATCCAACTGGCAGAATACGGCCAATTGGAATATCTGCTGGACCCCGCCGGGGAAATGGCTTTCCAGGAAGTTAAGAATTCGGCAGCCTTTCAGAAGCTGCAAAAACAGATACCCAACTTCGGGCTCACCAAAGATGCCATCTGGCTGCGGTTAACTGTCAGAAACAATACCAGCCGGCCGGAGCTGATGTTTAATGTCACCTATCCCATACTGGACCTGATCGACCTCTACTACCCTGATCAGCATAACCAATACCATGTGATCCCCGGTGGAGAACTACGGCCTTTTAAAAACAGACCGGTCAACCACCAGAACTTTGTGTATAATATCAACATCCCTTCCGGCGGGTCTCAGACATTTTATGTGCGCATCCAAAGCCGCGAAGCCATTCTGATCCCCATATACATCGGCACTGCGCGGGAAACCTACAATAAACTGTACAACGATGACCTGTTGCTCTCTATCTATATCGGCATCATCCTCGTTATGATATTCTACAATATCTTCATTTTCTTTTCTGTAAAAGACTGGAGTTATTTTTACTACATCCTCTATATCGCCTCTGTAGGGCTGGCTCAGATCTGCCTTCACGGATTCGGCTACCGCTTCTTCTGGCATGAAAATCTATATATCACCGAACAAAGTGTACTGTGGGCAGGAGCACTTTCAGGTATCTCAGTGCTGATATTTGTGCGGAGCTTCCTTCATGTAAAGGAAAAAGCACCCTGGGCCAATCGCATACTGACACTGTTTATAATCGTATATTCCAGCACCATCGTGTTATCATTGCTAGGATTTTTCTCTATTGCCTACGCTCTGATTGATTTTCTGGCTATCACCGGCGTAAGTTTTATCCTGTTGTTTGCCATCATGCAGGCGGTCAAACGTTCAAGGACCGCGAAAATATTTGTACTGGCATGGACCGTGTTTATTCTGGCCATCATCTGTTTTGTGCTTAAAGATGTGGGCATCATCCCCTATAATATCTTTACCAGCCATATCATTGTGATCGGGTCCGCAATTGAAGTCATCCTCCTGTCTTTCGCCCTGGCAGACAAAATCAATACCTTCAAGGCAGAAAAAGAAGCCTCACAGGCCATTGCCTTGGAGATCTCCAAAGAAAACGAACAACTGGTAAAAGAACAGAATATTATCCTGGAAGCCAAAGTGCAGGAAAGGACGGAAGAACTGCAAAACAGTAACCGCGACCTCAACATCGCGCTCACCAACCTGAAAGACACGCAGACAAGGCTGGTGGAAAAGGAGAAAATGGCATCTCTCGGTCAGCTGACTGCCGGTATTGCCCACGAAATCAACAACCCTATCAACTTCGTCACCTCCAACATCAAACCACTGAAGCTGGACATTGCTGACCTAAAAGACCTGCTGACCCGCTACGACCAGCTGGCCAGCAGTACAGACATCAGCCAGGATCTGAAATCCATCGAACAGTTCAAGAAAGAAATAGATATCGACTATATACACGAAGAAATATCTTCCCTTATCAAAGGCATTGAAGACGGCGCTGCACGGACTGCCGAAATTGTGAAAGGACTCCGTACTTTCAGCCGACTCGATGAAAGTGAAGTAAAATCCATTGATATCCACGAAGGGATCGATTCCACGCTGGTATTGCTCAGAAACGGTATTCCTCCCCATGTCAGCATCATTAAAAATTATACGGAGCTGCCTAAAATAGAATGTTATGCAGGGAAAGTCAACCAGGTGTTTATGAATGTTTTTACCAATTCTCTCAATGCCATCAAAAGCAAAAAAGAGCAGCATAATGAATCTATCTCCATTACCACCGGGCAGGAAAATGGTTTTATCACCATCTGTATCAAAGACACTGGTATTGGCATGTCTGAAGCAGTACAAAAGAAAATCTTCGACCCGTTCTTTACAACCAAGGATGTAGGGGAAGGCACAGGACTTGGACTGTCCATCGTTTTCAGCATTATAGAGAAACACAGGGGTAAGATCATTGTAAATTCCACCCCGGGAGAAGGAGCAGAATTTATTATATATTTACCTCTTAACATAGTTAATCATCAATCTTAACCATAACGCCCTTTGATGAAAGAAAACCGCATTAGAATACTGTATATCGATGATGAGGTCCATAATCTGAATGCATTTAAGGCCAGCTTTCGCAGAAGTTATGAGATATATACGGCCAATTCTGCGCAGGAAGGCAAACAGTTGCTGAAAGAGATCATGGTACATGTCATCATAGCGGACCAGAAAATGCCAGTATCTACCGGGGTGGAGTTCTTCAATGAAATAAAAGACACCCTTCCGGATCCCATGCGTATTCTGCTGACTGGCTATACTGATGTGGATGATATCATTGATGCCATTAACAAGGGGCATATTTTCTCCTATATCAAAAAACCCTGGGATGAAAATGAGCTGCATAAAACCATCAACAACGCATATGAAATCTATCATACCCGCAGGCAGCTGAAAGAAAAAATTACGGAACTGGAGAAAACCAATGATGAACTGAACCGGTTTATCTATTCCACCTCCCACGACCTGCGTTCCCCGCTGATGTCTGTATTGGGCATTATCAATCTCTCAAGGCTCGATAATTCAGTTGTAGACCCTAATGGCTACGTCAACATGGTAGAGTCCTGTGTACTGAAACTCGACGGCTTTATCCAGAAAATCATTGAGTACTACCGTAATTCCAGGCTGGAAATAGAATACGAAAGAATCGATTTCACCACCCTGCTCAATGACTGTATTACCGCCTTCCAACCACAGAATACCGCTATCCGGTTCCATACCCAGGTAGATCAGGTGGCCGAATTCAGGGGCGACACCTTCCGGATCAGCGTTATTTTAAACAATCTTATTTCCAACGCTGTTAAATACCAGAAGCCGGACGAAGCCGAGCCGATGGTCAATCTCTCTGTGAAAGTAGAGCCACACAAAGCCACCATCTCTATCCGGGACAATGGTATTGGTATCCTCACTGAGCATCTGAACAATATCTTTAAAATGTTTTTCCGCTCCAAAAACAACAACAAGCCTGGCAGCGGAATTGGTTTATACATTGTGAAAGAAGCCTTAAGTAAAATTGGCGGTACTATTAATGTAGAGTCCAAATACGGCGAAGGCACTCAATTTGAAATTACCATCCCCAACAGAAATGAATTCGATACCTGACCTGCGTGTCATATTGATAGATGACAATGAGATTGATTTATTGCTGCATGAGAAGTTGATCACCTTTCAACAAATCAGCAGAACGGTACTTTCATTTGTAAATGCCAACAAAGCACTGGAATTCTTATCTTCCAACATTGCCCTTCCCAGAATACCACCCACTATCATACTGCTGGATATTCAGATGCCCGAAATGGACGGCTTCGAATTTTTACAGGCATTCGATACCTATCCGCAGAAAATCAAATCGCAATGCCATATCGTAATGGTATCTTCTTCCCTGGATTATGGTGATATTACCCGTACCAACGCCAATCCACTGGTCATTAAATTATTACGAAAACCCTTGTTGCTAAAGGAATTAAAGGAGACTGTGGAAGGAATTTTTAAAGATTTTGTGTAAAAAATTTGCAATTCACGAAAATAATATATCTTTGCAATCCCGAAAGGGAAAATGACATGGGGGATTAGCTCATCTGGTAGAGCGCAAGCATGGCATGTTTGAGGTGAGCGGTTCGAGCCCGCTATCCTCCACCCAAATAAAAAAAAACCGCGCAATGCGCGGTTTTTTTTTATTTGGGTGCCCCAGGACTGAAGTCCGGGGCTATTTTGGTCACTTTTGAAGCGCTGAACGGATCGCTTTTACTTCGGCTTTTAATTCCTTATTCTCCTTGTCCAGCTGAATAAGATACAACGTCAGTTCCTCTACTTTTTGCAACAACTTACTGTTCATCTCTTCCAGATCAATACCTTTTTCCTTTACAGCAGCTGCAGATGGAATACCCGGCAAATGCTGATGTGTATTGACATATGCTTCGACTTCCTGTAAAGAAGGGAGCTGGTAGTTTTTCGCAAACACAAAATCCGGCCAGTTCTGGTAATTCTTCACCACTACCCTTTCAGCAATCATACTGCCGGCAACAGCCAACCGGTAACCTTTGGTATCATGTACGCCAATACCCACACCGCCACCGTTGGGATTGAGGAACAAACTCCCGTTTTCGGTGGTATTGGAAAAAGCCTGTATAAAGCCGCTGTTATGCTGTCCGATGGAAATACCCATGCCACCCTGAAAATTGGGAGAGAAAAAGGTCATATGATGGCCCGCAAATATAGACTCCTGCGTGGTAGGGGCAGCAACAGTAATTGCTCCCGATTTGGAAGTATTGACAATAACGGCATTCATGGACAAATCATCGCCGGTGGGGATTTTACTGCCATTATCATCTACCACCAGATTACCTGCTATCGTAACAGGATCTCCACTTCTGAAAAGTGCGACCTCTGATACCTGTGATTCCTTCACGATTTCAAACGCTGGATATTGTATGTATCCAGTAAATGAAAACTCTGTCAGAGTAGAACTATTTTGAATAGAAACAGCCAGATATTTAACGCCATTATACCTCAACGTCACCAACTGGGCAGGTTCGTTATAACAGATCAGGCTTCCCCGGTCGGACTTGTGGGCAGAAGCAGTGTTTACTTCGATCGTCCATTTACGGTTCCACGCTCCTATGTGCCCTCTAATGGCGGAAATTTTTCCCATCACAAAATAACCATCCATCGGCACATTGTCGTAAGATCTATGCAAAATAAGATAATTGACACCCGTAGCATCATCTGTATAACCGGGAATCTGAATATTGGTCCAATAGGTTCTTGTTGGGGAAGTAGTCTGAGCCTGGACAGCAGTAGTAAAGGCTGCCAATAGCAGCAGCATGCATACAATTCTTTTCATGAAAGTATAGGTTTAAAATGAAATAGAGTTATGGGTTATGAGATTATGTTGGGCGTTTTCGTTTGTTTTACCGGTAACACCATGATAAAGGATGTCCCCTCTCCTTCCACACTGGTGGCTGTGATGATTCCCTGATGTTTATCAATTACTTTTTTGGCGATAGCCAGGCCGATGCCGGTGCCTTCGTACAGATCAGCGTTATGCAGACGCTGAAAGATAGTAAATATCTTGGACAGGTATTTTTCGTTGAAGCCGATGCCATTGTCGCGGACGGTGATGCGGCAATAGTTTCCATTTTCATCCACAGCACTGTCTGCCGCACTGGTAGCTACCCTATCCGCTGAAATATGGATTTCTGGTGTACGGTCGTTATGGGAAAATTTCAGGGCATTACTGATGATATTCTGGAACACCTGCCGGATCTGCCCAGGAACAGCTTCAATATGGGGTAATTTTTCCACATGTACCACAGCATTCTTTTCTGTGATAGCCAGTTCCAGATCACTGATAATCTCTTGCACCACCACATTAAGGTCTGTCATTTCGTATATGCTTGCAGCAGACAGGCGGGAATAATTCAGCAGATCATTGATCAGTCTTGCCATTCGTTCGGAAGAGCCTACGATCCTTTCCATATAGGACATGGCATTGGGATCTGTTTGCAGAAACCGGTCACGCACAATAGCACCAAACAGCTGGATTTTGCGGAGCGGCTCCTTCAGGTCATGAGAGGCAACGGAGGCAAATTGTTGCAGATCATGGTTACTGGCTTCCAGTGATTTGTTGATCTCTATCAGTTCTTCCGTTCTTTCTTTTACTTTCAGTTCGAGTATTTCATTGGCCTGCTTCTGCAGGGCAATATCGGTGAAGGTACCAATCCACTTTACGATTTCGGGACCTTCCTTTACGGGTGTGATGCGCAGGAGATGACAGCGGTAGGAGTTGTCTGTTCTGTCTTTCAGATATACTTCCTTTTCAAGCGGCAGGCCAGCGCGAAGCGTTTGTTCCAGGCATTGCCGCATGGAATCGCCACCAGACAGCGTTTCCGGCAGCTGCTGCATATTATCTGCATACTTGTACCAATTGCGGTTGACATATTCTATCTGTCCGTCTGTGGTAACGGTGAAGGCTATCTGTGGCAATGCTTCCAGTGTGGTATGCAGCTCGTTCACTTTTTCACTCAGGGCTGCCTGAGCCAGTTTGCGCACTTCCACTTCTTCCTGTAATGACTGGTGTATTTGTTTCAGTTCCTGTGACTGTTGATACAGCCGGGAAAAAGTTTTCACCTTCATCAACAATACATCAGGATCTACAGGTTTGGTGAGATAATCAATTCCGCCGGAGTCGTAACCTTTTACGATAAAACGTTTTTCTTTGTTGACAGCGCTGAGGAAAATGATAGGGATGTCTTTTGCTTTGCTGTAGCCGGAAATAGCTTCTGCCACCTCAAAGCCATCCATACTGGGCATTTGCACGTCCAGGATAATCAGCGTGTAGCTGTTTTTAAGTATTTTTCTCAACGCCTCTTCACCCGACAAAGCGGTATCCACTTCAAACTTATACAGCTCCAACGTTTTCCTAATGGATAAAATATTCTCTGGCTTATCGTCAACAATCAGAATCATACACTAAAGATATTACGCAAGGTATATTTTTCAATAACCATACCTCAACTGGCCATCATACCGGCAAAGCTGTTAATAAAAGCAGCCATGGCGGTGGCAGGCAGGATATGGTCTACAGGGGCAGTAAGAATGGCCTGCCTGGGCATTACATCTACCGCAGCCGTATCGGGATCTTGTACGATGGTAATACCACCGGCGTCATGTACATCCATCAGTCCTTCTGCACCGTCTGTATTAGCCCCGGAAAGCAGGATGGCGGCCACCTGCCGCCCATAAGCCAGGGCTGCCGATGAGAATGTAACATCAATGCTGGGACGGCTGAAATTCACTTTCTCCGAATAATCCAGTGAAAAGGTATGGTCTGTTTCCAGCAACAGGTGGTAGTCTGCCGGCGCGATATAGATGGTGCCCGGCAGCAGTGTTTCTTTTTCTTCAGCTTCCTTAACAGTCAGCTGCGTTTTAGCCGATAACAGCTCTGTCAGCATAGAATCATAATGATTTTGCCGGTGCAATACAATCACTACTGCAGCGGCAAGCTGTGGCATCAGGCCGGGCAACAACGTAAGGATGGCCTGCAGCCCTCCTGCAGAACCTCCTATTAATACAAGGCGGGAAGCCGTAGACATAAGGGTACTACTTTATTACAGGTGATGTTTGCGCCAGATTTTTTCCTTGCTGTCCAATTGTCTGAACTGGCTGGCCACACTTGTGAAGCTAAGCGTTTCCTTACTCCCCAGTGCCAGGAAACCCAATGGCTCCAGGCTGTCACAAAACAGGCGCAAGACTTTATCCTGTAGGGTTTTACTGAAATAAATCAACACATTTCTACAGATGATCAGCTGAAACTCATTAAAAGAACCATCTGTGACAAGATTATGAGGAGAGAAGATGATCTTCTCGCCCAGGTCTTTTCTGAATTTAGCATATTCATAATTAGCTGTATAATAGGAAGAGAAATCATGCAATCCGCCGGCCTCCATGTAGTTGCGGGAGTATTGCTGCATTTGCGAAATGGGAAAGATGCCGGTTCTTCCCTTCTCCAATACGCTGGTATTTAGGTCTGTGGCATAGATGACTGATTTGTGCAGCAGGTTGGCTTCCTTCAGCAAAATCGCAAATGAATACACTTCTTCTCCGGTAGAGCAGCCCGCATGCCATACCCGGATCAACGGATAAGTGGCCAGCACCGGCAATACTTCCCGCCGGAGAGTATAGTAGAACTGCGGATCACGGAACATCTCCGTAACATTTACAGTAATCTCTTCCACAAAACGAAGCGCATAGTCCGGATCAGACATAATGCGGTAGCGGAATTCCGCGAAACTGGGAAAACGGTCGGCTTGAAAAAGATGATTCACCCGCCTGTTGATGGAGGCAGGAGCATACCCGGTAAAATCGTATCCGTAGCGCTCCAACACATCATTCAGCAACATACTTACTTCTCTTTCACTTATGTGATTTCTGGTCACTTGTTAATCAGCTAAATATTGTTGTATCTGCGACAACAGCACATCTACATCAACAGGTTTTGAAATATAATTATCGGCGCCCGCCTGCAGACATTTTTCCCGGTCGCCCACCATGGCCTGGGCAGTCACCGCTATAATAGGCAGCCTGCTATTAGGAGCCTGGGCGCGCAAGGCGGCTATCGTTTCGTAACCATCCATATCAGGCATCATAATATCCATCAGTACTACCCCTACCTGGTGCTCTCCTGCCAGCAGCTCCAGGCCTTCAGCCCCGGAGGAAGCGGATATACAGGAAATACCTCTGGAACGTAACACTGCTTTGAGCGCGAAAATATTCCGCGCATCGTCATCAATGATTAATACTTTTTTCTGCTCCATATTATTTCATGCCTTTATCGTATAACCATACCCGTAGTAACGAAATCAGCTGATCTACATCTACTGGTTTGGAGATATAGTCAGAAGCTCCTGCCTTCAGGCATTTTTCCCGGTCCCCCATCATGGCTTTGGCCGTTACTGCTATTACTGGCAGTTGCGCCAGCGACGGCTCTCTGCGGATAGCAGCAATCGCATCGTAACCATCCATCTCAGGCATCATCATGTCCATCAGCACAATATCTACCGGATGTTCACTCAATTGCTGCAGGGCTTCTTTTCCATCAACAGCAGAAAGCACCTTCATCTGGTGTTTCTCCAACGCCTTTGTCAGCGAGAAGATATTACGTACATCATCATCTGCAATCAATACGGTTTTATCTTTCAGCACTTCATTAAGCAACGACATTTTTCCATTTACCATAGGCATCACCTGCTGGCTGTTTTCAGATACCAGATGCAAAAACAGTGATACTTCATCGAGCATACGCTGATAGGAATGGGCCGTTTTCACCACAATAGAATCTGCGTACTGCCGTATCCGTTGTTCTTCTGCACGCGAAAGACTTTTACCGGTAAAGATGATGATAGGCAGATTTTCCAGTCCTTTGATCTCCTTCACTGTTTCCAGCGCTTCATAAGCCTGCTGGTCAGGTATGCCCATATCCAGAATTACACAATCCACATCCTGGTGCTGCAGCAATTCCACTCCTTCCTGAACGGTATTGCTGATTTCAGAATTCACCTGATAGTTGCTGAGAAAGTAAGCCAGTGCTTTGGCATGTTTGGCATTCTCTTCCAGTATCAGCACTTTTTTAGTGGAACGTTGCAACACAAACTCCATCTTTTCAAAAATCAGCTGCATACTTTCCATCGTAACTGGTTTGCTGATAAAGTCCACTGCACCTTTCAGGAGGCTTTCCTTTTTAGCTTCCATGGAAGACATGATATGTACCGGTATCGGACGGGTGACGGGATCATTTTTCAATTCTTCCATGACCTGCCAACCATCCTTCACTGGTAGTTCTATATCCAGCAGAATCCCTATAGGCTTATATTTACGAGCCAGCTCCCCGGCCATATCACCCCGTACAGTCACTACACCTTTATAGCCACGCTGACGCGTAAATTCGAGCAGGGCTTTAGCGAAGTAGGTATCATCTTCCACGATGAGAATAACCGCATCACCGGGTTTTACCATATCACGGTCATCTTGTATATCAGCAGGGATGCGGGTAGAGAGGTAGGGCCCATGAGCCGGTTCTTCTTCAACCACAGCCGGTTCCTGTGGCGTTACCGGTGCAGGCAAAGGGACAACAGATATCACTTTTCGTGTAGCCGGTATCGTTATCACAAACTCACTGCCTTCCTGTTCACTACTATGCAGGGAGATATGTCCGCCCAGTAGTTTGGCCAGCTCGCGGCTGATAGACAGCCCCAGGCCTGTACCGCCATACTTGCGGCGGGTAGAGCCATCTGCCTGTTGGAAGGCTTCGAAGATCACCTGTTGTTTTTCGCGTGGGATACCGATGCCTGTATCTTTCACAATAAAACGCACGGTACCGGGCACTTCTCCTGCCTGTACAGACAGAGTTACCGAGCCTTTGGCCGTAAATTTAAGCGCGTTGGAAAGCAGGTTTTTCAGTATCTGTTCCAGCCTTATCTGATCTGTTTCAATAGCCTGCTGCAGTCCCGGTGCAACGACCAGGTTCAGCACCAGCCCCTTATCACGGGCGATAGGCTCAAACAGCGCCTGCATGTTGGATAGAATATCCCCCACATATACTTCGTGATACTCCAGCTCCATTTTACCGGATTCTATCTTCGACAGGTCCAGTATCTCATCGATCAGCGTCAGCAGACCTTTGCCGGATGAATTGATTACTTGCGCATATTCTATCTGGTCGTTGCTCAGGTTATGGTCATGGTTTTCTGAGAGCAGCCTTGACAACAACAAAATAGAATTTAGTGGTGTACGCAACTCATGCGACATATTAGCCAGGAACTCGGATTTGTATTTGGTACTGAGTGCCAGCTCTTCTGCTTTTCTATGAATTTCAAGATTACGTTCTACAATGATCTGGTTTTTCTCTTCCAGCATGCGGGTCCTCTCCTCCAGTTCAGCATTGGATTGCATCAGTTCTTCCTGCTGTACTTTCAGTTCTTCTTCAGACACCTGCAGTTTCTGCGTCTGTGCTTCCAGTTCTACGTTGAGCCCTTCCAGTTCGCTGTGCTGTACCTGGAGCTCTTCAGCCTGTGACTGGGTTTCTTCCAGCAACTCCTGCAGCCTTGTGCGGCTGCGTGTACTTTGTATAGCTACCGCAATGCTGACAGATGCCTGTTTCAGATAACTGAGTCCACTTTCAGTGAAAGGAAACAGCGAGCCTATTTCCACCACTCCTTCTGCAATACCGGCATGGATCAGTGGTATGATCATGACATATCCGGGTTGTGCAGCAGCGGTGCCACCAGCAATATGCAGGAATTTATCCGGTGCGTCTTTAAGGTAAATCGGTTCTCTTTGTTTCAATGCCTGTCCAATCAGCGTTTTACCTATGGCAATCACAGATGGCGCCGGATATTGGTCAGACAAGGCATGGCCTGCAGAAAAATGCAGATCTCCATTTTGACGGATATACAACACGCCTGTTTGTGCGCCGGTATATTTTACCAGTTCTGCCAACGCGTCGTGGGTAAGCGATTCCAGGTCCCGTTCTGCGAGCAGTGTCTCGTTGATACTGTTAAGGCCGGCTTGTATCCATATTGTTTTTTCATTCTCCTGACGGAATATTTTCAGGTCTGCTGCCATCTTCACCACGGCGTTGCCCAGCAGGTCTTCAGCACTACG
Organism: Chitinophaga flava; assembly: GCF_003308995.1. Classification (NCBI taxonomy): domain Bacteria; kingdom Pseudomonadati; phylum Bacteroidota; class Chitinophagia; order Chitinophagales; family Chitinophagaceae; genus Chitinophaga; species Chitinophaga flava. The sequence continues at coordinate 3,953,485 of NZ_QFFJ01000001.1, read as the reverse complement.
GGGCTGAACATCGATATTAAAATTGCCTTTACCGATATTATCTGCTGCCGTGGCCAGTTCCTGTCCTGTTTTATCTATTTCTGTAAATGACTGAGCCAGGCTGCCGATAGCGTCTTTGGTATGGATGCCGGGATCTACGCCGCTGATGCCCCGGGCTATTTTTCCAGCAGCATTCCTAAGCTTGTCCAGGCTTCCGGTGATAGTTTTGATGGTAAAGCCAACAAATGCCACCACCAACGCCACAACGAGTACGAGGAATATGAGGTATTTTGTTTTGAGGTCATTTTCATTTTTTGAAATGCTCCTTGCATCTTTGCCCACCTTTTCTACAATAGAGCGCTGCAGCTGTTTCAGCAAATCTACCGACATGCTGGAATTATCCCACCAGGAGTCTGCATTAAAGAGGGTATCAATTTTTTTGCTATGGATAGTATTCGCGATAAAGTCGGTGGTAATGATAAACTCACTTCTCTTTTCCATCTGCCGAAGGATATCGGCGGTAGCGGGTGAAGCTTTATCGAGGAATTCGGCCCGTAGCGAGGAATACATATCGCTGTTGTTTTCGATACGTGAAAAATCATCGGGCCATACTTCCTTTTTGAGAATAAAATAATAGATGTCCATGCGGATCAGGCCCTGATAAGCGGCCATCTGTGCCAGCAGGTATTGGGCGTTAAGGTCCTGCTGCAGGGATTTCAGAATGGCAATATCGGGGGTATTGATACGGGCCAGGTTGTTCAGGCGGAAGATCAGGTTGGAATAATAATCCAGTACTTCCCGCTGAGGCATGCTTTTTTGATCAATATCTTTTCTCTTTTTAGGCAGGGTATTGAGCAGTGAATAGGTAAAAAACTGGCTATCAGCAGCCAGCAGTTTACTTTTTACAGCATCAATCGCAAGGTCGGTTTTGGCCCTTTGCATCAACAGGTCGTTGAGGACATTATTACCCAAAGCGTAGTTCACACTATAGCGACGTTCCAGATGTATCTCATCTGAAATCTTCATCATGGCAGTTGCGGTGTTAACATCCTGCAGCAGGTTGTCGATACTACGGATATCAGCGTTTTGTTTATCGAATATCTGAACTCCGAAATAAATAAGGCATACCAGCGGAACAATCGCAATCAGGAACAATTTCCTGGGTAAGGGCAGTTGCATAAAAAATTTCTTCATGCGCCTGAGCTCGTTTATTTTTTTTTTATAGGAATAAGATTACGGGTAAATAGCCCTGCAAACCGCGTACCTGGAGCAAGATCATTACAGGATAATGCTAAGAAAATAACAACAAAATCCTAAATTTGTCTTTATTCTAAATATCATATGGTGAGCAGTTGTAAATATACCTCCGTACTTTTAGTTGATGATGATATAGATGACAGGATGATATTTGGCGATGTACTAAAAGAACTGGTGCCGGATATTATTTACAATGAAGCCATCAACGGTGAAGATGCCCTGGAGAGGCTGGGAAACGGCCTTGTTCCGGATCTCATCTTCCTGGATCTGAATATGCCCCGCATAAACGGGAAACAATTCCTCGCCGAAATACGCCAGATTGAGCATCTCAAACATATCCCGGTTATTATCTACACCACTTCCTCCCACGAATCTGATAAAAGAGAGACCCGCGAACTGGGGGCGGCTTATTTTATCACCAAGCCCAATAGCCTGCATGAGCTCAACCAGCTCCTCAAAGGCATTCTGGAGCATACCATCCAATACACGCTGAAGTCATAACACAAAAAAGGCCTTGCAAAGAATTGCATGGCCGGATGATAATTATTGTTAAGATATAATTTAGCTGTTGTCAGTCAACAGCGATGATTATTGTTGAAATTCCTTGTAACCAGTCTTTTTATAGATTTAATATCAGGTACAATACGCATCCATCAGTGAAGGCATAGGGCCAGCATAAAATTTCATATAACAAAAACGGGGGCATAGTGCTGTCAGGCATTCCCGTATTACCTGTCAACAGCGGGTTACACACTACCTTCGCTACATTCAGAACCCAATAAATATATATAAACGTTTTTAATATCCAGAAATTATTTACCGGTGCTGAATAACCTGCTTCAATATTAATAAATTGCACGTTCTAATCATTTGGTGTTATGAATCTGGAAGAACTGGAAAGGCTATATAATGAACAGGCATATACGGTAGCAATCATTCAGCTTGAAGCATACCTGGAGGAGCATCCGGCTGAAGCAGCCGCATGGCATCTGATGGGTTTATGTAAACTGGAAATAGCCAAGGCTGAGGATGAAAGGGATGAGATGATAGCAGAATATCACACCGCTTACGAAGCATTCAGCAAAGCGCTGGAATATAATCCTCAGCATATACAAGCCCGTGTACATCGTGCTTATATGGGCGCCAATGTGATGGGTGATAAAACAGCTGAAACACTTAGTGACTGTCAGATCATCATGGATAGTGGCGATGAAGAACTGATCACCAGGGCGCTGCTGTACCGTTTTCAGATATGGGTATTGGAAAATGAAACCGATAAAGCACTGGAAGATATCCACAGAAGCCTGGAAATTTATCACTCCCTTTATCAGGACGACCTGCCTCAGTTAAACGTGGCCAAATTCCAGTGTTATACCCGCATCGGCGACGTATACTATCACAACGATAACAAACCCGTAGCGCTGGACTACTACCGGCAGGCATTCCAATGTACTGTTTACAACAACAGGACACTTTCCACGTTGCATTTTGCCCTCGAAATGGCAGATTACGACTTCGCTGCAGATATGCTGCATATCATGAGTACGGCCGGCGAACATCGGGATGATGATATGTTGAAGATCCTGCAGAAAGTAAAAGCATTGCTGGACCAGGGAGTACGTCATTCTGCCCTGGCCAGGGAATATTGCTGGGGCACTATCGACTTCTGGAATCAGTTTTATGGAGATGATGATGCAGAAGGCACACTGGAACAGATATCCACCGGTAAACGGTTTATTGCCCTTTACCCTGAAGAGAGTTATTTCTATCACTTCACCGGCACTGCCCTCTTTAATATCGGCAGTTTCAGCGAAGCATTACCCTACTACGAAAAAGCCATCGCCATCAGGGCTTATCCGTCCAGCATCATCCGGTGGTATTATGCCTATTACAAAACACAGGGCAAACTCCCCGAAGGCTGGCCCGACACGGATTACAGCATTGCCTATGACTGGTATTCCGCCGGTGTTATCTGTAGTGAACTGATACAACAGGAACAAAATGCAGATGCCCGTAAGGCATTAACACAACTGAAAAAATTTCTCTACCAGAAAGCATTTTCTCTATATTACCCTTACTGGTATGAAAATACCGGTTCTTCCTATGCCGGCCACCCGCACCATTTTGCGATGTGCTGCAACAACTACGGCATCACCCTGTTTGAGCTGGGCTCCTACGAAGAAGCCATCCATGTGCACAGTGTTGGTTACAACATGTCACCTTTCTGGGAACAGCTGGAGTCCAGAGCCGATGCTTTTCATCAGCTGGGAAAATATGCGGAAGCCGTAGCAGACCGTCAACTGATCCTGAGCAATTTTATCTCTACCCTTCCGCTGGTATATTACGTGTCTATTCACGAACGCGTCATCGAAGACCTCACTACCCTGGAACGTTTCGATGAGGCCCTCACGCTGTACAATAAGATACTGGCTGAATATGAGGAATGGATTGCCGTAGATATGGAAGAACTGGAGAAAGAAGAAAAAGATATCATCATCTACAACATAGACCGTATCAAAACCGGCAGGGCTTTCATCAAAACCAACAGCCAGGACGATCTCAGCGAACGCATACAGGCGCTGGAAAAACACCTGGAAGAAAAGCCGGATGACAGCGATGCCTACTTTAACCTGATGTACCTGTACTTTGATAATGCCCAATACGAACACTGTATCGGCGCTGTCAATAATCGTATATCCATAGGCGGTATCCAGCGTTTACCACTGGTTTCGCAGATGAAGATCTATTATTTCCGAGGCAAGGCCGCACTGAAGCTGGAGAGATACACCGCCGCTATCCAGGATATGTTGCAAACGCTGGAGATCATGGCTAAAGGCGACGAGTCTGATAATTCACCCAACAACCGTTGCGGCGTATATGCGTACCTGGCAGAAGCATATCTGGGTCTGCATGATCATGACAACAGCCTGTTGTATTGCAACCAATGCACAGAGATCTATAAAAGCATGAACTGGAGCTGGGATGCCGAGTCCTCTACATTTCATTTCACGATGGCACTGGCCCAGGAAGGAAAAGGAGACGTGAGCGCCTGCAAAAAAATCATCGACCGTATTCTGGAAAATGATCCTGGTTTTCAGCCAGCCCTGAGTAAAAAAGCAGCGCTTAAAAACAACAGTGGTTTGTTTTCATTTCTAAGAAAAAAGAAAGACTAGTTTCATACAATCGCATAAAATAATAAGGCGCAAAGGATTTGAAACCTTTGCGCCTTATTATTTTATATTATCTGTGGACTAATTAATCAACACTTTATTGCGCACCAGCAGGCAGGCACCAATAATACCGGCCCGTTCACCCAGACTGGATATCCTCAGTTTGGTATCGTTATTCACGAGGCTGAGTGAGTATTTGTTGACAGCGCTTTTGATAGGCAAGCGGATATAATCCTGTGTGGCTGCCAGGCTTCCGCCTAATATCACCAGTTCAGGATTGAAGATATTGATCAGCAGGGCAATACCACGGCCCAGGTTCTCTCCTATTTTGGCGATCAGTTCGATGGCCAGCACGTCGTCGTGGATGGCGGCATCGATAATATCTTCCAGTTGTATACTCCCGGGGGCACCGTGTTTGCGGGAGAGCATGGAAGAGGAACCTTCCTTCAGTCTGTCCTGGAACATGCGGGTGAGGGCCCATCCGGAAGCTTCGGTTTCGAGGCAGCCTTTTTTCCCACAGTGGCAGATGATTTCATTATCAAATAGCGGAATATGTCCCACTTCACCGCTATAGCCTGATTTACCGTAATACAGCTGGCCGTCTATCAATACACCCATACCAATACCATAGTCGAGGTTCAGGAAAAGTACATTACGTTCGCCATGAACGGTATCTGAACAAAATTCGCCGTAGGCCATCGCACGGGAGTCGTTTTCCAGAAACACCCGGATGCCCAGTTTCGTTTCGATGATTTTGCTGAGTGGTTCTTCATCGAAGTAGAAAAAGCTGTAACTGTAGCCGGTAGCATAGTTGATGCGGCCGGACAGGTTAATGCCGATGCCCAGGATTTTTTCGCGGGGTACAGTCAGGCCATTGATAAAGTTGCTGATGAGTACACAGAGTTCTTCCAGCGAAGCTTTGTTGTTGTCCAGTTTATAAGGTATGCCTTCTTCTGTACAGACCAGATTTTTCTGCAGGTCAGACAGTCCGAGATTCAGGTGATGTTGTTTCACATCTACGCCGATAAAAAAAGCGGAGTCGGGCACCAGGCCGTACAGATTGGGTTTCCGGCCGCCGGTAGATTCTACTTTGCCGTAATCTTTTACCAGTCCGTCCTGTATGAGATCGTTGAGCAGGGTGGTTACTTTGGGAGCGCTGAGGTTAAGTTCTTTGCACATGTCGGCGATGGTGGCATTGCCGATGTTGGCGAAGTAGGCCAGAGCGGCCTTCTTCAGGTTAATATTTTTATAGGCTACCCCGGTAACATTGTCATTGTTCAGTTCTTCGAAAAAGGTCTTACCCATATGTGGTGTGTGCTTTACATGAATGAAGGGCTCAATTTAATAACGATATTCTTAATAATTATTAAAAGAGGGGCTGCAAAAATCGATTATTTAAATAAACATTTCATATTTCAAAAAATATTTTATTATTTAACAAGAATAAATAAATTTTATTAATTAGTATTATTGGTTACTAAAATAATTTTTTATTTTGGTTACCTATCTGTTCTTTATGATCTTATTAAGAAAACTTTTTATCAGCCAACTACTCTGTTTCCTTACCTGGAGCCTGAGTGCACAACAACTGCAGACAGATCTGCTTATCATCGGCGGCGGCGCCAGCGGCACCACCGCCGGCATACAGGCCGCCCGCATGGGCATCAACACCACCATCCTGGAAGAAACAACCTGGCTCGGCGGCATGCTCACCTCCGCAGGTGTTTCCGCCATCGACGGCAACAATGCCCTCCCCTCCGGCCTCTGGGGCGAATTCAGGGAACAGCTTCACCAGCACTATGGCGGCCCTAAAGCAGTGGCTACCGGCTGGGTCAGCAACACCCTCTTCGAACCATCTGTAGGCAACAACATCCTGCAGCAAATGGCCGCTAAAGAAAATAATCTGCATATCCACTTCAATACCCGGTGGACCGGTGTCAGCAAACAAAACGGTAAATGGCGTGTCAGTTTTATCCACAATAACCAACCCGGCACCATAGAAGCCAAAATCCTGATAGACGCCACTGAACTTGGCGACATCATGGCCGCTACCCGCACTCCCTATAGCACCGGCATGGACAGCCGCCTGCAAACCGGAGAAGCTGTGGCCCCGCTTAAAGCCAACAATTACATCCAGGTGCTTACTTATGTAGTCACCCTCAAAGACTACGGCAAAAATGCGGATAAAACCATCCCACGCCCTGCCGGATATCAGCCCGATATCTTCCGCTGCTGCTGCGCCGGCTCAGACCCTTACGGCAGCAACAACGGCAAAATGAACTGCGACTTCATGATGCAGTATGGCAAACTGCCCAATAACAAATACATGATCAACTGGCCCGGCTGCGGCAACGACTACCCGCTCAACGTCATCGAAATGAACAGGGAAGCACGCACCGAAGCCCTTAAAAAAGCTAAGCTTCATACCCTCCGTTATCTCTACTACCTGCAAACCGAACTGGGATACAAAAACCTGGGCATCGCCGATGATGAATATCCTACCGATGATAAACTGCCCATGATCCCCTACTACAGGGAAGCACGGCGCCTCAAAGGTATCACCACCCTCACTTTTAATCATGTAGCCAAACCGTTCGACCAACCGGAAGCCTATTATCGTACAGGCATTGCCGTAGGAGATTATCCGATTGATCATCACCAGGAAAAAGATCCCGCCGTACCTAAAATAGACTTCTCCAAAGCCAAAGTGCCTTCCTATAATATTCCGCTCGGTTCTCTGATACCAGCACAAACAGAAGATCTGATCGTAGCAGAAAAAAGCATCAGTGTCACCAACATCGTCAATGGCGCCACCCGCCTGCAACCAGTGGTGTTACAGCTGGGTCAGGCTGCCGGCGCACTCGCGGCCATCGCCTTACAACAACAGCTGCCACCCCGCAAAGTGGCTGTGCGGAGTGTGCAGCAGGCACTCCTCAAAGCCGGCGTATATCTGATGCCTTATATAGATGTCACCAAAGAAAATCCGCATTTTAATGCCATACAACGTATAGGCGCCACCGGTATACTCAGAGGATTTGGTGTGCCATACACCTGGGCCAACCAAACCTGGTTTTATCCGCAACGGCCTATCAGCGAATATGAGTTCACCCAGGGCCTGCTCACCTATTACCCGGCAGCACGGCAGTTGACGCCCACTGGACAGGATCTCACACCGGCTTTTATCGTCAAAGCATTTCAGGCAGCCGGCGCCACCGGCATCACCTACGAAAAAATTGCCGATGCCTGGCAACAGCTGCAGTTCAGCACTGCCATCAGCGACACCCTGTCACTCAACCGGGAAATGGCCGCTGTACTCACCGACCACTTCCTGCATCCCTTTGATATTCCCGTGACCTTTACCGGCACCCTTCAACCATAAATCAACAACAACATGAAAATAACAGGTACCTTCCTCGACGAAATCAGCCACGACATCCCCCACCAGAACTGGGGCCGCGCAGAATGGGATGCCGACTTCTCCCATATGAAAGCTATCGGCATAGACACTGTATTCCTTATCAGAAGCGGCTTCCAACGCTGGCTCACCTATCCTTCCCAGGTAGTCATGAAAGAAGAAGGCGGCTACGAACCTCCGGTAGACCTCGTAAAAATGTTCCTGGAACTGGCCGACAAACATCATATGAAATTTTACTTCGGCCTCTACGACTCCGGTAAATACTGGTGGAAAGGCGATTTCCAGAAAGAAGTAGACATCAACCTGAAAGTAATTGATGAAGTATGGAAAAAATATGGCCACTACAAATCCTTCCAGGGCTGGTACCTTACCCAGGAAGTGAGCAGACGCACCGGCAAAGTGATTGACCTGTATGCCAAACTGGGCAAACATTGCAAAGACATTTCCAACAACCTCCCTACACTGATATCTCCCTGGATAGACGGTAAAAAGGCTGTCATGGCCGCTTCTTCCACCATCACCAGAGAAGATGCTGTTTCCCTGAAACAACACGAATCAGAATGGAGTGAAATATTCGACGGCATCAAAGGCGTAGTAGATGCAGTAGCCTTCCAGGACGGCCACATCGAATTCCACGAACTACCCGACTTCTTCGCTGTCAATAAAAAAATGGCAGATAAATACGGCATCCAGTGCTGGACCAACGCAGAATCCTTCGACCGCGACATGCCTATCAAATTTATGCCCATCAAATTCGAAAAATTACGCATGAAGCTGGAAGCCGCGCGTAAAGCCGGCTACGACAAGGCCATCACCTTCGAGTTCTCCCACTTCATGAGTCCACAGTCTGCCTACCTGCAGGCCGGTCATCTGTACAACCGCTATAAAGAATACCTCAAAACCCTTTAAACAGAGAACAATGACATTTCATGAGTATGCCACGTTATATCAGCATAACCTTCTAAACGACGTAGTACCGTTCTGGTTACAACATTCGCCGGACAAAGAATACGGCGGCTATTTCACCTGCCTCGACCGGGAAGGAAAAGTATTCGACACCGATAAGTTCATCTGGCTGCAATGCCGCGAAGTATGGTGTTTCAGTATGCTCTACAACAAAGTGGAGAAAAAACAGGAATGGCTGGACATGGCCATCCAGGGTGCCGAATTCCTGAAAAAACATGGGCGCGACAAAGATGGTAACTGGTACTTCTCCCTTACCCGTACCGGAGCCCCGCTGATAGCGCCCTATAATATCTTTTCAGACTGTTTCGCTGCCATGGCTTTCGGCCAGCTGTACCAGGCCACCGGTAATGCCGACTACAGCCAAATCGCTATCACCACCTTTCACAACATCCTCAAAAGACAGGACAATCCCAAAGGGCACTATTCCAAAGCCATGCCCGGCACCCGGCCCCTGCAGAACTTTGCACTGCCCATGATACTCTGCAACCTCGTGCTGGAAATGGAGACACTGCTGGACAAACAGCTGGTCGAAAACACCATCCAACAGGGTATCCACACCGTAATGGATGTTTTTTACCAGAAAGACTCCGGCCTGATCATGGAAAACATTACTCCCGAAGGACAGCTGTCAGACTCTTTCGAAGGACGCCTCCTCAACCCTGGTCACGGCCTGGAAGCCATGTGGTTTGTCATGGATCTGGCCACCCGCAACAACGATCAGGCGCTGATCACCAAAGCCAAAGACATCACCCTCAGCCTGCTGGAATACGGATGGGACCAGCAATACGGCGGTATCTTCTACTTCCTCGATGTAAAGGGGTATCCTCCGCAACAACTGGAATGGGACCAGAAGCTGTGGTGGGTACATATAGAAACCATTATCAGCCTCCTGAAAGGATACCTCCATACCGGCGACGAAAAATGCTGGCAATGGTTCGAAATAGTACATGATTATACCTGGAAACATTTCCCTGATCCTGAAAATGGTGAATGGTTTGGTTATCTTAACAGGCAGGGCCAGCCGCTCCTTCCGCTCAAAGGCGGGAAATGGAAAGGCTGTTTCCATGTGCCGAGAGGCCTTTATCAAAGCTGGACTACGCTGCAGCAGATCGCAGCCAAACATGCATTATCCACTCAACCAAAATAATTTATGGCGGTAATATCCACTACAAACCAGGTACAGACCACGGTCTCCGGCAGCAAACAGTCGTATATGCCTGCCCTTATTTCGCTGGCAGTACTTTATTTTATGATGGGCTTCATCACCTGCCTCAACGACACCCTGGTACCCTTTTTCAAGAAAGGCTTCACCCTGAGTTATTCACAATCTTCGCTGGTGCAGTTTTACTTTTTTCTTACCTATGGCATCATGTCTGTTCCGGCCGGAAAAATCGTAAGCCGTACCGGTTACAAGAAAGGAATGGTGCTGGGCTTTGCCATCGCGGCTGTGGGAGGATTACTGTTTTACCCCGCTTCGGTGTTTCATCAGTATATGCTGTTTCTGGCTGCCTTGTTTGTAATCGCGATTGGTATTGTATTGCTGCAGGTAGCTGCCAATCCGTATATCACGGCACTGGGACCGGCCCATACCGCTTCGGCCCGGCTTACGCTGATACAGGGTGTGGGCTCTGTAGGCACTACTGTGGCCCCTCTTTTCGGTGCTCATTTTATCCTCACCAGACTGGAGGAATCCCATGCTTCCAGCGAGGCCGTACGTTATCCTTACCTGGGTATTGCAGCATTGTTATTGTTGATTGCTTTTGCCGTTTCCCGTTTAGCCCTTCCCGTTATCAGCACTGCCGGTAGTAATCAGGGCTCCGGAGAGAGCAGGGGCATTTTTTCTTACCGCAACCTGCGCTTCGGTATCATCGGCATTTTTGTGTATGTGGGAGCAGAAGTATCCATCGGCACCTTCCTTACCAATTATATCGTGGACCTGTTGGGCATCCCCGAAAATGTGGCCAATAACTATGTGGCCTTTTACTGGGGTGGTATGCTGGTAGGGCGTTTGCTGGGTGCCGGCCTTCTGCGCGTTTTACCGCCGCCGAGGGTACTGGCTGTATGTGCAGTGGGTGCAGTATTGCTGGTATTGCTGTCAGTAAGCACTACAGGCTATATAGCGGTATGGAGTATGATTGCCGTTGGATTGTGTAATGCGATCATGTTTGCCACTATCTTTTCCCTTTCTGTGGAAGGTGTGGGCAAACACACTACTACGGCTTCCGGCCTGCTGTCTACCGCCATCTGCGGAGGGGCTGTCATCTCCTTTGCACAAGGTTTTCTGAAGGACCATGCCAGCTGGCAGGTGGCTTTCCTCATTCCGGTAGTATGTTATCTCTATATTCTGTTTTATGGTCTCAATGGCTATAAGGCGCAAAAAACAATGGCATGAAGCGCAGAGACTTTTTAAAACAATCCGGTATGGCTTCAGGCATGATGCTGTTGCCGGCCTTTGTACATGCCGCCATGGCAAAGACCTCGCAGCCTGCTACCCGGCGGGTGGTATTTATTCAGCTGATGGGAGGCAATGATGGACTGAACACCGTTATTCCCTACCGGCAGGAAATGTACTACCAGCAACGGCCTCAGCTGGCCATCCCGGCGGAGGAAGTATTACCCGTCACCGCCGAATGGGGATTTAACCCTGCTTTGCGGGCGCTGCTGCCATTTTATGAAAAGCAGCAGTTGTTGGTATTACAACAGGTAGGTTATCCCGATACCGACACTTCTCATTATCACTCCAGCCAAATATGGCGTACCGGCTGTTTGCAGGGCCTGGAGGCCAACCACTGGCTACCTGCTACAATCCCGGCAACTGATCTCGGCACCGCCGATTTCGGCCCTACGCTGGAACATATCGCCAGCCAGATCGGCAAAGGAGATCCTACACAAGTGTATCACCTCGCCCTGGATGGTTTTGATACCCACCAGTTTCAGCGGGTACAGCAAGACCAGCTGCTGGCCACCTATGCACAGGGTGTCAGTACTTTTCTGCATGCCCTCCGGCGCAATGGCCAGCTGGACAACACCCTGGTGGTGACCTGGTCTGAATTCGGCCGTAGTGTATCACAGAATATCCGCCAGGGCACCGATCATGGGCATGGCAACCAGGTATATATCTTTGGCAGCCGGCTGCGCCAATGGGGTATCCAGCCCTGCACGCTTACGGGCGGAGAACTGCCTGTACGTACGGATTTCAGGAGCCTCTATGCAACTATTGGCAACAAGTGGCTGGGAGTTACCAACACCACTGATGTACACAATGAACTACTGATTGTATGATGATTTACGGACCGCTGAGCAGTTGAATGATGAATGATTGAGAGATGATGATGGAACATTTCCCGATCTTGATTAGTTGAATGCGAACGGGGAATTTTTTTGATGTATGATTATTTTTGATTTTTGATATTGGATGAAGATGAGTACTGGTATGATGATCATCCAACAGATCAGCGGTTCCTCCTTAATAATCACATAAATAAATGAATATCAATACATTCAGTGATTATAAACTCTACACAACCATCACACAAATCAGTGAGTATCAAACTAATCACAGTTATTTTTTTTAATTCGGGGAAAATAATACCTTTGCAATCCTTTTTGAGTAAAAAGCAATGCTTTTTTCTTATTTTCGCGCGGCCCTGACGGGGAAGTCGAATAGCAAAAGTTCTTATATTTATCAGTTCCGGGTGTGGTGAAATTGGTAGACATGCCAGACTTAGGATCTGGTGCCGCGAGGCATGGGGGTTCGAGTCCCTCCACCCGGACATATTTTTTAAGTGGCAATGTGTCAATATGGCAATGTGATAATGCTATGCTTTCCTTCACTTTCATTGTCACTGCAGTCATACCTGACGCGCTCTCACCTAATTAATTGTCTTTTATTTTTATTTTATTTCCTGCCATTCCTGCTTGCCGTTTGTGACTTCATGGCAGAAATACAAACAAGGAATCATTATTGCTTCTTAAAGAACATTTTTATACAATTCAATTATGGCAACCGTTACCAGAGAAAACATTGGTTTATTGAACGATAAGATCACTGTGAAAGTGAGCCAGGAAGATTACCTTCCTAATTTTGACAAAGCAGTAAAACAATTCAGCAAGAATGCAAATATCCCAGGCTTCCGTAAAGGTATGGTGCCTGCCGGTATGATTAAGAAAATGCATGGTCCAGCCATCTTTGGCGACGAAGTGCTGAAAACTGTGGAAAAAGAGCTGATGGGTTATGTACAGGCAGAGAAACTGGATATCTTCGGTCAACCACTCTCTCTGGAAAAAACTGCAAAAGATCTCGATTTCAACCAACCTGCTGAATATACTTTTGAATTTGAAGTGGGTCTGAAACCAGCTTTTGAAGTTACCCCGCTCGACAACAATAAAACCACCCTCACCAAATACAAGGTGGCTGTTACCGAAGAAATGGTAAATGACGAAGTTCAGCGTTTACAGCTGAAAGGTGGTAAACCATCTGAAGGCGAAGCGGTTAGCACTGAAGACGACATCATCAACGTTACTTTCGAAGAAGCTGATGCTAAAGGCAATGTAGTTGAAGGTGGTATCAAAAAAGAAACCAGCCTGCTGGTTAAATACTTCACTGAGGCTGTACAGGCTGAGCTGAAAGGCAAAAAAGTTAACGAAAGCATCGTAATCGAACTGGGCAAATCCTTCGACGAACAACGTCTGGCCTGGGTTTCAAAAGATCTGGGTATTGAAGCTGGCGACAAAGAAGCTGCTAAAAAGCACTTCAACCTGACTATCACCAAGATCACCCTGATCGAAAAAAGAGAATTAAACGAAGAATTCTTCAAAGAAGTTTACCCTGCGGATAACATCACCACAGAAGAAGCTTTCCGCACTAAACTGAGAGAAGAAATCGCGAAATACTGGGATTCAGAAAGCCGCAACCACATGCACAACGACCTGTTCGAAGTGCTGGTACATGAAACGCCGATCGAATTACCAAAGGATTTCCTGAAACGCTGGCTGCAGGTAGGTGGTGAAAAACCAAAAACTGCCGAAGAAGCCGAAAAAGAATTCCCGGGTTTCGACCACCAACTCCGTTGGACACTGATTAGCGATAAACTGGTTCGTGATAATAAACTGGAAGTTTCTTTCGAAGATCTGAAAGAAAACGCCAAACAAAAAGTACTGGGCTACTACGGTGGCGCTGCTGCTGATGGTGCTGAATGGCTGGATAGCTACCTGGACCGCCTGCTGCAGGACGAAAAATTTGTTGACCAGACTTATCGTGAAATGATCACTGCCAAGTTGTTTGACTGGGCTGAAACCAAGGTGAACGTGAAAGAAGAGGAAATCAAAGCAGAAGAATTTGTTAATTTACCTCATAAACATCACCATCATGAACATTAATAACGATGAATTCAGAAAATATGCCATCAAGCATCGCGGAATCAGCAGCCTGGTTGTAGATAGCTATGCCAAAAGCCACCAGATCAATAGCCTGACTCCATATATCCTCGAAGAGCGCCAGATGAATATGACCCAGATGGACGTTTTCTCCAGGTTGATGGCTGATCGTATTATTTTCCTGGGAGATCCCGTTAACGACTACGTGGCCAACGTTATTACCGCGCAGTTGCTGTTCCTGGAATCTTCCGACCGCAACCGTGATATTCAGATGTACATCAATAGCCCTGGTGGTAGCGTTTACGCTGGCCTGGGTATTTATGACACCATGCAGATCATTTCTCCTGATGTAGCTACTATCTGCACCGGTATGGCCGCCTCTTTCGGCGCTGTATTGCTGGTAGCTGGTACCAAAGGAAAACGTACTGCGCTGAAACACGCCCGCGTCATGATTCACCAGCCTCACGGCGGCGCTGAAGGTCAGACTTCTGACATCGAAATCACTGCCCGTGAGTTCGTGAAACTGAAAAAAGAACTCAACGAGATCATTGCCGGCCACTGCGGTCAACCCGTGAAAAAAGTGGAAAAAGACTCTGATCGCGACTACTGGATGACCGCTGATGAAGCTAAAGAATACGGAATCATCGACGACGTACTTCAGAAGAATCCGAAAAAACAACTGGACACTCCACAGTAATCCAGGTAGCGGGAATTAAAGACACACAGATATAGCATAAACGTAAAATGTTAAGTCTTGATAATCTTAATCTATCCTGCAAAATCTACTAAATCCGGACTGATCAGGAACCACCTGGCCGGTTAAGATAACTTTAACAGTCCCGCCACAGGCGGGGCTGTTTTATTTTACCACCTACCCGGATTTTTAGTGTAAATTTGTAACCCTGTAATAAGATTGCAGGCATTGTAGATTCGTCGAAAAATAATTAACGCTGAAATGAAAGAATCGAAAATTCGTTGTTCCTTCTGCAGCCGCTCTAAGGATGATGTGCAGATACTGATTGCGGGAGCGGAAGGACATATCTGTGAAAACTGCGTGGCCAATGCACAGGAAATCATTGACGCAGAGTTGTTCACTCCCGGCAAAAAAGCTGCCTCCACCGCTACCAACGTAATGCCCAAAGTAGCAAAGCCCATGGACATGAAAAAGTTCCTGGACGAATACGTTATCGGGCAGGACGATGCTAAAAAAATCCTGGCTGTAGCAGTATACAACCACTATAAAAGATTAAACCAGCAAATAGGAGATGATGAAGTGGAAATCGAAAAATCCAACATCATCATGGTAGGTGAAACCGGTACCGGTAAAACCCTGCTGGCCAAATCCATCGCCAAACAGCTGAACGTTCCGTTCACCATCGTAGATGCTACCGTATTTACAGAAGCTGGTTATGTAGGTGAAGACGTGGAAAGTATCCTCAGCCGCCTCCTCCAGGTATGCAACTATGACGTAGAAGCCGCCGAACGCGGTATCGTATACATCGATGAAATCGATAAAATCGCCCGCAAAAATGATAACCCTTCCATCACCCGTGATGTAAGCGGCGAAGGCGTACAACAAGGGCTGCTCAAGCTCCTCGAAGGTGCTGAAGTACTGGTACCTCCACAGGGTGGCCGCAAACACCCTGAACAGAAACTGATCAAGCTGAACACCAGCAACATCCTGTTCATCTGCGGCGGTGCCTTCGATGGTATCGACCGTATCATCAGCAGAAGAATCCAAACCCACTCTATCGGCTTCACCGTTAACAAGGAAAAAGAAGAAGAGAGCAGGAAACAGATCCTTCGCTATGTCAACTCCCAGGACCTGAAATCATTCGGCCTTATCCCCGAATTACTGGGACGTCTGCCAGTGGTGACTTACCTCAACTCACTCGACAGAGATACCCTCAAGGCTATCCTGACAGAGCCTAAGAACGCCCTGATCAAACAATACAAAAAACTGTTCGCCATCGAAAATATCGACCTTCAGGTTGAAGACGAAGCGATCGAATATATTGTAGACAAAGCAATGGAATATAAGCTGGGCGCCCGTGGCCTGCGGTCCATATGCGAAGTAGTATTGAGCGATGCCATGTACGAACTGCCATCTGCTAACGAAACCTCCTTTGCTCTGACCAAAGAATACGCGCAAAACAAACTGGAACGGTCTACGTTATCCAAGCTTAAAGTTGCGTAATCAATTACGGATTACGAATTACAGAACAATAATTCGTAATCCGTAACTTGTAATTCACCTTAAAACCCACTATCATGCAGGAACTCATTCAGCAATTACAGGCCAAAGCCGGCCTTACTCCTGAACAGGCAGCCCAGTCCATCGAAGTGATCAAAGAATATGTGAAAGGCAAGCTTCCCCCCTTTATCGCCGGCACCGTAGACACCTGGTTCGCTAATATGTCCGATAAACCCGGAGAAAAGAAAGAAAGCCTCGCAGATCAGGCCAGCGATTTCATGGATAATGTGAAAGACAAAGCTGAAGACTGGAAAGATAAAGCGGAAGGATGGGCAGAAGAAGCTAAAGATAAAATCACTGACTTCTTCAAAGACAAAAAACAACCCTGATTGATGTGATGATAATGATGCTCCTGATGATCAAAGCAAAACAGCAGATATGAGCAGTTATCATTTATGAAGATAAAAGCAAAGCCCCCATTGACTAAATATCAATGGGGGCTTTGCTTTTATCTTCGTTCCATCAGTAAATATCATACGTATCACAGTTCATTTTTGAGGGAGTGCTTTTTACGTCTGAAAGCATAACGTGGAAATTACAGGTCCTAATGATTTGTACTGATACGAGTGAATTTCGGTATAAGAAAGCACCCGTTTAAAGGGTGCTTTCCATTGCGTAAAAGTGTTTCAAATCTTTCTCTGATTTTGTGTTAAGGTTGATAAACGGTAAAGAGTGATGAATTAACCCAAATTTAACGTTCCTTTTGCAATATCTAAATAACACTAAAGGGGTAATATTTCATTTTTTTGTAAAAAAAGATGAAAGGTTTGCAGCTTTTCATTTTTTAAATTAAAAAAAATCACCTATCTCAATACCATCAAAATCAATAACAAAAATCCATATAGTTATCTTAGTGCCTCTCTGGCAATTACGATCTTTTGTATCTCTGAAGTGCCCTCTCCGATAGTGCATAATTTTGCATCTCGATAATATTTTTCCACCGGGAAGTCTTTGGTATAGCCATATCCGCCGAAAATCTGTACGGCGTCGTTGGCTACCCTCACCGCTACTTCCGAGGCGTAATATTTAGCCATGGCAGCTTCTTTGGTCATTTTCACATGCCTGTTCTTCATATCGGCAGCCTGGAGGGTCAGCAGGGTGGCGGCCTCTATTTCCGTAGCCATATCTGCCAGTTTAAAGGATACTCCCTGGAAGGCAGCGATAGGTTTATCAAATTGATGGCGTTCCTGGGCGTATTTTACGGCAGCATCGCGTGCGCCCATGGCAATACCCAGTGAAAGCGCCGCAATCGAAATACGGCCTCCGTCCAGCACTTTCATGGACTGTATAAAACCGTCTCCTTCAGCCCCCAGCATATTGGCTGCCGGTATGCGGCAATTATCAAATATCATTTCAGCTGTTTCGGATGCCCGCATACCCAGCTTATTCTCTTTTTTACCGCCACTGAAACCCGGTGTACCTTTCTCTACCACGAAGGCGGTCATACCATGACTATCTCTCACATTGCCGGTGCGGGCAATCACCACGGCCACATCACAGCTTTTTCCATGAGTGATCCAACATTTGGTACCGTTCAGTACCCAGTGATCACCATCCTTTTTGGCTACACATTTCATGTTCATTGCATCAGAACCGGTATTGGGCTCTGTAAGGCCCCATGCTCCAATCCATTCGGCAGAAGCCAGCTTGGGCAGATAACGTTTTTTCTGCTCTTCGTTGCCGAATTGCAGGATATGGCCGGTACATAAAGAGTTATGTGCCGCCACACTCAGTCCGATAGCACCACAGAAACGGGCTATCTCGCTGACAACTGTTACATATTCCAGGTAACCCATACCACTACCACCATACTCCTGTGGCACCAGCACCCCCATTAATCCCAGTCCACCCAGTTGTTTGAAAAGCTCCACAGGAAACTCCTGTTTTTCATCCCACTCCAACACGTGTGGTGCAATATGTGTTTTTCCGAAATCCCGGATCATCTGGGCAATCTGTTGCTGCATATCCGTAGGCTCAAAATTCATAACGTGCGGGTTTAAAAAGTGATTACAATGTAATGTTCAATTTTACGATAAATAATCTCATCTACCAACGGTAGCTGCCTGAGCTCTTCAACATGCCTGAAACCCCCATGGGCACTGCGATACTGTACTATCAAACGGGCCAGTTTATAACGTATATATGGATGTGCTGCCAAAGATTTTTCATCTGTGAGGTTGAGGTCTAATTTTTTTAGAGAACTATTACCGTTCTGCAAAAAAGGTTGAATTTTTTTAAAGGTACTGTCCGGTAAACCATAACATTCGCTCACCTGCATGATATCATAAAACCCTCCCAGCTTATCCCGGAAAGCCACGATACGCCTGGCAAATCCAGGCCCTATACCTGGCAACGACTGCCAGGCGGAGGTATCAGCGGCATTAATATCAATGATATGGGGTGATGGCTTGGGATGGTAAGCACTGCTATCTTTTCTGTAAGTATAACTATTATACCTGCGTTCGAAATGCCGCGCACTGTCCGGCGCTCTCATTCCCCTCTCCTCCCGAACAATACGGACATAGGGTTGCAGTTGCCGGCATAATACAGGCGTAAGCCCGTATATCCGTTGCAGGTCCGTTGCCTGCCGGAACCGCCCTCCTTTCTCCAGATAACGGGCAATGGTGGCTGCCGTACGGGCACTGATACCCAGCTGCTGCCATCCGGCTGCAGACAAGGTATTAGGATCAAAATAAAAGAGCGTGGGCTGTGATGTATGGGCATATGTGGTTGCAACCTCCACACTGTCTGCCTGCAGGGCTTCCAGCGCTTGCAAGGCATTATAAAAACCTATAGTATCGGCAACGGCTGTACGATGAAAATGTGCCCACCAATGAGGCAGCCGGCTGGTAAGGACTATCAGCGCCAGCAACAACAAAATACCGGCACGTTCCTTCCGGGAGAAATGAAATAAAGCTTTCAGATAAGGCTTACGCATGGGGTAACATTCAGCCCCAAGATAAAAAACAGGAAAATGAAAACTGTTAACAGGAAGTAAATGCGCTTATATTTCCAGGGTAAGCCCGTCATAGGCCAGTGCCATACCATCAGGCAACTCTTTCATCACCTCATCATGCAATCCCAGCTGGTGGCTGATATGGGTAAAATACACCTGTGGCACTTCCAGCTCTTTTCCCAGTGCAATGGCTTCTTCCAGCGTAAAGTGAGAGATATGTTTTTCCTTCCTCAGTGCGTTCAGCACCAGCACTTTGGAACCGCGGATTTTTTCTTTCTCTTCCGGGGCGATAAAATTGGCGTCGGTGATATAGGTGAAGTCGTGGATACGGAATCCCATCACCGGCATCTTATAGTGCATCACCTGTATCGGCGTAATAGTAAGGCCATTCACCGCAAAAGGCTCATCATCAATGGATTTCAGCGTGATCTCCGGAATACCGGGATATTTAAAATCAGCAAAGGCATAGGCAAACTCCCGCATGATAACATTCTGCGAGAATTCAGTTGCATAGATATCGATGGCGCCCTGCTGGAAATAATTGAATGCCCGGATGTCGTCCATCCCGGCGATATGATCTTTATGTGAATGGGTGATCAATACTGCTTCCAGGTGTTTTACCTGTGCCCGCAGCATCTGATAGCGAAAATCGGGGGTGGTGTCCACCACGATATTACCTGCTCCTGAGGAGATAAAAATGCTACTCCTTAAACGCTTGTCTTTGGGATTGGAAGATGTACATACTTCACAACCACAAGCTATAACCGGTACTCCCTGCGATGTGCCTGTTCCAAGAAATGTGACTTTCATCCGATGGTTAGTTTTCTGGTGCCTCTTCCCCGACGGTAGCTGCTGCTTCATCAGCATCCGGCACGGGTTTACTGTTCAGGATCTGTTTATAGAGCTTGTGCGATTCTGCAGTCAGCAGCTCCTCATCCAGCGGAAGCGTGGTTAAGATATCCAGCAGCGTGTTAATACGTCCTTCCAGGTTCAGAAACTTGTTGATCACTACAACCTTTTTGGCTTCAAGGATACAATAACCGGAAGTAAAAGAACCTTTCTCAAAACGCAGTATATACTTGGCATCTTCGAAAATCTTCTCCAGCTTGGTCAGGTTACCAGGTGTGATCTTAATGTTCATACTACAAATGTAACTAAAAGAATCACTTCGATACCATCCTTACCACGGGCACAATCATTTCTTCCAGCGAAATACCGCCATGCTGGAAGGTATTGCGGTAGTAGTTCACGAAGTAGTTGTAGTTGTTGGGATAACACAGGTAACCATCTCCCCGGGCGAAAATATAGGACGAATTGACGTTGGGTTTGGGCAGGCCGGCATCGCGCGGATCGCGGAAAGCCAGTACTTCCTTGGCGTCGTAGTTGAGGTTACGGCCGTGTTTATAGCGAAGATTGGTAGTGGTTTGTTTGTCACCGATCACTTTTACCGGTGTTTTTACCCTTACGCTGCCATGATCGGTAGCGATGATCAGATTAATTTTTTTATCGCTGATCCGTTTGAGGGCCTGATGCAGCGGGCTGTGTTCAAACCAGCTGGCTGTCAGCGAACGATAAGATGCCTCATCACTGGCCAGTTCTTTCAGCACTTCCATTTCTGTGCGGGCATGACTGAGCATGTCCACAAAGTTGTATACGATGATACTCAGCGGATAGTCCATCAGGTTATGGATATTGTTCAGCATATGCTGAGCGTCGGTATGGTTGGTGACCTTGGTGTAGGAAAACCGTGGGTCCATTTTCAGGCGCTGCAGCTGGCCTGCGAAAAACTTCTCTTCATAGAGGTTTTTTCCGCCTTCTTCATCATCATTTTTCCATTCCTGCGGGAACTTATGTTCGATATCTATCGGCAGCATGCCGGCAAAAATGGCATTGCGGCTGTATTGTGTACTGGTAGGGAGTATGCTGTAAAATGTGTCTTCTTCCACCACCCGGAAAGATTCCTGGAAAATGGGTAGTATTGCTTTAAACTGGTCAAGGCGCAGGTTATCGATCAGCAGAAACACATTGGGCACTTCAGGGTCAAGGAAAGGCACAATCTTTTTACTGAAGAGCGTATGTGACATGATGGGTGCATCGGTAGTTTTAGGATGCAGCCAATCGGAGTAATTACGGCTGATGAATTTGGCGAATTCCGTATTCGCTTCGGCTTTCTGGGTATGAAATACTTCCAGCATTTCGGGGCTGTTGGCCTTGGTCATTTCCATTTCCCAGTAAACGAGCTTTTTGTATATCTCCATCCATTCGTTGTAGTCGGGATTGGAGTTGAGCGCCATAAACAGGGACCGGAATTCCTGCTGGTAGGCGGTGGTGGTTTTTTCGGCCACCAGCCTTTTGTTGTCGATGATTTTTTTGAGCGATAATAATACCTGGTTGGGATTGACTGGTTTGATGAGATAATCGGTGATCTGGGAGCCGATGGCATCGTCCATCACATTTTCTGCCTCGTTTTTGGTGATCATCACTACCGGGATTTGCTGGTCTATCTCCTTGATTTTGCCCAGTGTTTCCAGGCCGGTGATGCCGGGCATGGATTCATCGAGGAGTACCACATCTACCACCTGTTCTTTCAGGAATTCGAGCGCATCATATCCGTTGGTGAGCGCAGATACCTTGTACCCCTTGCTTTCCAGAAAGATGATTTGTGATTTTAAAGATTCGATTTCATCATCTACCCAAAGTATATTTATCTGGCTCATAGTTCGGTTTAAGGTTGCAGAAAACAGAAAATTACCGCTATTTTCTGTCAAAAATCATTCCCCGCAATATAGAAGGCGGTAATTATATGTTAAAAATGGGAGGCGGTTATAAAATCCCAGTCTAAAAAGTGGGGGCGGTTCCCAAAGTTACTTACCTTCGCGTATAACAATTTTCTACCTGTAACCTACCAATTGTTTTTACTGTAATAGGGGTTTTCCCCTGGCAAAAGCGTCATTATAAGTAAAAAAAATACATATAATTAATTCATAGTGTAGTTTTGTGTAATGTCACTATGAATTTTCAGGTGCGCATAGGCATTTGAAATTGAATAATCTGATGCAATGACCGAACGCAAGCGAAAAATTGTTAATGATCCGGTGTATGGCTTTATTACCATAGATCACCCGTTGATTTTTAACCTCCTTTCACATCCCTGTTATCAGCGTTTACGCCGGATCCACCAGATGGCCCTGGCACACCTGGTATATCCCGGGGCAATGCATACGCGTTTTCATCACAGCCTGGGCGCCTACCACCTCATGACGATGGCCCTTCAGGAGCTGAAGAGCAAAGGCGTGGAAATCACTACAGAAGAAGAAGTTGCTGCCAAACTCGCCATCCTGCTGCACGATGTGGGTCATGGCCCCTATTCCCATGCTTTGGAGAATGGTATTATCGAAGGCGTGTCTCATGAAGCCATTTCCCAATGGCTGATGGAAGACCTGAACAACCAGATGGATGGAGCTTTGTCACTCACCCTCGATATTTTTAATGGCCGTTATCATAAAAAATTCCTGCATCAGCTGGTTTCCAGCCAGTTGGATGTAGACCGGATGGACTATCTCAACCGTGACAGTTTCTTTACCGGGGTGGC
This sequence comes from Chitinophaga flava, assembly GCF_003308995.1. NCBI lineage: Bacteria > Pseudomonadati > Bacteroidota > Chitinophagia > Chitinophagales > Chitinophagaceae > Chitinophaga > Chitinophaga flava. The sequence goes on along the minus strand of NZ_QFFJ01000001.1, from coordinate 3,930,520 downwards.
TGAAGGTACCATTGGTTATGACCGTATCATCAAGATGCTGACTGTTCACCAGGGAGAACTGATGGTGGAGGAGAAAGGTATCTATTCCATTGAAAAATTTATTGTGGCCCGCCGCCTGATGTACTGGCAGGTATATCTGCACAAAACGGTACTCAGCGCGGAAAACATGCTGGTCAAAATACTCGTCCGGGCAAAGGCACTGGCTCAGGACGGTCAACAGCTGTTTTGTTCGCCGGCGCTGGCCTATTTCCTGTATAATACCGTTACGAAGGACAATTTTGAAAGAGAGCCGGATTGTTTGAAATTATTCTGCGCCTTGGACGATTATGATATCATGGGCGCGATTAAAGTCTGGTCGGAGCATCCTGACAAAGTCTTGTCACTTTTGTGTAACTGGCTCATTAACAGGGAATTGTTTAAGGTCGTACTAAGTAATGAACCATTCGACAATAGTGCGGTAGACCTGTTGCGGCAACAGGTGGCACAAAAATGGCAGATAGCAGACAGCGACCTGGATTATTTTGTTTTTACGGACGTGGCCACTTTAAGAGCATATAATGTAAATGATGAGAAGATCAATATCCTGTTTAAAGACGGAACTGTAAAAGACATTTCCTCGATAGATAATGCATTGATTAGTCACACACTGGCTATACCGGTAAAAAAATTCTACATTTGTCATCCAAAAATCTAGGCTAACAACGTTTTACGAGTATTAAAATGTTAAAAAATAAATTAATAAATCCGGAGTAGGCCTGGAAAACATTACAAATATTATTTATGCAATTTAGCGCATTACAGTTAGCGACCATGTTAGATGGTAAGCTGGAGGGAAATCCGGACGCGAAGGTGAGCAACATCGCCAAAATCGAAGAAGCAGGTGAAGGGATGCTCAGTTTTATTGCCAACCCTAAGTACGAAGAGTTTATATATACTACCAAAGCATCCATTCTGATTGTGAATGAAAGCCTGGTAACCGAAAGACCGGTACATTCCACCCTGATCCGGGTAAAGGATGCCTATAGCAGCTTTGCGCTGTTGCTGGAAAAATACCGGTACCTGACCGGCAACAAATCTGGTATACAACAGCCTTCCTATATCCCTTCGTCTGTAAAAATGGGAGAAAACGTGTTTGTCGGCGCTTTTGCCTATCTGGGTGAAAATGTAGTGCTGGGCAACAACGTAAAAATATATCCGGGCGTATACCTGGGCGAAAATGTGGTGGTGAACAATGATGCGGTACTGTACCCCGGCGTAAAAGTATACGACAATTGTATTGTAGGCAGCCGTGTGATCCTGCACGCTGGTTGCGTAATCGGCGGCGACGGCTTTGGTTTTGCGCCTCAGCCCGATGGCTCCTATAAAAAAGTGCCTCAGATCGGTAACGTTATCATCCATGACGACGTGGAAATTGGTGCCAACACGACCATCGACAGAGCTACTATGGGCTCTACCATTATCCGTCAGGGTGTGAAACTGGACAACCTGATCCAGGTAGCGCACAATGTGGATATCGGTACTAATACCGTGATCGCTGCACAGACCGGCGTTTCCGGCAGCACCAAAATAGGCCAGAACTGTGTAATCGGTGGCCAGGTGGGCATGGTAGGTCATATCCACATTGCCGACGGCACCAAAATCAACGCCCAGAGCGGACTTTCCAAATCTATCACTGTGCCCAACTCATCTCTGACCGGCTCTCCAGCATATGATTATAAAAGTTCGCTGAAAAGTCAGGCAATTTTTAGAAATTTGCCGGACCTTGAAAAACGCGTGAAAGAATTAGAAGAGATGGTAAAACAACTGTTACAGGAAAAAGCAGGGGTTTAAAATAATCTGAAGATCAAATAGTTATACATTAGTTAATATGATTGAAAATCAACAGTTGCAGAACCAGCATACCCTGAAAGGCGAGATCAGCATTTCGGGCGTAGGTTTGCATACAGGAGCCAGTGTAAACATGACACTGAAGCCGGCATCACCAGGCTTTGGTATCAAATTCCAACGAGTAGACCTTCCTAACCAGCCCGTTGTGAAAGCAGACGTGGACTACGTGGTAGACACAGCCCGCGGTACCACGCTGGAACATAATGGCGCCCGTGTAAGCACGGTAGAGCACCTGCTGGCGGCCCTGGTAGGCACCGGTGTAGACAATATACTGATCGAACTGGACGGTCCGGAAATTCCTATCATGGACGGCAGCTCCCTCCCTTTTATCGAAGAAATCGAAAGAGTAGGGATACTGGACCAGGACGCCAAAAAGATCTATTATACTATAGATACCAATATCACTTATTACGACGAGCAGAAAAAAGTAGAGATGGTAGCCCTCCCGGCACTGGACTACCGCATTACCTGCCTGATCGACTTTAACTCTCCGGTACTGGGCACCCAGCATGCGAAGATGAAAGGCATTGAACAGTTCAAAACTGAAATTGCCTCCTCCCGCACCTTCTGCTTCCTGCACGAACTGGAGTACCTGCTGAACAACAACCTGATCAAAGGTGGTGATATCAACAACGCCATCGTGGTGGTAGACCGCGCGGTAAATGAGGACGATATGTCCCGCCTCGCCAAAGCCTTCAACCGCGATACGATCTCAGTACAGCGGGAAGGTATCCTCAACAACATCGAGCTGCGTTTCCCGAATGAACCGGCACGCCATAAACTGCTCGACGTAGTGGGCGATCTGGCCCTGATTGGTTATCCTATCAAGGCGCATATCATTGCCAACCGTCCCGGTCACGCTTCCAACGTGGAGTTTGCCCGTAAGATCAAAGCATATATCAAAAAGAACAAACACAACAAAGACGTACCGGTATACGATCCAAACCAGCCACCAATCTTTGATACGCCCCGTATCGAAAGAACGCTGCCGCATCGCTATCCCATGCTGCTGGTAGATAAAATCATCGAACTGGACGAAGAACGCGTAGTAGGTATCAAAAACGTAACCTTCAACGAACACTTCTTCCAGGGCCATTTCCCGAGCAACCCGGTTATGCCCGGCGTTTTACAGCTCGAAGCACTGGCACAGGTGGGTGGTATCCTGGCGCTCAACCGCGTACCAGACCCGGAAAACTATGACACTTACTTCCTGAAAATTGACAACTGCAAATTCAAACAGAAAGTTGTTCCGGGAGATACTATGATCCTCAAAATGGAGCTGTTAAGCCCAATCAGAAGAGGTCTTGTCGAGATGCGGGGGACGGTTTTCATCGGCAATAAAGTTGCTACTGAAGCCGACATGATAGCACAAATTATAAAAACAAGAGAAGGCAAATAAAAGCAATGATCCACCCGCTTACATACATACATCCGGACGCTAAAGTGGCGCCTAATGTTAAAATTGATCCGTTTACCGTCATCCACAAAAATGTAGAAATCGGTGACGGCACCTGGATAGGCTCCAACGTGACCATCATGGAAGGAGCCCGCATCGGTAAAAACTGCCGCATATTCCCGGGAGCCGTTATTTCTGCTATCCCTCAGGATTTAAAATATGCGGGTGAAGAAACTACTGTGGAAATCGGTGACAATACCACTATCCGTGAATTTGTGACCATCAACCGCGGTACACGCGATAAATGGAAGACCAAGATCGGCAATAACTGCCTGATCATGGCCTATGGCCACATCGCACACGACTGCGAAGTGGGCAATCACTGCATCTTTTCCAACAACACCACCCTGGCCGGCCATATTACCGTAGGCGACCACGTTGTACTGGCAGGTATGGTGGCCATCCAGCAGTTCTGTAAAGTAGGCGACCACGCCTTCGTTACCGGCGGCTCCCTCGTTAGAAAAGATGTACCTCCTTATGTAAAAGCAGCACGCGAACCACTCTCCTATGTAGGTATCAACTCCGTAGGTCTCAAAAGAAGAGGTTTCTCCCTGGAAAAAATCAATCATATCCTGGATATTTACCGTGTGATCTTTGTGAAGGGCTATAAATTATCCAAGGCCATCAGCATCATTGAAGCAGAATTCCCTGCTACTGATGAAAGAGACGAAATACTCTCCTTCATCCGTGAATCCGGCCGTGGTATTATGAGAGGTTATACTTCCCACTCCAATGATGATATCTCTTGAACAGACCGGAAAACGGTTTAACTACGACTGGATATTTCGTGGTGTAACCCTCTCCTTCCAGGCAGGTGAACGCTACGCGATTCTGGGACCCAATGGTTCAGGAAAATCCACTTTACTACAGGTTATCAGCGGCGCCATTCAACACAACGAAGGCACCATACAATACAGCACACCGGAAAAGCCCATCGCTCACGATGCGTTTTTCCGGTACTGTGCTATTGCTGCCCCCTACCTTGAACTCATCGAAGAATTCACCCTCACGGAAATCATCGAATTCCATCTTCAGTTCAAACAATTCCTCCCGGGCATCACGCCTGTCATGGCCATGCAACTGGTAGGACTGGAAAAGGCCGCCGGAAAACAGCTCCGCAACTTCTCCTCGGGGATGAAACAACGTATCAAACTGGCCCTCGCCATTCTCAGCGATGTGCCCGTACTACTGCTCGACGAACCCTGCACCAACCTCGACGCCGCCGGTGTAGCCCTGTACCAGCAGCTGATCAATCAATATGGCGGCAACCGCCTTATCATTGTCAGCTCCAACGACGAACAGGAGTATTTTATGTGCAGACACTACATCCATATCACCGACTACAAACAATAATTATCTCGTATCGCTATTTTGTTATCTTCGTTGTCGAACTAACAGTTATCACTATTTATGAATACTGCCGGCAAAAAGGTAATCAATGGCTGGGCCATGTATGACTGGGCCAACTCCGTATACAATCTTGTTATCACCACTACTTTCTTCCCTATTTACTTCCTGGCAGTCACAGATGAACATGTGAACTTCCTGGGTATGCGCTTTGTCAACTCAGCGTTGTACAACTATACCATGGCGGCAGCTTTCCTGCTGGTAGCAATCGCTTCCCCTATCCTGTCGTCTATCTCCGACACCAGGGGTAACAAAAAGAGCTTCCTGAAATTCTTTACCATCATGGGTTCGATATCCTGCGCAGCCCTTTTCTTTTTTGACAAAAGCTCCCTGTGGCTGGGCGTGCTGGCCTTTATGCTCGCTACCATGGGCTATTGCGGCGGTCTGGTGTTTTACAACTCCTACCTCCCCGAGATAGCAGCCCCCGAAGACCGCGACCGTATCAGTGCCCGCGGCTTCAGCATGGGATATATCGGCAGCGTGATATTACAGCTGATAGGGTTTGCGCTGATCCTTAAAAAACCTTTCGGGCTGGGAGACGATAAACTGGTACAGATCACTTTCCTGCTGGTAGGCGTATGGTGGCTGGGATTTGCCCAGATCACCTTTGCCACCCTCCCCGATACCAAAGGCACCATCAGCAAACACACCGGCAGTGCCATTATGGAAGGATTTACCGAATTACGGAAAGTGTACGCACAGGTAAAAACCATGCCTGTACTCAAACGTTTTCTCCGTGGCTTTTTCTTCTACAGTATGGGCGTGCAGACCGTTATGATGGCCGCTACTATTTTCGGCAGTAAAGTATTACACCTCCCTTCCGACAAGCTGATAGCCACCGTAGTGATCATTCAGGTGGTAGCCATTGCCGGCGCATGGGGCATGGCCCGCCTTTCTGGTATTTTCGGCAACCTTCGTGTATTGATAGGCGTTGTATTACTGTGGATAGGCATCTGTATCGCCGGTTACAAAATGCAAACCGCCATGCATTTTTATCTCCTGGCCACGGCAGTAGGACTGGTAATGGGCGGCATACAGTCACTGAGCCGTTCTACGTACGCCAAACTGATGCCTGAAACAAAAGATACCGCCAGCTTCTTCAGTTATTATGATGTGACTGAAAAGCTGTCTATCGTGATCGGTATGTTTTCTTTTGCCTATATTGATGATCTCACCAACGATATGCGCAACTCTGTGCTCGCACTGGTGGTATTTTTCGTGATTGGCCTGGTATGGATCATCTCTGCCTTACTGAAGCAACAACAGACACCCACACCACAGCCCCGGAGAAAAGAAGAGGCAGTAATTTGATCTTTCAGCAAGGGATAACATCGTTATCCCTGTCAAAATATCCAATGATATGAAGTTATATACCATTGAAACAGGTTTCTTTAAACTGGACGGCGGTGCTATGTTTGGCGTAGTGCCTAAAACCATGTGGAATAAACTCAATCCGGCAGATGAAAACAATCTCTGCTCCTGGGCCATGCGTTGTCTGCTCATAGAAGACGGCAACCGGCTGATCCTGGTAGACAACGGCATCGGCGACAAACAGGACCCTAAATTCTTCAGCCACTACTACCTGCATGGTGATGCCACACTCGACAAATCCTTGGCCGCACACGGCTTCCACCGGGATGATATCACCGATGTGTTTTTAACACACCTGCATTTTGACCATTGCGGAGGCAGCATTGCGAGAGAAGGGGACAAACTGGTACCAGCCTTCAAAAATGCGACCTTCTGGAGCAATGAAGACCACTGGAAATGGGCCACTGTACCCAACGATCGTGAAAAAGCTTCTTTCCTGAAAGAAAATATTCTGCCTATCCAGGAAAGCGGGCAACTGAAATTTGTATCACATCAGGAAGGTGTTGCCTTTACTGACAATTTCAATATCCGTTTTGTCAATGGGCATACAGACTCCATGATGTTGCCACAGATCCGTTACAAGGACCAGACTATTGTGTACATGGCCGACCTCCTGCCTTCTGCGGCGCATATCCCCATTCCTTATGTGATGGCCTATGATATGTTTCCGCTGACCACACTTAACGAAAAGAAACAATTCCTGCAGGAAGCGCTGGACAAACAGTATGTACTCTTCTTTGAGCACGATCCGGCCATTGAATGCTGTGTGTTGCAGTCTACCGACAAAGGTATCCGCGCAGGTGAATCTTTCGCCCTCAGCGCATTGTAGGTACTGTCGTTATGTCACTAAAAACAGACCTGCATCATTTTTGATCCGATTAAAACATGGCTATACATATTACACCGGATAACAAATTGAAAAAACTGATCGTTGTCGGCGACCGTGTGCTGATTAAGCCAACTACGCCACATGATCGGACCAAAAGCGGATTGTACCTCCCTCCTGGCGTACAGTCCAAAGAAAAGGTACAGCGCGGATATGTAATCAAAACCGGACCAGGTTATGCCATCCCTGTTCCCATTGAGGAAGAGGATGCATGGAAACCGGAAGAAGACAAAGTGAAATACATTCCGTTGCAGGCAAAAGAAGGCGATCTGGCCATCTTTCTGCTCAGCGGTTCTACAGAGGTGGTTTATGGAGATGAAACCTATTTTATTGTACCTCAGGGAGCCATATTGATGCTGGAGAGAGAAGAAGACCTGTAAACGCTGATCATTTTTTTTGCAGATATTGAAAGGGCTGTTTCTATTGAGACAGCCCTTTTTGATGCGCAGCAGTTTTTGATTATATTATCAGTAGATTAAATTCAACGACTGCCGCCAAATGGCAGGGATTGCACCTGGTTTTTGTTATCTTCATAAAAAACATATTACACCATGGCCAATAAAGAAGCATTTCTGGAATCAATCAAGAACGGCTATACATTTAAAGGCGAGCATTTCAAGTTGGGATGCGCAATGCTGGATGGTGAAGTGATCAGTGGCGCAGATGTATACCTGCCATTAAAAATGATGAACAGACATGGTCTGATTGCCGGCGCTACCGGCACAGGGAAAACCAAAACCCTGCAGGTTATTGCCGAAGGCCTTAGCGACGCCAGCATCCCGGTATTGCTGATGGATATCAAAGGTGACCTTAGCGGTATCGCAGCCGCAGGTACCGACAACCCCAAAATACAGGAACGGTATCAGAAAATAGGCGGCACCTGGTCGCCCGCCGCCTACCCGGCAGAACTGTTGTCGCTCAGCCAGGAAAAAGGAGTACGCCTGCGCGCTACCACCAGCGAGTTTGGCCCCATTCTGCTGTCTAAAATACTGGAACTCAACGATACGCAGGCCGGCCTGGTATCCATGCTGTTTAAATACTGCGACGATAATAAACTGCCTCTGCTCGACCTCAAAGACTTTAAAAAAGTGCTGCAATACGCCAGCGACGAAGGAAAAGCAGATCTGGAAAAAGATTACGGTAAAATATCCACCACTTCTACCGGCACCATCCTCCGTAAAGTGATAGAACTCGAACAACAAGGTGCAGACCTCTTCTTCGGTGAAAAATCCTTTGAAGTGGACGACCTGATGCGCATCAGCGATGACGGCCGCGGTATCGTATCTATCCTCAGAGTCAGTGATATACAGGACAGACCCAAACTCTTCTCCACCTTCATGCTCAGCCTCCTGGCAGAGCTGTATGCCACCCTGCCCGAAGAAGGAGATCTGGACAAACCCAAACTGGTCATGTTCATCGATGAAGCACACCTCATCTTCAACGAAGCCAGCGACGCCTTACTCAAACAAATTGATACCATTATCAAACTGATACGATCCAAAGGTGTAGGCATCTTCTTCTGTACACAAAATCCCATGGATGTCCCCGCCTCCGTGCTCGGGCAACTAGGCCTCAAAGTACAACATGCCCTGCGTGCCTTCACCGCCAACGACCGTAAAACCATCAAACAAACTGCAGAAAACTACCCGCTTTCCGATTTCTACAAAACAGATGAACTACTCACTCAGATCGGTATCGGTGAAGCACTTATCACCTGCCTCAACGAAAAAGGCGTGCCTACACCACTCGCAGCTACCATGCTGGTCACTCCACGCTCCCGCATGGATGTGCTCACAGACGCTGAAGTAGACACCCTCGTTAATAATTCCAAACTCGTAAAAAAGTACGCCGAAACCATCGATAACGAAAGCGCCTACGAAATACTCAACGCCAAACTACAGGAAGCTGCCGACAAAACGGCCGCCGCTACCACAGCCAGTAGCCAGTCCGGTAAAGGCAAACCGGAAAAAAGCGTCTTTGAACAGGTGATGGAAAGCTCCGCCATGAAACAGGCCGGCCGTACAGCCGCCAACGTTATCACCCGCAGCCTGCTGGGTGCGCTGGGACTGGGTGGCAGAAGCAAGAAAAGCAGTTGGTTCTAAACGGTGATTGTCCTGATGTGGATGATTCTCCTGATAGCGAAGAGTTTTGCACAGATGATCTTTGAGAAGAATAGAAGGAAGATGCAGAAAAACTGATTGTTTTTTTATATTTTAATCCTGAGAATCAATCTAATTAGCCTAATCCTGAGGAAAATAATTATGAGTAAAGTTATCAAAACGGGCATCTGTTCTTTTGGCATGTCCGGACAAGTTTTCCATGCACCTTTTATACATGTGAATCCCGGGTTTGAATTCACGGCAGTGGTGGAACGCAGCAAAAACCTGGCAAAACAACGGTATCCTAACGTCAAAGTATATACGACTGTTGATGATATGCTGGCAGACAAAGAGCTGGAACTGATTGTAGTCAACACTCCCAACTATACCCACTTCGATTACGTAAAAGCCGCTCTGGAAGCAGGTAAAAACGTAATAGTGGAAAAACCGTTTACTGTCAATACCGAAGAGGCTAAGACCCTCATAGAACTGGCTGCCTCAAAAAAATTACTGCTCAGCGTCTATCACAACCGCCGCTATGACAGCGATTTCAAAATCGTACGGAAAGTCATCAACGACGGTCTGCTGGGCGATATCCTGGAAGCAGAAATACACTACGACCGCTTTAAGGAAGAACTGAGCTATAAAAAACATAAGGAACAAGCACTGCCCGGCACCGGTAGCCTCTACGATCTGGGTTCTCACCTGATCGATCAGGCATTGCAACTGTTTGGCTTTCCACAGGCAGTATGGGCTGATATACGCATCATCCGTCAGGAGTCTGTTGTAGATGATTATTTTGAGCTGGTGCTTTATTACAATAACCTGCGGGTACGCCTCAAATGCAGTTACCTCATAAGGGAAGCCCTCCCCTCCTATCAGTTACATGGCCGCAAAGGGTCTTTCATCAAAACAAAATCTGATATACAGGAAGCTCAGCTACAAAGAGGACTGTTTCCTAACAGCCCTGACTGGGGCGCAGAAGCACCACACGAATGGGGCCTGTTGCACACAGAGATTGATGGCAAAGTAGTAAAACAGTTTCTACCCAGCACCAACGGTAACTACATGGAATATTACCAGGGTATATACGAAGCGTTGGCCAACAATGCGCCTAATCCGGTTAATCCACGGGATGCAGAAAATGTGATCAGGATTATTGAAACAGCCTTCCAGAGCAGTAAAGAAGGCAAAGTGATTCATTTCTGATATAGCGTTTTTTTGATTTAGGGATTTATTGGATTTCCAATAAATCCCTAAATCCTTAAATACAGAGTTTTCCTTCTTCATCACGACGTAACAAGCCTTCTTCATTCATAAACTGCAACACCGCCATCAGATCGTTCCTCCGAACATCCGCCAGCTGCTGGTGAAGATCCGCAAATAACAGCGGCTGCTTTTTTAAGATCGTGATAACGTCATCGGATATACGCTTAAACATAGCAGCATCCATTGGTACCGATTTCTTCTTCAGACATACATCACAGACTCCACAAGGTTTAGCTTCTTTTTCTCCGAAATAAGCCACCAGCTGCTGCGTACGGCATATCTCACCGTGACGGGCATACGCAAACATGGCCGCAAGCCTGTCTGTATAGGCTTTTTTCCTCACCTCTACCCGCGCCATATTGATCCGTAGCTGGGAAGAAGACACTCTTTCCTGTAAGAAACAAAGCTGTGGCTCGTCGCGACGGGCCTGGTAGTGAATAATGCCATACTGATGAAGCTGTTGCAGCTGTGCAGCAATATCATCATCTTCCATATACATGATCCTACCGATCTGCCGTTCGTAAACAGGTACCGAATGATCAAAAATACCTTCATAGGTACGCAGCAATACCTTGATGATTTCTTCCAATACAGGATAAGCGCTTTCAAAAGCGTACAGGGATTCCTTGTTGGTCACAAACTCCACCCGGGAAGGGAGGAACACACTTTCACTCAGTTGTAATACTTCTTCCTGCTCCAGCAGTTTTACAGCACTGTACACCATGGTGAGGTTCAACTGAAAAGTGCGGGCAAATTCGTTGATATCAAAGTCAAAATACACACCTTCCGCACTACCAACAGGTACTTGCAGATAGTTGACAATACACTGGTATACTTCGCGTACCTGCTCCTGTGTAGGGAACTGCAACGCAATACGTTCCTGCATTTCCGCCAGTTCCCCTTCATTGTAGAGCAGTACGGCGTAGGCCTTCTGTTCATCACGGCCGGCACGACCTGCTTCCTGATAATAAGCTTCCAGACCATCAGGGATATCGTAATGCACCACCACCCGCACATCCGGCTTGTCGATGCCCATGCCAAAAGCGTTAGTACACACCATGATACGGGTTTCGTTATTGATCCAGGCTTCCTGCCTGGCGGCGCGTTCGGCCTGTGGCAGGCCGGCATGATAGTAGCTGGCGGGTATTCCCTGCAACTGCAGCAGCGTAGCGATTTCCTTGGTCCGTTTGCGGTTACGGCAGTATACGATACCGCATCCGGGCACACGGTCCAGGATATGTTTTACTTTATCAATTTTGGTGGCTTCTTCCAACACGCTGTAGGAAAGGTTGGCACGGGTAAAACTTTTGGTAAACACCTTTGCCTCATTCATCAGCAGTTTATCACAGATATCTGTCTGTACCCTGGGGGTGGCAGATGCTGTAAGTGCCAGTACAGGCGTGTCAGGGAAAAAACTGCGGATATCCGCTATTTTCAGATAGGCAGGCCGGAAATCATATCCCCACTGGGAGATACAGTGGGCTTCATCTACCGCAATCAGGTTTACCGGCAGTCCATCACAATAAGTCTGAAAAAGTTTGCTTTGCAGGCGTTCCGGCGATACATACAGAAATTTACATCCTCCTCTGCGAGCTGCTTCCAGCACACGTTCCACATCTTTATACAACATACCGGAGTAGATGGAATAAGCAGAGATGCCTTTCCGTTTGAGGTTGGCCACCTGGTCTTTCATCAAAGCGATCAGCGGTGTGATCACGAGACAGAGCCCCGGTTTCATCATGGCAGGTACCTGAAAACAGATAGACTTACCGCCGCCTGTGGGTAACAAAGCAAGGGTATCCTGGCCTGCCAGGATACTGTTGATAATATCTTCCTGTAATGCGCGGAACTGGCTGTAACCCCAGTATTGCTGTAGTATGGCTACGGGTGTGCTCAAAGCTTTGTACAAATAGTGCGCCCGCAATTTACTATTTACGACGCACTATTCGTGTGTCAATGCAACACGTTCTTATATCGCAGGCGTACTGAATTGACCGCCAGCACCACATCGGAAAGGCCCATCACACCGGCTCCCACGATAGGATTTAAAAAGCCCAGCGCGGCCACCGGAATGGCTACCACATTGTAAATAAAGGCCCAGAAAAGATTCTGTTTGATGGTGAGATAGGTATGTTTGCCAAGACCTAATGCCAGCGGCAGTGAGCCCAGATGATTATTCAACAGCACCACATTGGCGCTCTGCATGGCCACCTGGGTAGCATCACTCAGAGAGATACCAATGGTAGCTTTGGAGAGGGCCGGGGCATCGTTGATACCATCGCCCACCATGGCGGTGGGAGCCGTTTGCATTAAACGGTCAATCTGTTGCAGCTTCTGCTGGGGTGACTGTTCAGCATACACTTCAGTGATACCCAGTGCTGCAGCCAGCTCCTGGCATTTGCGGCTGGTATCACCACTCAGCAATATCGGTTTGATACCCGCTTCTTTCAGCTGACGGATGACTGTATCTGCTTCCGGCCGTATTTCATCGGTGAAGTCGAGCCATCCCATGAGTACACCATTGCGAAGGAGGTAGAGGTTATGGCTGTCATCCTGTGTTACACCGGCAGCCATGCGAAAGGATCCCAGCTGCCATTCGTTGCCTTCCTGGTCTTTGGCACGCATGCCGAGGCCTTTGTGTTCCCTTACCTGCTGCAGGGGCACTTCTCCGGCTGATTTCCACATAGCGGCCACAGAGCGGGCTATCGGGTGAGACGAATATTTTTCCAGGCTGTATACGATCTTCCGGAAAGCCATATCCTCCAGGGAGCTGTGGTAATTATGCAGTACCAGTTTTCCGGTGGTGAGTGTACCGGTTTTATCGAATACTACCTGTTTGATATTTTTGAACAGTTCCAGTGTATGCCCGCCTTTGATCAGGATACCATGCCTGGCGGCACGTCCCAGTCCTACCATAACGGCAGCAGGCGTAGCCAGCCCCATTGCACAGGGACAGGCGATCACCAGTACGGCCACGCTCCGCATCATAGCCGTAGCCAGCGAAGTATGTCCTATAAAGTACCAGCCCAGGAAGGTGATGATAGCGATACTCAGCACCAGCGGCACAAAAATGGCGCTGATACGGTCTGCCAGCCGCTGCATGGGCGGTTTGTCCTGCTGGGCCTGTTTTACCAGTTCTATGATGTAAGACAACACGGTGTCTTTGCCTGTGGCGGTGATATAAACCTTGATGCTGCCTTCTTCCAGGATGGTACCGCCTATCACCTTGTCTTTTTCCTTTTTGCTGACAGGTTCGCTTTCACCGGTGATCATGGATTCGTTGATATGTGCGCTACCCCAGTAGATAGTGCCGTCCATAGGGATTTTATCCCCGGTATTGACCAGTACACAGTCGCCAGGACGGAGGATACGATTGTCTACTTCGTTGATATGTTCATGCCCATGGTCCGTATTGATGAGCCGGGCGGTGGTCACCTGCATGCCAGCCAGTTCTGCAATGGCAGAAGTGGTTTGTTTCACCGATTTTTCTTCCAGGAGATTGCCCAGGAATACCAGGGTGATGATAGCCGCTGTGGTCTCATAAAACATGTATTCGGGGTTGCCCATTACGATGGTGCCGATGAGGCTGTACACAAAGGCAGCGCTGGCACCGAGGGTCACCAGTACGTCCATATTGGCCATACGGTTCATAATAGAACGGATGGCGCTTTTACCGAAGTGCCATAATCCCATCAGGAATACCGGCAGTGTCAGCCAGAACTGAGTCCATGGCTGATGCAGCCAATGCCAGTCGACCCACATATGCAGTAATAAGGGCAGGGTAAATATTAAGCAAAAGAAGAATTTGAAGGTCAGGGTATTAAAAACAGATACCTGAGTGGGCGCCTGGTCTGGCAGCACTACGCGGAAACCGAGGTGGTTGATGCCTTCCAGCACTACTGCGGAGTCGGCGCCGGCGGGAGCGGTGAAACTCACCTCTTCCGTAGCGAAGCTGACATTGACATTTTCCATACCTTTTTTCTCGAGGTAGCGGGATACGCTGAGTGCACAATTGGTACAATGCATCCCCTCCACTTTGCAGCTGATTGATGTCATGGTGTTTCCTTTTTTCCTTTTGCAAAGGTACCGGAAGGTACCTTAAAGGGGTGTAAATATTAATGCAACAGCGACTCATTTTAATTAAGGAATTTCATGATTCCGGGATTTTTTGGGCCGACCATTCAAATTCATAAATTTGCTGATGCAATGGACATTTACGCTGGAACAACTGCCGGAGATAGCAGGGGCTTTCTGGGAATACTTTGGCGATAAACAGGTATTTACGCTTAACGGCCCTATGGGTGCCGGGAAAACAACCATGATCAAGGCCCTTTGCGCGGCCAAAGGCGTAGCCGACGCTACGGCAAGTCCCACTTTCTCCATCATCAACGAATATGGCTACCTCGATCCGCAGGGACGCCCCCGCCGTATTTATCATCTCGACCTCTACCGGTTAAAGGATGAGAACGATGCTATCAGCGCCGGCGTGGAAGACACACTCTACCAGGACGCCATCAGCTTCGTGGAATGGCCCGACGTGATAGCCCCGCTCCTGCCTCCTGATACGGTCCATCTTCAGCTGGAAGTACTCCCCGATCAAAAAAGGGTACTTCGCGAAATCGCTGCATCTGACAAATAGCGTATCTTTACTTAATCACAGAAAATAATATTGAAGCGTATATGGAGCAAAGGCAAAAACCTGTAGTGAGTGCTGGCTTTACTTATTCACCACTGGAAGAAACGCTGGATATCCCACAAAAAAATTCCCGTTTGTACATCGGTATCCCAAAGGAAAACTCCTTCCAGGAAAACCGTATTGCCCTGACGCCCGACGCAGTAAGCATCCTGGCCGCACACGGACATCATATAGTGGTAGAACATAAAGCTGGCGACGGATCACATTACTATGATACCGACTACTCAGAAGCCGGTGCCGAGATCGTGTATGATAAAAAAGAAGTGTTCAAAGCGGAGATCATCGTCAAGTCAGCCCCACTGAATGACGAAGAAATTGAACTACTCCACCCGCACCAGATCATCATATCGCCCATCCACCTGGCAGCCCTGAAAGCGCCCCAGGTACAGAAAATGATGGACAAACGCATCACCCTGCTCTCTTTTGAAAACCTGAAAGACGATGCAGGCACCTACCCTATTGTAAGGGCCATGAGTGAAATTGCCGGCGGCGCTGTCATGCTCATCGCCGGTCAGTACCTGAGCAATGGCAATAAAGGTAAGGGT
The DNA here is from genome assembly GCF_003308995.1 of Chitinophaga flava. Lineage (NCBI taxonomy): Bacteria > Pseudomonadati > Bacteroidota > Chitinophagia > Chitinophagales > Chitinophagaceae > Chitinophaga > Chitinophaga flava. The sequence goes on along the minus strand of NZ_QFFJ01000001.1, from coordinate 3,914,904 downwards.
ATTCTCCTGGGCGGCATCACCGGTATCCCACCTACCAAAGTGGTGATCATCGGGGCCGGTATCGTAGGGGAGTTTGCAGCCCGCACCGCGATGGCACTGGGTGCTTCTGTGAAAGTATTCGACAACAATATCTACAAACTTAAAAGGCTGCAGAACAATATCGGTGTCCGGGTCTTCACATCTGTGATCCAGCCCAAAGTGCTGGCCGAACAACTGCGCAACGCCGATGTAGCCGTGGGAGCCTTATCTTCCCAGAGCGGCCGTACCCCCATCGTTGTCACCGAATCCATGGTGAGCAATATGAAAGCAGGATCTGTGATCGTAGATGTCAGCATAGACCGCGGCGGTTGCTTCGAAACCTCCGAGATCACCAGCCACGAAAATCCGGTATTCAAAAAGTATGACGTAGTACACTACTGCGTACCCAATATCCCTTCCGGCTTCGCCCGCACTGCCTCAGAAGCTATCAGCAATGTACTGATGCCCCTGCTCATTGAAGCAGCTGATGATGGCGGATTCGAAAATCTCGTATGGATCAAACGGGGTATCAGAAATGGTATTTACCTCTATAAAGGTGCCCTCACCAACTACCATCTCAGTGAAAAATTCAAACTGAAGTATACAGATCTGGAATTACTGTTGGCCGTCAAAGGGTAACTGTGATGGATGTGATAAATACTGATGCTCCTGATGGAGTGAAGATAAAAACAAAGAACCCATTGATGTAAAATCAATGGGTTCTTTGTTTTTATCAATAAGATATCGCGTTCATCTTCGCTCATATCTCCGCTCTATCAGGAGCATCAGTATTTATCACATCCATCACAGTTACAGTTCCAGGGAATAACCCATCAGAATAGCACCGATAATAATAGCGCCTACAATAATGCGGTAGTAACCCCACATTTTGAAACCATATTTTTTTAAGGCACCGATAAAGAACTTGATAGCGCCCATGGCCACTACAAAAGCTACGATGTTACCCACCAGCAGCAGTTTCAGATTTTCCGGGTGAGCCATCAGCAGCTCTTTCCCTTTCAGCAGTTTGTAACCAGTGGCTGCAGCCATGGTAGGTACCGCCAGGAAGAAAGAGAATTCGGCTGCTTCACTGCGGGTAAGCTTCTGTTGCATACCGCCAATGATGGAAGCGGCACTACGGCTAACACCGGGCACCAGCGCCAGGCACTGGAAAAAGCCGATACGCAGGGCTGCAAAGATGCCTACTTTCTCATCTGTGTCGATTGTTGGTTGCTGGAACCAATTGTCCACAAACAACAATACGATACCGCCGAGCAGCAGGGTAATGCCCACTGTAAGCGGGCTTTCCAGCAGCTGGTCTATTTTATCACTGAAGAGATAACCGGCGATGAGGGCAGGTATCACGGCTACAATCAACTTCACATAAAAACTGATCCTGTTTTTATCAAAAACCAGAAATTTCCTCCAGTACAATACCACCACGGCCAGAATAGCGCCCAGCTGGATCACTACTTCAAACAGTTTGGTAAATTCATCCTTGCTAATACCCAGCAACGAGCTTACAATAATCATATGACCAGTAGAGGAGATCGGCAGAAATTCAGTCAGCCCTTCTACGATGGCAATAATGATGGCATGGAAAAAGTTCATTAAATCAAGTATGGTTAAAAGTGATAAAAAAAAGCGATGAGGGCATCATCGCTGTAAAATATATTCGTTGGCTGCAAAACTACTCTTTGGTTTTAGGACGAGCCATGATGGCATACACCTCTATCAGCAGGCCCAGCACAATTACGATAGGTGCCAGCGTGATACGACGAAAGCTGTATACTTCTTCCGGTTTGAAAGCATTGGGATCATTACTGTTGCCTCCCATCATGAGAAAAAAGCCCAATACAATCACTACGATGCCAGCCAGCATGTATTTGTAGTTCTCTTTCGGGAAAATAGGGCGGCTGTCGGTCACTGGATGGGATGCCTGGGGGGCGTCCTTGGTCACAGTAGATCTGAGTGTTTCTTTAGCCATAGCCATAGTGTTTATTTGTTATGATGATGATGCATTAATAAAGATCGTCCAGTTTGAGCCGCAGGTATTTCATTACGGAGCGGTGAGTACTGAACAGGGAGATGGCGATACCTACGACGATCATGCCCAGGAAAAGCAGGGCTATCATCACGTTGTCCCGCAATCCGTTGAGCTCCGGCAGGGCTTTATCTGCAAACGACAGAATGGCCACCAGACCGGCAATAGCAATCAGTGCGCTGATAGCACCATTGGCAACGCTGCGGAGATCAAACGGTTTGGCGATAAACCAGCGGGTAGCACCCACCATCTGCATGGTTTTGATCAGGAAACGGTTGCTGAACATAGCCAGGCGGATCGTATTATCGATCAGGAAGATGACCACCAGTGCCAGCAGACAGCTGATAATCAGGATCACCATTCCTATTTTGTTGACGTTTTCATTCAGTTTGCTCACCAGTGTACGCTGATAGGATATCTCCCGCACAATGCTCTGCTGCGTGAGGTTGTTTTCAATCACTTTCAGACTGTCATTATTAACATAGTTAGCGTTAGCTTTTATATTAATACTGGCATACAATGGGTTATACTGCAACAGCTGTATAAAATCTTCTCCAAAATCCTTTTTGAAGCGCTGGGCCGCCATATCCTTGGACACATATTCAATTGTTTTTATATATGGCTTATGGGCGATAGAATCGCGCAGCGCCAGGGCCTGGGTTTCTTTTACATTATCTCTCAGGATAACCTGTACTTCAATACTTTCCTTAAAGTACTTGCTAAGCTTGCTGGCATGGATTACCACAAGACCCAGGGTACCCAATGAAAACAATACCAGTGCTACTCCAATAATGGAGTAGAGGTAGGACGGTTTAGACTTCTTTGCTGATGATTTCCCGGATTGCGCCATTAATCTGCAGTTTATCGGCGAAAATAATAAAAATTAGCAGTTATGTGTAATTTTGCCAGTCCCTTAGGTTACTGGCAACGTAATATGTTAAGAAAACGGCAATATATAAAGATGTTGGGGGATGACATTGCTGTATTAATATTTTTAACATTATTTTGCTGAAACGGCATAATCCGATTTTTAAATTATAACTGATAACGCGGTAAAGCCCGGATGTATTGTCTATATCCGTTGCTTACTGCTCATCTACACTCATATATGGAATACAATTTCAGGGCAATCGAAAAAAAGTGGCAACAGCAATGGCAGGAGTCCCACGCTTACAAAGTCAGCAATGACAGCCCCAAACCCAAATGTTATGTGCTGGACATGTTCCCCTACCCTTCCGGAGCAGGGCTACACGTAGGGCATCCTTTGGGCTACATCGCTACAGACATCTATGCAAGGTATAAAAGGCTAAAAGGTTATAACGTACTACATACCATGGGGTACGACGCCTTCGGCCTGCCGGCAGAACAATACGCCCTGGAAACAGGCCAGCATCCGGCCGTTACCACCGCCCAGAACATCAAAGCCTTCCGGGAACAGCTGGATAATATCGGATTTTGCTATGACTGGGACCGCCAGGTAAATACCAGCGATCCTTCTTACTATAAATGGACCCAGTGGATCTTTTTACAGCTGTTTGAAAGCTGGTTTAACCGTATCAACCAGAAAGCTGAGCCCATCAGCACACTGACCGCCATCTTCGAAAAAGAAGGCAACAGCAACCACGGCTGCCCCGGCGACCGTCAGCGCTCCTTTACCGCTGCAACATGGAAAAGCTATTCCGAAAAGGAACAGCGGGAAATCCTTATGCAGTATCGCCTCGCTTTCCTGGACTACGCCGAAGTAAACTGGTGCGCTGCCCTCGGCACTGTACTGGCCAATGACGAAGTAATCAACGGTGTGAGTGAACGTGGTGGCCACCCTGTGATTAAAAAGAAAATGCGCCAGTGGTTCCTCCGCATCACCGAGTACGCCAACCGCCTCCTCGAAGGACTGGAAACCGTAGACTTCAGCGATGCCATGAAGGAAATGCAGCGCAACTGGATCGGTAAAAGCCAGGGCGCCGAAATAAAATTCGCGCTGAAAGGCTCCGACCAGCACCTGGAAGTATATACCACCCGGCCCGACACCATCTTCGGTGTAGACTTCATGGTGATTGCCCCGGAACATGAGCTGGTACAACAGATCACTACCCCGGAACAAAAAGAAGCCATCGAAAAATACCTGGAGTACGTACAAAGCCGCTCCGAAAGGGAACGTATGGCCGATGTAAAACAAATCACCGGCTGCTTTACCGGCGCCTACGCTGTCAACCCATTCGACGGCCGCGAGATACCGGTATGGACTGCAGAATACGTACTGGCCGGCTACGGCACCGGCGCCATCATGGCTGTGCCCTGCGGCGACCAGCGCGACTTCGGCTTCGCCCGTCATTTTAATATCCCCATCACCAACATCATCGGGGATGCCTTCAATGGCGAAGAAGCCAATCCTACTAAAGATGCCCAGCTGCAAAACAGCGGCTTCCTCAATGGTATGGATATGAAAGCCGCCATGGACGCGGTGATCTCCAAACTGGAAGAAATGAAGATCGGCAAACGCCAGATCAACTATAAAATGCGTGACGCAGGCTTCAGCCGTCAGCGTTACTGGGGCGAGCCATTCCCTATTCTGTTTAAGGACGGTGTTCCCTACGCGATGGACGAAAAAGACCTGCCACTGGAACTGCCCTACGTAGAACAGTACAAACCCGGAGAAGAAGGTGAAGGCCCGCTGGCCAACATCACCGACTGGGTAAACGTAGCCCCCGATGTAAAAAGGGAAACCAACACCATGCCCGGATATGCCGGCAGCAGCTGGTATTTCCTCCGCTACATGGATCCGCACAACAACACAACCTTCGCCGACCGCAAAGCTACCGACTACTGGAACCAGGTAGATGTATACGTGGGCGGTACCGAACATGCCGTAGGACACCTGCTCTACTCCCGCATGTGGACCAAAGCACTCTTTGACCTCGGTCATATCGGATTTGATGAACCTTTCAAATCACTGATCAACCAGGGGATGATTGGCGGCAGCTCCAGACTGGTATACCGTATCCGTGGTACCCAGCAGTTTGTTTCCTATGGCCTGAAAGACCAGTATGAAACCGATGCGCTGCATGTGGACGTAAACATTGTAGACGGCGTGGAATTAGACCTGGAAGCCTTTAAAAAGTGGAAAGCTGACTACGCTGACGCTACTTTTATCCTCGAAGATGGTAAATATATCTGCGGTACCCTGCTGGAAAAAATGAGCAAACGCCTGTTCAATACTGTCAACCCGAACGACCTCGTAAATAAATTCGGCGCCGACACCTTCCGTATGTACGAAATGTTCCTGGGCCCTGTAGAACAGTCCAAACCCTGGGATACCAAAGGCATAGAAGGCGTACACCGCTTCCTCAAAAAAATGTGGCGCCTGTTTGCCGATGAAAATAAAGGACTCATCGTTACCAACGACGCCCCTACACCGGAAGAGCTGAAAATACTGCATAAAACCATCAACAAAATTGATGGCGATACAAACAGCTTCTCCTACAATACGGCTGTCAGCCAGTTTATGATCTGTGTAAACGAACTGGCTACACTGAAATGCAGCAAACGGGATATCCTGGAACCATTGCTGGTACTGCTCACACCATTTGCACCTCACTTCTGCGAAGAACTGTGGCATTTACTGGGAAATACTACCAGCATCCTGAACGCAGCATATCCGGTATACAATGAAGCCTATACGAAAGAAAGCGCCTTCAACTACCCAATTGCTGTAAACGGTAAAACCCGTACTGAAATGGGCCTCCCATTAGACGCTGACAACAGCACCATCGAAAAGGAAGTACTGGCCAGCGAAGTAGTACAGAAATGGCTCGACGGCAAACAGCCTAAAAAAGTGATCATCGTAAAAGGAAGAATGATCAACATAGTAGTCTAACGATCGCTTTAACAAATAACAAAGGGAGCAAACACACCTGTGTTTTGCTCCCTTTATTTTTCTATGATAGCCTGGGCCATCAGCCACAACTAATGCATACCACCCAAACGCAGATTACTTACAATAAGGCCACAGGTCGACAACCCTACCAACAGGATAATGCCCGACGACAACAGCAGCGCTTTGCCCGTTTCAACACCGGAGTCCGAGAACATAACCAGTACAAGCCCCACCAATAGATACATTGGTGTAACGAACAATAACAACAACCCAGCCCCCATAATACCATCGCTACCGGAAATAGCCATCAGCAGTGCAATACCCAGTGGTGTCAGTAAAGTCCATAATAATTTTCTGGTAAAAGGTTTCATATGCAACAATTATAACTGAATAGATTCACGCTCCTGTTGCAGCGTTTTCAGATAAGCTTCTTTGTCATCCCTGTAAAACAGGTTCATCGTTTCGAAAGGAATGATCCTTCCGTCTTTATGTACAATATGTACGCAGGACTTTTTGATTGCCCTTACATCAAAATCATATGCATCAATAAACCGCATGATCACAATCCTGAACAGATTGTTGTAATCCAGCCCCGGCGCCTGTACCTGCGGCAGACAACATAATAAAGACTGCATATCACACACGGCAGCATCAGTGGAAATACCCGTACTGAAAATTTTAAGCACATGCTGATGCAGCTTTTCATCTTGTTCGTATACAATAGTATTTTTACTGTTATTCAGCAGAACAGCCGGATCTACAAAACGGGTCAGCGGAAACACCTTATCCTCTATTTTCAGCGCATAAGCCATGGCCAGCGCATCCGGATTACAAGGTACCGGTATAATATCATGTGCATTAAATACCGGTGACTGTTCGAGGATACGCTGCCGTACTTCCGTGAGTGTGATACGATCAGTAGCCGGATCAAAGTCATCAGCACGGCCTGCCACCTGTACCGGCTGGAAAGTAACTCCTCTTACACATCGCTGTTGCAGGGCATAGTCAATGATTTTGCCCATCTCGTCGTCATTGACGCCGCGCTGTAAGGTGACCACCAGCGTGGTGCTAAGATTTACTTCATTCAGGTTTTCCAGTGCCTGTTTTCTTACATCGGTTAGGTCTTTCCCACGCATCCGTTCCAGAGCTTCCGGCTTGAAGGAATCGAACTGAAGATACACTTCAAAATCGGGCATATAGGTAGCCAGTCTGGCGGTAAATTCTTTGTCCTTTGCAATCCGGACACCATTGGTATTGATCATCAGATGCCTGATGGGCTTACGTTTGGCGATGTCCAGTATTTCAAAAAACTGTGGATGTATGGTGGGCTCCCCGCCACTGAGCTGTATTACGTCAGGCTGTCCTTCGTTGGCCACAATGATGTCCAGCATCTGTTCTATCTCTTCCAGCGTACGATGACGGCCATAATGTGGTGAAGACATCGCGTAACAGGTAGGGCAGGTAAGATTACAACGATCTGTCACCTCTATCACTGAAAGACAGGAATGTTGTTCATGATCCTGACATAGCCCACAATCATATGGACAGCCGTAATGTGTGCGGGTATTGGTTTTCAGCGGTGCTTCCGAAGGCTTGTTATAGTTACGGGTATTTTTATAATAATCAATATCCGTAGCGATGAGCACTTTTTCCCGCCCATGTTCAGGGCAGTTTTTTAACATAAACACCTTGTTATCTTCAAATATAACTTTAGCGTCTACACGCCGTAAACAGGTACTACAGATGCTCACTGTAAAGTCGTAGTAGGTATAATTTTTTTCAGGCATACTGTTTCTGAATTAATCGTGAAGGAGAAAAGATAACCGGTGAATAGTAGATCAGTCCAGCCAGGCAGGCCAGTTGTATAGACCCGAGTCCAAAAGCAAAACGGTAACCGGGCTTGATAAAATCCAGCAGGAAGCGGAACAACAGATAACCGATCATCAGGAGTTTAAAACGACCACCGCTGACGAGCACATAACGCCGGCTCAGGTAGCGAAACAGCTGCCACCACAACAACAGAAAAACGATCTCGTATAGCGCCACCGGATGCCGGTGAAGACCATCACCCAGGTTCATCCCCCAGGGTAAAGAAGTAGGCACACCATACGTTTCTTCATAAATCCCCATGCTGAAACAACCTATCCGCCCGATAATCATAGCCAATATCAGCGGGTAGGTAAAGAGATCACCGGTAGACTGGCGTTCACCAATAATTTTTTTGATTATTTCCACTCCTGCCAACCCACCAAGTAGCCCACCCACGATCGTTTTGTTCTGGTAGATGTAATAAAGCGGATGATCGGCCTGCCATAAGCCCGGAGGGTTCTCCAGGGATCCCAGCAAACGACTGCCCAGCAAGGCTCCGAAAGTAGCGCCTATTAAAGACCAGATACGGTTATCACCCGACACCTGGTCCCCCTGCCGTTTGCGCAAATACAAAAAATACCGGAAACCGATAAACATACCCAGTGTTTCCATAACAGCATGTAATGGAAGATGTAAAGAAGCGATGGAAACATATACAGGATATACCACAGTCCAGCAGATTATTTTATACACAAATTAATATTTATATTTAGATGTACAGTTTAAGCCAGCGAAATATGCTACAGGAGGTATTAAAGAAATATCAATCCACCTTTAAGCCGGTCATAGCTCTGATTCATCCGGATGAGCAGTTATTGGTCATGGACTTTACTGCCAGCAACACTATCCTGACTAAAGCCACTTTGAACAATATCAAAAAGTTCTGCAATTATATTACGCGAACATTGAAGGCCAACAGTTGCCGGCTGGGCATTGGCGGATACAGCGAACACCGGACCATCTACGCCGTTAGTCCTCACTTTGACGCCGGAGAAGAGCCACGCAGACTGCACCTGGGCATAGATGTCTGGGGCGCAGCAGGCACCCCTGTTTTTGCGCCACTGAATGGCCATATTCACAGCTTCCGCTTTAATGATCACTTCGGTGACTACGGCGCTACCATCATCCTACAACATAAGCTGGAGGGATATACTTTCCATACGCTCTATGGACATCTCAGCATCTCCAACCTGCAAGGGCTATACGAAAATATGCCAGTCGTGGCTGGCCAGCAGCTGGGCTACTTCGGCACTCCTGCCGAAAACGGAGGATGGCCACCGCATCTGCATTTCCAGCTTATAGAAGACATGATGAAATTCAGAGGTGATTACCCGGGCGTATGCCGCTTCAGCGAACGGGATAAATATCTTCAAAACTCTCCTGATCCTGATCTTATCTTGCAACTGAACGGCAACACCCACGGATAAAAAAAGGCCGCCGGCAATTACCGGCGACCTGTGGTTCTAATTATGGTGGTTGGTTTTATTTCCTACTTGGAATTTTGCTGCAATGTTTTATTGTAAGCCAGTGCCTTTACAGAAAAAGGCATGATCCACATCAGTGATTCCGGCTTGATGGAATAGGTTCTGGTGCCTTCCACCTTTGTGATGGTAGCCTTGTACTGCGGGTCGTTGTTGAAGCGGCGATAATCCAGATATATCATACCTGTTCCTCTGTATTCACAACGCAGCTCTCTCCGTATCAGGCTGATGGCCTCTTCCGGCGTGTTGGCGGCAACATCTGTATAAGAAGCCGCCAGTATACGTTTGCGACGTACGGTATTCAGCGCGGCCATAGCCTCTCCCATCTTACCCGCACGGGCCAGACACTCCGCTTTAATGTAGTACATCTCCGGTGTGCGGATACCACCCACGTTCACGTTATCATTCCTTCTGTAAGACCAGATCGTTTCTGATGTAGGGCCCAGACTTCTCGGTGCAAAATTGACCAGCAAACGGGCATCTCCCTTATCATACTGCGCAGAATCAGCATAACGCATGGAAGAGGCATAAAAACCCTGCAGCTGCGCAATACTGCCGCCATAATGGAAAATATAATTCTCCGGGTTGGTGAACTCAAACTTCGGCGTATTCACAGACAACGTGGGCTTCTCCAGTACTGCCTTGTTATCATTGTAATAACCAGGATAATCAAACAGAACACTATTTTCAGCCAGTGCTTTATCGGCAAAGCCGGCTGCTTCATCATAATGTTTCATGAACAGGTGTACCCTCGACAGAAAAGCATATCCTGCTCCTTTATTGGCGTAGTAAGCATTTTCAGCAGTCTTTGGCAAGTCCGGCAGCGCTGCATTCACATCCTGCAGGATGAAGTCGTAGATCTTCTGAACAGATACCTGCTCTGGTTTGTCTTCGGCATCGCCGGTAATATTGAAAGGTACAGCCGGATCGCTGGCTGCTGTAGCCGCATCATACATTCTGGCGTAGGAAGTCACCAGATAAAAGTAAAGCATACTTCTTGCCACACGGGCCTGCGCCACCAGCTGGGCCTTTCCGGCAGCAGATCCTTCTATAGCATCCGGGACATTATTCACCAGCGTGTTATAAATGAAAATACCGGCATAAGCTCCATTATAAGCCGCATCATCAATGATCAGCTCAGCCCTGCTTTTGTCTTCCTGCCAGTTAAAATTAATGGTACTCAGGTTTATAGCTACCTGTTGCTGCTGGGGTGTATAAAATTCATTGGCTACCACAGCCTGGTTGGTATAATCAAAAGTATGAGCGCTTTTGCTCTCTACCAGTGGTTTATAGTCTGCCAGCGTTTGCGGGATTTTCTCTCCCTTGGGTACTATCTCCAGGTATTTCTTACAGCTGGCAGCTCCTATCATCAGGCTTCCACCTAAAACAAGTTGCATGATCTTTTTCATATACAAATCTTTTCTGCTGATGATTAAAGTGTGATGTTGAATCCTACGTTATACGTGGGCATGATTGGTAAACTGCGGGATCCGCTTTTGAAGTCCAAAGCTTCGGGATCTATGCCTTCTCCGTTAAAACCAATGTAGAACAGGTTATCTGCCTGAAAACGTATACACGCATCCGTTATCTTTGCTTTCTTAATCCATTGTTTGGGCAGAGAATAACTCAGGGCCAGGTTTCTGGCTTTAATGTAAGCAGCGCTTACTACGTTCTGATCACCATAACGATAATAGGCATCTCTGAAGCTGGATTTCCGCGGATCATACTCCCATGAAATACGGGGCACATTGGTATACAACTCATCTCCGGGCTGTTTCCATACATTATCTGCACCTCCTTTGACAAAACTGGCGGAGTTAGGTAAACCGGTGATGGCACGGGCATCTGTACGCATCACGTTACCAGCATGATACACAAACATGAAGGACAGCTGGAAGTTGCGCCAATTGACATTATTGATCAGGGCGCCGCTGAAAAGAGGTGTCAGCGAACCACTGTACACCGCGATGTCAGGGTTTGTTATCGCTGCATTTACCGCTACACCATCCAGGTTGTACACCATCGGTTCACCATAGTTGTTCAAGCCTGCATAGGGATAACTGTACAGCGCTTTGTAAGGCCTGCCCTGTAAAAAATAATCACCATCTGAGATAAGTGAAGAAGCGGTACCTGGCTTGAGGTCTACACGTGTTACTTTATTTTTGTTGTAAGAGCCATTCAGGGTAATGTCCCAACCGAAATTACGCTGACGAATCACCTGCCCTTTCAGCATCAGCTCAATACCTTTGTTTTCCATCGCACCATTATTCAGGATAGCAGAAGCAAAACCCATGGCCGGATCGATGGTCACGGTAGTCAGCAGGTCATCGCTCTTCTTCTGATAGATATCAACAGAACCTGATATCCTGTCTTTCAGCAAAGCGAAGTCAATACCGAAGTTGGTAGTAGTGGTTCTTTCCCAACGCAGATTAGGATTGGGTGGCGATTTGATGGAGCCAGTCGTGTTATTGGTCAGGGAATTAAGACTATAACTTACGGTCATAAAAGGTCCGGATTCTTTGGCCACATTACCATTGATACCGTAGGAAGCCCGCAGTTTCAGCATATTGAGCCATGCAATGTCTTCCATAAATTTCTCTTTGCTGATAATCCAGCTGGCGCCGGTAGACCATAAAGGTCTGTACTGATAAGCAGGATTGGTACCAAACAGGTTAGACAGGTCGTAACGTGCACTTCCGCTGATCATGTACTTACCATCATAGATATAACTGGCATTACCATAGAAAGAAAAATAACGGTTGATTACTTCTCCCATTGACTGCAGGTCTTTGTAACTATAGAGCCTGCCCTGATGTCTGTTAAGCCCCACCATGCCATTGAGCATTTCAGTGGTATTGTTGAGCGGCACATACTGAAGGGTGAGCGGATCATAGCCGAACATGCCCATGAAGTCACGGTTGTTTTTCACCTCTCTGGTTTCAGAACCAACGATGGCAGCTATTTCATGTTGCGGAGAGATAGTTTTATTAAAATTCAGCTGATTACGGAGCGTATAGGCGCGAAGGTAGTTGCCATAATTACGGAAAGCATTTCCCTGCGGCAGTTTGTATACCACATTCCCTTTTGCATCGAGAGACGTAAAGCTGTTCATTTTATCCCGCATGTAGTAGGAAGCGGCATCCATGAGCTGCTCTGTTTTGCCGGTATTTTTTTCATACTGGAACATGCCTTCATAGGTAAGCCAGGGCCGGATTTTAGCGTTTAATTTACCGTAGGCACGCGTTTTCAGATTACGTGTCCAGGCCAGGTTATAGTTCTGTTCATCAGATACGATTTTATTAGGGGAATACAGGTTGTATTTCGTATAGTCGGCCAGTTCATCCGGCTGCAGTCTGTTACGGAGTGGTAATGGATTACCATTCTGATCGAAGATAGGTTCAAAAGGCTGCTGGTCGTTGATCAGATCTACCAGGCTTATACCATCCGGGCCTGACGCTTTTGAATCGCTGTAGTTCAGGTATACGCCAGCTTCTGCTGTCAGCCATTTATTGACAGAGATGGTATTGCGGAAGTTGAGACCCAGGTTTTTATTGTTATCAGAACGCTGGTATCCCTGTTCGTTCCGGAAAGTGGCAGAGAAGTTAAAAGCATTACCGGCCGTGGCTTTGGAAAGAGACAGGTTGTACTGTTGATTAGCAGAAGGACGCATCAGTTGCAGCAGTTGTTTATTGTATAAGTTCATACTGCGCAGCTCATTCATTTTTTCATCTGCCTGGGCGCGGGTGATTTTTCCTTCCGCCACCTGCAACATGATGTCTACTGCCGGAGTGACAGCACCAGCGTAATTACGCAGACGATTGGCTTCCTGTTGTGGATTGGTTTTATAAGCAGGATCGTTGTCGAAATAGTTATAGGTAAGATCTATCAGTTCACTGGCATTGGCCTTATTCAGGTAAGAGAGATCATATTTCGGTTTTACCGCGAAATCACCGGAGAAGCTGATCCTCGTAGTGCCGGCTTTTGCTTTTTTGGTGGTGATCACAATAACGCCGTTGGCTGCACGCGCACCATAGATAGAAGCTGCTGCAGCATCCTTCAGCACGGTGATATTTTCAATATCTTCCGGGTTGATATTGGGTACATTATCTTTCAGTTTAAAATTAAAGTCGTAGGAAGTATTTTCCACGGGAAAACCATCAATCACATACAAAGGTGCACTGGTGGCCATAAAGGTGCTGTTACCACGAATACTGATATCGCCTTTGTAGCTCACTACACCTGGCAGCGTACCTTCCAGCACCTGCGACAGGCTGGAGATACGACGCTTTTCCAGATCAGCGGATTTAACAGTAGCAAAAGCCCCGGTAGCCCTTTCTTTCGACAGTGTCTGATAACCTGTTATCACTACTTCATCCAGTACTTTGCTGTCCATGATCACGTTCAGGTTAACAGCCGGCCCAAGTACCATCTTCTTACGTTCCATGCCGGCATAGGTAAAAATTAAGGCGGTAGCCTTTACTGGTACTGCGATGATGAAGTAACCATTGTTGTCGGATATAGCCCATTTTTTTCCACCTTCCAGCTGTATGGTTACGCCGGGAAGCGGTGTACCACTCTGTTCTCTCACAGTACCACTGATGGTACGCGTTTCCTCTTCCTCCACACTTCCCTGTACCACGCCAGGAGCAAGGTTCTCCGCCTTATGGTCTTTTTTCTGACGGGAAACAATGGTATAATGGTTTTTATCTACATACAGAAACAACAGGTCAGTAGGATATAATATGCTTTTCAGCACTTCCTCCACCGGCCTGCCTTTCATGGCATCTACATTGACATTGGTAGTCTTGTTTTTCAGTAAAACACCTTCGTACATAAAAGTGGTGCCATAAAGAACAGTTACCCTGTCCAATGCATATTTCACTGGCGTAGGTGCCGGGTATCGGCCGGCGACTGGTTGTTGTGCAAAAACACAGGCACTGGTGAGCAACAGTACACACAGGTACAGGAAGCCATACAGGCTTTGTCTGGTACAAATCCTCATTGATCTTGGTTTTTTATTTACGCTGTTTAATATCCGCGCTGACCGTTATTTTTCAGGAACAGCGTGTCATTGTTCTTCTCAATTTTTACGTTTAGTATGGCTGATAATTCAAACAGTACATTGTTGATATTATTCAGTGATAAAGTACCTTCTATGGTACGGTGGGCAATGGATGTATCTTGCAGCATGATAATGAAACCATAGGTATCCTGCAGGTTATGTATAATCTCGCTGACAGAGGTTTGTTTCAGTTTCATTTTGTTTTCACGCCATGCCAGCGTAGTTCCGGCATCGGCTGTATTTTTCTTTAGCTGGCCATTCGTTTTGTTATACGATGCTTTTTCATCTGGTTGCAGCAACAGCACCTGATGGTGATCTTGTGCAGATACTTTTACTTTTCCCTGCTGAAGAAATACTTCTGTTTTTTCCCTTCGATGTTTTACATTGAAGATGGTGCCTAACACCTCTACACGAACAGCGCCGGCATGAACCGTAAAATGCTGAGCAGTGGCCGTTGTTACAGGTCGCACATCAAATAAAGCTTCTCCTTCAATCCATACCTCCCGCTTTCCGTCTTTCCATGGATGATAACTGAGCGCTGAATGAGCATTCAGGATAACGACAGAAGAATCCGGTAATGTAACACGTACTTGTTGAGCATATCCGCTCTCCACTCTGTTCATTTTAGGAGGCAGCAACTGATACCAGACAGTAACCGCAATTAGCAATGGCAGCAACACAGCAGCTACCATCCAGCGTTTGCGGGTATTGCCTTTCAGCGGCACTACCGGTGTTTCTCCTAACCTGGATTGTATCTGTGCCCACACCGCTGCTTTATCGTCAGCAGCAGGCCTGATCCTTTTCAGACAATAGATGGCTTGTAATGCTTCCACAGCCTGTTCCAGCTCATGCAGGTTGTCTGGCTTGCTGTCACGGTAGGCCATCCAGAATGCTGTCGCTTCCGGTGTGGCATATCTCACCCACTCCCTGAAAAAAATATCTTCCAGGAAATCATCTTTCTTAAATAAATAATAGCGTTGCTTCAATATCAGTTCTTCGTTAGCATCACATAATCATCACAGGAGAGTAAGAAATGACTACCCCATGTTTCATACAGAACACAAGGATTTCACAAAACACCCCACTTTTTTCCAATTTTTTTATAATTTTTTAATTAGAAACTATAGAAGTGCTGATTTCATTGATTTTATATCGATGTATATTTTTCATATTTATTCTTAGTCATATGTAGATAGGACAATCGGGCAAGGCTATACATTTTTTTGTACATTTAGCCACTCAAGTGGGGAGATGGACGTTTTAACAACAGCTGATACAATACTCTGGACAGCATTACAACAAGGCGATGAACAGGCTTTTGCCAATCTCTACGACCGTTACTTTGAACGGCTGTACGAATATGGCATGCGCCTTCATCCCAGCGATGATCAGGTAAAAGATGCTATACAGGAGCTTTTCATCAAACTGTGGACAAACAGGCAAAACCTCAGCACCACCGTAGATCCGCGTCCCTACCTGTTTGTAGCACTCCGCGGCACCATATACAACCGGCTGCGTCCCCGCAAAAACGCTGTGCTGGTGGCTTTCAACCAACAGGAACACGACTTTCTGGCCCACTTCTCTACCGAGCACGCCTATATTAAAAAAGAGCAGCTTCAGGAACAACAACAGCAACTACTACAAGCCCTCAATCAACTCAATGCCCGGCAGAAGGAGATCCTGTACCTTCGTTACTTCGAAGAACTCGACTACGAACAGATCGCCAACATCATGGGCATCTCCGTAAAAGGCGCCTATAAACTCTCTGCCCGCGCACTCAAAAACATGCGCGACATATTGGGCATCTCCACCGCTATCCTGCTTACACTGCTGGCAGAACTGAAAACAACCATCTATCCATAACGGCATAAAAAAGTAAGCTGATTGATTATTTTTACCGGATAAACAGTTACAATATGAGAAACATATGGCTGACAGGCGTATTATGCCTGATCATGGGCGCAGCGGTTGCACAGACACCACTGCAGGTAATGACTTTCAACATCCGGATGAATACTCCGAACGATAGCCTGAATGCGTGGCCTTACCGGAAAGACAAAGTAGCATCGGAAGTATTATTTCATCATGCGGCCATCCTGGGAGTACAGGAAGCACTGTTTGATCAGATGGAAGACCTGCGGCAGTTGCTGCCCGGTTATAAATCTATCGGCACCGGCCGTGAAGATGGTAAAAACAAAGGAGAGTTCTCAGCTATCTTTTACGATACCACCCGCTTACAGTTACTCAAAACACAAACATTCTGGTTATCGGAAACGCCTGCAGTGGCGGGTAGCAAAGGATGGGATGCTGCTATCACCCGTATCGTAACATGGGGTCAGTTCAGAGATAAACAAACGAAAAAAATATTCTATCATTTCAATACCCACTTCGATCATATGGGTAAAGTGGCACGCCGTGAAAGCGCTCGTTTCCTGCTGCAACAGGTACATAACATCGCCGGCACCACAGCTGCCATCATCACCGGCGACTTCAACGCTACGCCTGATGACGAACCAATTCAGGTAGTAATGGACAACAAAAATCCCTTACACTTCACCGACAGCAAAAGCATCAGCCTTACGCCACACTACGGTCCTACCGGCACTTTCAACGGATGGCATTCTGCTGAAGTGGATGATCAGCCCATCGATTATATCTTCCTGAAAGGTAAATTCAAAGTACTGCAACACGCTTCTATCTCCCAGACATGGGGAGGACGTTTTGCTTCCGACCACTTTGCAGTGCTGTCCAGTATTGTACAGCAGTAATAAAACAGGATTAAATAGAAAAAAGAAGGTCAGGACGTTTTCAGGATTTGAATGATGAACGCCAACGGGTGATACCAGCGAAGTAGTTTTTCCGCATCATCTTCGTAGCATCACTTATTCATCATACAGTTTTCCTGAAAGCATCCTGCCTTCACATCAATCATTTAATCACAGAAACGGATTAATCGTGTGTATGCTCTACGCTCATACTATTCTCGAATGAGTTCACCACTTTATTATGCAGATCGTTGTTAACATCTACATTGATCTTAAGTTTTCCACTGGTGAAGGAGCCAGTAAAGTCTCCGATCTGGAGTTTGGTAAGAATCAGGTCCATAGAGATTTTGATCTGACCTTTCCAATCGATGTTTTTGTCGGTAACGACTACATCTTTTGCATCAGCCTTTAATTCGATAACGCCGGAGAGCAGGATTTCCATCGGGATCTTTTTATCACCCCAGGTCAGGAATCCGATCAATCTTACTGCCGGATCCTTTTTATCACCTTCTACTCTGGCATATACTTTCACCTTTTGATAAGTGCCCAACGGAATTCTGAGACCGCCCAGCAAAGCTGGTGTCTGCTTCAGATCTATCTGCCTGTCTGTTTTTAATTTAAATTCTACTTCATCTTTACCACGTTTGGCATCGAAGCGGATTTCACGCAGGCGGGCAGTTGCAGTATCCCAGGTGATGTCAAATCCTCCGGAAGACTTGGCCATGGCGGCATCCCCGGTGATTGCAGATAAACGGCCGGCGGCATCCGGTGTCAACGTATAAGTTGGATTAACCGCAGCGATTTCATAATTGATAGATGTTGAATCCTTCACTTCAGTCTTGGGCGACTGATCAGGACCCGCCATCTCTTTAGAGCATGACGCGAGCATCATTGTTGCAATGCTTACAGCACCGCAGAGTTTTACAATTCCGGTTTTCATATTGATATGGTTTTTAAATGACTACTTGGGGTGTATAGTGGCATAAAAGTAATGAAGAAATCCGAAAAAAGTATAGATACACAATTATTTTAAAAAGAAAATCCGGTTGAGAATTATCTCAACCGGATGAATATATGATTTGCTTTTTTTATTTAGTAAGTGGAGCAATTCGTGTAGGCGTTGACGTTCCATTCACAATAGTTCCGGAACTTACCGCAATCGCCTGAATGATATCGGTGATGTTTTTGATATCCAGTGTTGACACTTCATCTTTTACTGTATGATAAAACTGGTCTTTATCAATTTGTGTGGTGGAGATGGTATGCGCTGGCACACCCAGTTTGGCCAGGTTGGCGTTATCGGAACGATAAAACAGATTCTGCTCCGGATAGGGGTCCGGATAAAAATGGAATGCAGAACCTTCCAGATTACGTTGCAGAATGGTACCGAAGTCTGATTTTTCAAAGCCGGTTATAAAGGCGCTGTTTTTTCCAAATTTGGATTCCTTACCGATCATTTCTATGTTGAACATAGCCACTACTTTTGCAGGATCCATTTTTTTGGAGAAGTAACCGGAACCATAGCCGCCGATTTCTTCTGCGGTGAAAGCCACAAAGATCAGTGTACGGGCAGGATGTTTTTTCTTGAAATAATTAGCCAGCATAATAACAGCGGTAGTACCGGAAGCATCATCATCCGCGCCGTTGGCGATGCTATCGCCGGCTACAGCTGGCAATATGCCCAGGTGATCATAATGCCCGGAATAAATTACATATTCTTCGGGCTTGGTAGCACCTTTGATGATACCTGCTACGTTATTGAATTCACGGGCTTTGATGCTGCGTACCTGTTCTACAGACCAGTTAGCCTGCTCTCCTATCGGTTCTTTTTCCAGTATCATTACCATGTGTTTCGCTGTATGATTGCTGTCTGTCGGCACATCTTTCAGGCTGTTATACAAACGGCCGGCAAAAGAAGCTTCCAGACCGCCCAGGTATCCGGTCAATGAAGGATCAAGCCATACCAGCACATTTTTCTGCAGGGCCTTACGCTGTTCCAACACGGCTCCCAGCTCTTCTGCATTGGCTACATGTACTTCCGTACAGGTGGCAGTATCCTTACTCAGCTGCACATGCAGCGAACTACCAACTGCAATAACAGGCCAGTCTTTCACGGCTCCGTTGATTGTCAGCGTAGTGTTGTTGGTACTGATACCATACTTACTAAAATGTTGCAGGAAAGAAGTCTCTCCAGGCAAAGGCTGCAGCCCAGCCTTTTTAAATTCTTCACTAATAAACGCTGCAGCCCTGTCCGCTGCCGGTGTTCCGGACATACGTCCTTCCATGTTATCAGCGGCAAGCGTGCCAATAATGCGGGCTACTTCCTTTTGTTGTATCTGTTGACTATGAGCGGCAGTCATCATACAGCCGGCAGCCAGTGATAAGATCAGTTTTTTCATGAGCAGTTATAATCGTTTTTTCTGTTGTTCTACATTTGACCGTGGTTGCTTTTGCGGGGCTGTGTAGCGTAGGCAGCCGTAAAGTCTTGTAAGATTACATCAATTTTTTTCAGATTACAATGCTAACATTTTTCCTTCAGGAGATATTAACACCTTTGTAGGATTACAGATTGTTTTATGGATTCTGGTGATGCTTTATTTTTTCGGAACGGCAGACGGTGTAATCTGTTGCCAGGCCCCTCTCCATACCTGCGCATTGAACCGGGCAGTGTCTGTAACGGGCACCTGAGTATCAACAGGCAACAATTGGATATTAGTTGTGCTGGTGCTGACAAAAGGTTGTTTGGTCTGGGGATCTTCTACTTCAAGAATAAGTGTATCCACGAGTTTATCCACCACTCCCTTGTTGCGTAACAGCGTGTATACGCTGGACTCCCTATAAGAGGATCCATCAGGATTGGGGAAGCCGGGAAAGCGGTAGATGCTGACTGTCTCCGGTGTCACCACCTCCACTCTACAGGAATCAAATCCCTGATACCATTGGTAGCCGGCCTCCATTTTAGCGGGGAGGCAGCGGAACAGTTTTTCCATGTCAGCGGTCAATTGTACAGGTATCCGCCATCTCAGGTCTGCAGCCACTTCGGGAGGCAGACTCCATCGTAGCCGTGCCGCCTCCACGATGGCTGTAATACCTTGTGTATTTACAATAGAATCATTATTCCGGACAGTGAGTATGACAGGATGATACAATAATGCCATCTGCGAGGCTGTTTCCGTACTCCACGCATGCCAGGTGGAAGGATCACTGCTGACGAAATGATACTGCCCTGTCTTCAAGCGTGTACTGTCATTGGCATGCAACAGGGTGCAGGCAATGGTGGCTTCATGCTTACTGGTTTGCAGCACTGTCAGCTGATAGATCTTTTCTGTCACCAAATAAGCAGGAGGATTGAATGTGATGGTAATACGATAGAGTAGACGATCACCTCTCCGGAGCTGGGCCTCCAGGGATACCGGTAGCAGGCAACAGTTTAACAAAAAGCCTATACAGGCGATAATAACCATGAATGGGGTACGTTGGCACATGAGGGGGCGTTTTGATAGTTGACAAGGGAAGAAGTAACTTTATTAAGTTACGTAAATCCCCCTGAATTTAATTTGGTATTTTTGACGGGTATTATGTCTAATGAGCCTTTAAGACCAGAAGAAAACAGACTCAGTGCAGCTGAGAAAGAGTTTGAGAACAGCATTCGTCCCCGGGAGATCATTGATTTTTCGGGCCAGGATCAGATCATCGAAAATCTGAAGATATTCATCAAAGCCGCCAAAATGCGCGGGGAAGCACTGGACCACGTGTTGTTCCATGGCCCGCCGGGACTGGGAAAGACCACCCTGTCGCGTATTGTGGCCAATGAGCTGGGCGTGAATATCCGCGAAACCTCCGGGCCGGTGATAGAGAAACCGGGCGACCTGGCAGGCTTGCTGACCAACCTGGAAGAAAAAGATGTACTGTTTATCGATGAAATACACCGGTTAAGTACCGTCGTGGAAGAATACCTGTATTCTGCCATGGAAGACTACCGTATCGATATCATGATAGATTCCGGACCCAGTGCCCGTTCCATTCAGATCAATCTGCATCCGTTTACACTGATCGGCGCTACCACGCGTTCGGGATTGTTGACGGCGCCACTGCTTTCCCGCTTTGGTATCAAGTCGAGGATGGAATACTACAATGCCACCACTTTACAGAAGATCATCTGGCGTGCGGCTGGACTCCTGGGTACTAAAATCACCTCAGATGCTGCCGGAGAAATTGCGCGACGTTCCCGTGGCACTCCCCGTATTGCCAATGGTTTGCTGCGTCGTGTACGTGACTTCGCTATGGTAATTGGCAATGGCGTCATTGATCTTGAAATAGCCCAGCTTAGCCTTAAAGCACTCAACGTAGACGAATACGGTCTCGATGAAATGGACAACCGTATCCTGCAGGTAATCATCGAAAACTTTAAAGGCGGCCCTGTAGGCATCACCACTATTGCCACCGCAGTAGGAGAAGAAGCCGGTACGCTTGAAGAAGTATACGAACCGTTTCTGATACAGGAAGGTTTTATCAAACGTACACCCCGTGGCCGTGAAGTCACAGAAAAAGCCTATCTGCACCTGGGTAAAACACCATTCCGGGGAGGTAGCCAGCTACTATTCTAACTGTGATGGATGTGATAAATACTGATGCTCCTGATGAAGCAGAGATATAAGCGAAAATGAATTCAATATCTTATTGATAAAAACAAAGAACCCATTGATGTAAAATCAATGGGTTCTTTGTTTTTATCTTCACTCCATCAGGAGCATCAGTATTTATCACATCCATCACAGTTACTCCTTTACCACCAAACGGAAACCATTACCGTGTATATTCACGATTTCGATGTTGGAATCCTCTTTCAGGTATTTACGGAGTTTGGCGATATAAACGTCCATGCTACGTCCGTTGAAGTAGGTATCGCTGCCCCATATCTTTTTGAGGGCGAGCTCTCTGGGCAGCAGATCGTTTTTATGTTCACAAAGCATATGCAGCAGCTCGTTCTCTTTGGGAGAGAGGGTATGTGTTTCGCCGTTGTGGGCCAGGGTACGCAGACGGGAGTTGAAGGCATAGGAACCTATCTGGAATTCATGCTGTTCCTCTTCCTTGCTGTTGAGCTCCTGGTTACGTTTCAGGATTGCTTTGATCTTGAGCAGCAACAGCTCACTATCAAATGGTTTGGAGATATAATCATCAGCACCCAGTTTATACCCCTGGATAATGTCTTCCTTCATGGTTTTAGCGGAGAGGAAAAACAGGGGGATATCGGGGTCTACGTCCCGGATTTCTTCCGCCAGTTTAAAGCCGTCCATATTGGGCATCATAATGTCCAGCAGGCAGATATCGAATTTTTCGCGGCGGAAAGCGGCCAGCGCCAGAATGCCATCACGACATAATTCCACATCATAGTCATTGAGTTCCAGGTAGTTTTTAAGTACCATGCCCAGGTTGGTATCATCTTCCGCCAGTAATATCTTCGGTTTACGTTCTTCCATAATCATAAAGGGTTGATTATAACAAATATAAAGTTTTTCTACGGCACGTAAGGTCGTCAAAATTTGCACCGGACTGAACAAAAGAATTGTTAAATCTACTCATTTTCAGCCCGGTAAATATATTTTACCGTTGTTTTAACAGAGAAGTGAAGGAATGCCGAAGATTAGTGTAGTTGACCATGTCTACGATGATATTCCCCACAGAAATAGGGCTTTCTATCCGCAGTGGTACTTTATTGGCATCATCGCTTACCCATACGGTCATTTTTTCTCCGCCTTCGAAGATGGTGCCTTTGATCAGCAGCGGCTTGAATTTGATAGCTCTGAATTTACCGAAGCGGGTATTTACTTCTTCCTTGCCCAGGTAGCGGATGTATATGTTATATACCTGGTCATCGAGGAACATGGCGAAGGGTATTTTATCGCCTTCCTGGGCTTTGCTGAAGTCGATATTGCGGGCGTAGTAGATGGAACTGATCACATCCTGTACACATGGTGGTACAGGAAAGGTCCCATTGGTACTAACGGCCTGGTGAGCAGCCTGATTAAATACTACATTGTTATAAATTTTATATCCTCCTTCGTTGACATTGCGCAGAAATTTCAGGGGCTGCATGGTGGCTGTATCGAGGAAGGTTTCATATTTATCACGCACCTTGAAGATCCAGTCGTAGGCACGGAAGGTACGGCCATCACCGACAATATGGTAAACATCACGGTTGGCGAAACGTTCGAGGTTAACAGTGAATATGGCCTCACCTGCACCAACATACATTTTACCCAGGTTGTACATCACTTTGAAGGTGATACTTTCTCCGGCATTAAAACTGGCATTGCGGATAGAACAGAAGTCATTTTGCGCGTGAGCGGGGGTTATACAGGCGATAGATAACAAGATGAGCAGAAGGTATCTCATTGCTGGAAGCTATTTTTCCTTAAAAATTTTTATTCCTAAGAGCAGCACACTTCCCATCACTGCCGGCAAACACAGGTTGATCAACCAGATGCCCCCCGTGGCTGCTATGATAACGGCTGTATTGGTACTGAGCAGTCCGAGGAAATAGATACTTACTTTTCCACGGATCCCTAATTCTGCGATAGCGATGGTAGGCACCATGGCCATAACCAGATAAATAACGCTATTGAGAAAAAAGGCCTGCCACCACAAAAACTCCAGCCCCAGGGCGTCCAACAAAATCAAATACTGTGCCGAGAAGACCAGATATCGTATGGCTGAAAGCAGCAACAGGTAACGTAAATCAGCGGCAGAATAACGAACGATGATCTGAACAAAAACCTTTGCCTTTCGCAAAAACCGGACTTTTTCAAATACAGCCAGAATAATTTGTAACCGAAAATATAACAATATCGTCAGCACACAAATTACTACGAGGATGCCAAACACGATTTTCTCCCAGAAGTTGGGAGGGAAATATCCGTTTTCCTTTACTACACTGAAGTTGTTCAAATAGTAAAGCATACCTATTAACCCAAAAATAACAGTCACAATGAGCTGACTGAAGCTACCCACAATAGTGGCAGCAATAGCTTTCAGTTTATTGCCGTTTTTGAGATACAGAATGCGTCCACCGTATTCGCCTATACGATTAGGAGTATTGATAGACAGGGAAACACCGGACAGAATGGCACTGAAGGCTCTGCGGAAAGAAATGGGTTCCAATGGTTTGACCAGTTTCTGCCACTTTTTCGCTTCCAGTCCCCAGTTAAAAAACATTAGCAGCAGCACCAGCAATAATCCTATCCATCCCTTTTCCTGTATGGTTTTGGTCATGTGCGTCAACGACTGCTCCAGGTTTTCACGGTGCGTCAGCTGATGATAGATCGAATAAGCCAACCAGGTAAAAAGCCCTGCCCCTAATAAGTAATTGAGAATTATTTTGGTACTTTTGTTCAGATATCAAGATTTGTGCAAAAATATACTGTGGTTGGCAAACAAGGCAAAAATAATTCTCGGCATTGACCCCGGTACCCTGGTGATGGGATATGGACTGATTCGGGTGGAAGGTAAAAAAGCCAGTCTGATAGATATGGACGTTCTGAAATTATCCCGGTTGAAGGACCAC
Organism: Chitinophaga flava; assembly: GCF_003308995.1. NCBI lineage: Bacteria > Pseudomonadati > Bacteroidota > Chitinophagia > Chitinophagales > Chitinophagaceae > Chitinophaga > Chitinophaga flava. The sequence continues at coordinate 3,890,227 of NZ_QFFJ01000001.1, read as the reverse complement.
TATGAACGCTTACAACTGATTCATTCCCGCGTTAATGAACTAATCCAGGAATACAAACCGACCTGCTTTGCGATTGAAGCACCCTTTTTCGGGAAAAACGTACAGAGTATGCTCAAGCTGGGCAGAGCGCAGGGTGTGGCTATTGCCACCGCCATGCAGGCTGGCCTGACGGTAGCAGAATACTCGCCCAAAAAGGTAAAACAATCCGTTACCGGCAATGGTAATTCCGATAAGGAACAAGTATGGCTGATGCTGCAGCGTATTCTCAGTATCAAAGAACGGCCTGATTACTTCGATGCTACCGATGCCTTGGCTGTAGCGGTTTGTCACTTCTATCAGGAAAGCAATCCGCTCGCAGCCATAAGTAAATCAAAAGGATGGGAACAATTTTTACAAAAACACCCTGAAAGGATTTCACGGTAACGAAAAGCTTATTTCATAAATTCGTAAAATGTAGTTACTTTGTTTGAAAATGTTCATCCTGAATAATGGCTAACCCGGTGATAACCGGAAATTTAGCATCACTATGAAAAATGACCATCATTTGTTAAGCATGAATAGTGCAACAAGCTTTTTTATATTAATCAGCATCAGGCAGATATGAAAGCAAGAATCCTATTGGTGGAAGATGATGAATATATTGGTGCAGTTACAAAGAAGCGGTTGGAAGAAGCGGGCTACGATGTTGTGCACAGTATAGACGGCCAGGCCGCGTGGGAACAGTTTCAGTTACGCACTTTCGATATTTGTTTGCTGGATGTGGTAATGCCCAAAAAAGACGGCCTTACACTGGCGCAACAGATCCGCACTGTCAATGATCATATTCCCATCCTGTTCCTGACTTCCAAAAATGAAAAGGAAGACCGGATCGCCGGACTGCGCACCGGTGCAGATGATTATATCAGTAAACCATTCAGCATGCAGGAACTGATCCTGCGTATTGAAGTATTCCTGAAAAGAACCAGAAGCCAGATTGCCAAAAGAAGTACCACCTTTGCCATCGGGAAACTGATGTTTGACTATGAAGATCTCCGCCTCTACAACGAGTCAGGAGAAATTTCCATTTCACTCACCCAGAAAGAAGCCGAATTACTCAGATACCTGTGCGAAAACCCCAATAAAACACTCAAAAGAGAAGATATTCTTTCGCATGTATGGGGTAAAGACGACTACTTCCTGGGCCGGAGCATGGACGTTTTTGTGACCAAACTCAGAAAACATTTTAAGTCTGATCCGCATGTTAAACTGGAAACACTCCACGGTGTAGGTTTCCGGTTCAATATCCCTGTGAAGTCATAAACTACAGCTGCGCCACTATCTGTTCCTGGATTGCTTTAAACTCCTCCTCTGACAGTTTCAGCTTGCCGCGCGAAAAATTCATGTCATCTACAGAATTGATCGGAATAAGGTGCATATGTGCATGAGGTACTTCAAGGCCTACCACACTCACACCTACCCGGTTACAAGGTACCACCTGCTCTATTGCCTTCGCAATAGGTTTGGCAAATAACAACCACTCCCTCATCAAATCATCAGATACGTCAAAAAACTTGTCCGTTTCCACTTTGGGGATTACCAGCGTATGTCCCTTCATCAAAGGGAAAATATCCAGAAAAGCATAAAAGTGCTCGTTCTCTGCAATCTTGTAGCTGGGTATTTCTCCCCGGATAATTTTTGTGAAGATCGTCATATGTAAAGGTTTAAATAAAAAAGGGGTAGCATCACTGCAACCCCTACAAATATCGTTAAAACCAGCATAAAAGGTTATGCGGTGATACTGTCTATTTTAAACTTGATCACACCATTGGGTGCCTGTACATCTGCCACGTCACCCACCTGTTTACCCAACAACCCTTTTCCGATAGGGGAAGTAACGGAAATCTTACCTGCCTTCAGGTCGGCTTCGGTTTCAGAAACCAGCTGGTAGGTAACCGTTTTCTTGTTGGCCATGTTTGTTATTGTCACTTTGCATAATATGGACACTTTGGATGTATCGATCGCATCTGCACTCACAATACGGGAAGTGGCAATAGCCGATTCCAGCGTTGCTATCTTGGCCTCGTGTAAACCTTGCGCTTCTTTGGCGGCATCATATTCGGCATTTTCCTTCAAGTCCCCCTTCTCACGTGCCTCCGAAATGGCACGTGCTATTTCTGCACGACCCTTGGTTTTGAGAATATTAAGCTCACTCATCATTTGATCCAGGGTTTCTTTCGTAACGTAGTTTATGCCAGACATAACCTGCTTGTTTTTTTATGGTTATAAGAAAAAAAAATCAACGCCTCCATTTGCACAGAAGCGTTGTTTACTGGTTATTGCAAATATAATAAATTTTGGATAAAGAAAAAACCATCACCTTTCCGAATTAAAACAATTGAAAATCAATGATTTAATTCGGAATCGCAAATCCAGGGACGGGATTTACAGGATATTTAGTTTTTCCAGCACGATACGTGCCATCTTAATGCTTGCCTCATGGGAATAACCCGCTATATGCGGTGTTACCACTACATTTTTTGCCTTCAGCAACCAGGCCAGCTGGTCCTTCTCCTCCGGTGAATAACTGCCTAGCTTTTCATTTTCCAATACATCCAGACAGGCCCCGCCAATAATACCCTGCTCCAGGGCGGAGATCAGGTCAGGTGTATTCACCAGCTTACCCCTGGCGGTGTTCATAAACCAAACCGGTTTATCGAAAGACCGGAAAAAGTCCGCATTGGCAATATGCCGGGTTTCTTCCGTCAACGGCAGATGCAGACTCACCACATCAGCGTTGTGAAAAATATCAGCCATGGTGGCCTCTTTCACATCAGCGGTTCCAAAACCTTTCCGATACTTATCGTAAGCCAGGATATTTACATCAAAACCTTTCAGTTTGCGTGCAAAGGCACTACCGGTATTACCGTAGCCGATAATACCTACTGTACGGCCATTGAGCTCATAACCCCGGTTACCATCGCGTTCCCAGATGCCTTCCCGCAGTTCCAGGCTGCTTTTCAGCAGGTTATTGAGCAGGCAGAGCAACATTCCCACGGCCTGTTCGCCTACCGCGTCACGGTTGCCTTCCGGACTGCTGACACAACGAATACCCTTGCTTTCGGCATAGGGCACGTCAATCAGCTCCATACCGGAACCCAGGCGGCCTATCCATTCCAGCTGCCGTGCATGATCTAAAATATGCTTATCCACCTTGATACGGGTGGTGACAATCAGCCCCGTACAATCCTTAATAGCACTGTACACTTCGTCATAGGAAATGGAAGGCTCATATACAACCTCAAAGCCCTTGTTCTTCAACTGGTCTGTTAAATATGGGTGTACTTTGGCGGTAATTAATACTTTTCTGCTCATATCATCTTGTGGGATAATGCTGCAAAATCAGCAACAGTCAACTCTTCGGCCCTCTTAGTAAAAATAGGGTCCTGCAAGGTTTCCTTATCGAATAATGGTTTCAGCGGATTACGAAGCTGCTTGCGGCGTTGGTTGAAAGCTGTTTTCACCAGCACCTTGAACTTTCGTTCAGAGACGATGTCTGCCGGCTGCTCCAGCCGGGTAAGCCGGATCACAGCCGACTTTACCTTGGGAGGCGGATTGAAACAGTTTTCATGCACCTCGAACAGATATTCTACCTTGTAAAAGGCCTGTATCAGCACACTCAGGATACCATACTCCTTGCTGCCGTGTGCCGAGGCGATACGGACGGCCACTTCCTTCTGGAACATCCCTACTGCCACATCCACATGATCCCGCCATTCGAGCAGCTTAAACATGATTTGTGTAGAGATGTTGTAAGGGAAATTACCGATCAAACGGAACTGCCCTTCAAAAGGGAGCTCGGCATCCAGAATGCTTTCATTCACCAGCTTGCCACGGATGGCAGGAAAGGTTTTCTCAAGATATACCACCTTCTCCCTGTCCAGCTCTACCGCCTTAAAATGAATGTCAGGCAGCTGTAACAGATACTTGGTAATAGCCCCGCCACCAGGGCCCACTTCCAGCACTTGCTGGCCTTCAACTACAGGTAAGGACTCCACAATTCTCCTGCACATATTCTCATCTGTGAGGAAATGCTGTCCCAGCGATTTTTTTAATGTATACATGCGTAGGAGCAAAGATAACCCGTTTATGCCAAAAGTGCTGGAAACTGGCTATATTTGCCTTTCATTGGAGGCAATCAGTATGAGCAATTTACAGATCAACAAACCGGTTATCGGCATCACCATTGGTGATATCAACAGCATTGGCGCAGAAATCATCATCAAAACATTTCTGGACAACAGAATGATGGAATTCTGCACTCCGGTCATTTTCGCATCTAACAAAACCATCAACTTCTACCGGAAGCTGATGAATGAAAATAGCTTCAACTATCAGTCTATCAAGGATTTCACCCGCCTGAACCATAAACAGGTGAATGTGTACAACTGCTGGGAAGAAGAGGTGCAGATCACGCCCGGTATACTGAACGAAGCCGGAGGCAAATATGCCGCCCGTGCCCTCGAAGTAGCCATCCAATGCCTGAAAGACGGTCACATACAAGGTCTGGTGACTGCCCCCATCCATAAAAACAACATACAAAGCCAGCAATTTAACTATACCGGTCATACTCCCTACCTCAAAGCTGCCTTCGATGCTAAAGACGTACTGATGTTTATGACTGCGGATAACATGCGCGTTGGCCTCCTCACCGAGCATGTACCACTGGCGGACGTATCCAAATATGTGACCAAAGAAAACATCCTGGCCAAGTTACAACTGATGAAAGAAAGCCTGGTAAAGGATTTCGGGATAGATAAACCTCGTATTGCCATCCTGGGGCTCAACCCTCATGCAGGTGATGAAGGACTGATTGGAAAAGAAGAAATAGAACAGATCATTCCAGCTATCCGCCAGGCCAAAAGCAATGGTACGCTCTGCTTTGGTCCTTACAGTGCGGATGCTTTTTTTGCCCGGGAAATGTATGTCAAATTTGACGGCGTACTGGCCATGTATCACGATCAGGGCCTGATACCCTTTAAATCCCTCGCCAGTGGAGAAGGTATCAACTATACTGCCGGCCTGGGTATTGTACGTACTTCGCCCGACCACGGCACCGCCTTCGATATCGCAGGAAAAAATGTGGCAGATCCCAGCTCCTTCAGACAGGCTATCTTTACCTGCCTCGACATACTGGAACAACGGGAACGTTATGCAGAGAACACCAGAAATCCGTTAAAGAAAACGGAACTGGCCTCCGAATAAACGATCAGCGTCCCGACTTATTAATCTTCAGATAAGACTGTATCGAACTGACATAGTTCTCAAACGCCTTTCTGCCGGCGGCCGTTATCTTACAAACGGTCTGCGGATAATTGTCCCTGAACTGCTTGATCACTTCTATATAGGAAGCATCCCGCAATTTATTGATCTGTACACTCAGATTACCGGCTGTTGCATTCGTTTTCTCTTTCAGCAAAGTAAACTCCGCTTCCTTTTCACTCAACAAAACGTTCATAATTGCCAGTCGCAACTGTGAGTGTAACACCGGGTCCAGATCCTTAAAATCCATGGTCTCAGATATTAGTTAGCATTCAAATAGTGAAAACACAAAGGAGCAAAGATAACAAAGTGCCCGTAGTGAAAGGCTTTGGGCCCTTCACTACTTTGCATGCTTCGCTCCTTTGTGTAAAAATCTTACTGGGCTTTACTCAACAGCTCTTTTGCATAAGGCTCACCCCAATGAGGAGCGATGGCGCTGTCTGATTTAAATGCAGCATATTTCTGCATGGCAGTTTCCAACATGGTTTTAGCCTTGGTTTTGCTGCCACCAAACTGCTCAGGAGTAAACAGCAGCGATTGTCCCATTAGCAGGTATACCCTCGGATTTTCAGGATTATAGGTTTTGGCCAGCTGAATCTGCTGTCCGGCTTCCATGCCATATTTCATCCCTCTGGAGGCTGGGTCTACCATCAGCCGTGCAGAAGCTACCAGCGAACGAACACAGGCTATTTCAGAATTTTTGGAACTCAGCGCCTCAGCCTTGTCCAGGTTGACAGAAGCTTTGTCGGCCAGCTCATCTGTCTTGCTCTTGTCCTGGCTCACAAAACACATCATTACCTGACAGTAGGCAGCATAGTAATAAGGCAACCATTGTGTTTTTTCTACTTCAGCAATACGCTCAAAGGTATTGGCTTTGGCCAGCAGTACCGTCGGATCAACAGCACTGTTGCTATCGAGATCGCTGGTCTGTTTTAACATGGCATCCTGGTATTGGGCAGATTGTGCGACAGCAGCCGTTGCCAGCCCACTGATCAGAAAAAGGGAAAGAAATAAGCGTTTCATATGTGTTTGGAATTAAAAGTTATTAAGGACATCTTGTCTTCTGTCTGTTCCGATGCTCATGAACATGCCAATATAAACAAACCGCGGCAGGTTGGGCGTGATTTCTCCGCGACGCAGTCCATCACTGGAATAATGATAGCCGTATACCTGTTTATTGCCCGGCGCATTGCTGACAGACAATACAAAAACGGTAAACGCCTTGCGGATAGTAGTAAGGTAACTGGCGCTCACCCCTAATGCATGATAATCAATGGTCTTCTCGGACATAAACTTGTCTGCCGGCAGGTTGGGATTAAAGTAGGGCCGGCCGGTGGCGAAAGTGTAGGTAAATCCAAGATTCGTGGCCAGTTTCGGGAAAAAATGCTTGTATACCAGACTGGCCGTATGTGTAGCCGCAAAATCAGGCTGTACCTCTTTAGGAAAATTCAGGTAATCCCTTTTTGTATCGAGATAGGAATAAGATATCCAGTAATCTACGTTCTTAAACGTTTTCCGGTCACGCCAGAAAATCTCCACGCCCTGCGCATAGCCTTTACCGTTATTATTATAATTCGGTATTGTTTTTACCAGGTCGGTGTATTTTTTATAAAAGATCTCCGTACGGAAAGTGTAGTCAGAGGCTACCCGCTGGAAACTGGCAATATAGTGTGTGGCTTTCATATAGCCGAGCCCGTGGTCAAAGCGGATATACTGCGGCTCCGGCTTCTGATAATAATCGCCATAGGCAATGGAAAACTGACTGAGGGTATTCAGCTTGTAAGCAAGGGACAAACGGGGAGCTATGTTCATCCTTTCCAGTACAGAAGAGTATTCTGCCCGCCCACCAACACGGCCAACAAAAGAGGGCGTGAAATAAATATCTGCCTCCGTAAAACCAGCGACATAGTTGTCGGCATAATTAAACGGTGTACGGTTAAAGGAAAATTTCTCTGTAGCATATTGATATTCACCACCCAGCCGCAGCGAAGAAAACTGTCCTAAGTTGCGGGTAAACATCACACGTGACTGGCTGAGCGTGGACTGTATCCTTATTTCTGTTGGCACCGGCGCTTTGATCAGTGTATCTGTATTGATATTGTCTGAATTGGTACTGAAAGAGGCGCCGATATACAGTCGCCAGTCACGGCCCAGGTTTTCCTTATAGGTCATATTCGTATAGATGTTACCGTTACGAACTTTATAAGATTCCGTATCACCGGGATATTCAATACTGGGCGAACTAAAACCTAATTTTCCCCAGTTGCCGTAGCCATAAAACTTCAGCAGACCAGTGGAAGAAGTTTTCCTTCTGAAATTCATCGAAGCAGTAACAAACTCCGGTCCCAGATTAGGCGTCTGCCGGGGGTTTGTTACACTATAATAGGGTGACAGATTAGTATAGTCTCCTTCCACGCCCCAGGAAGTTTTTTTGTCTTTGGAAAGATTCTCCAAGCCTCCGCTGACACCAATAACGGAAAGGCCTATACTCGCGGAAGAACGCTGTGGCAGATCGTTGGATTCCAGTACCAACGCAGAAGACAGCGCCTGACCGTACTGGGCGGAATAACCACCACTGCTGAAAGTAGTTCCTTTAAAGAGAAACGGAGAGAAACGCCCGCGTCCTGGTATATCCGGTGTAGTGGAAGCATAAGGATTCCGTACCAGCATACCATCTATCAGTGTCTGGGTTTCGTATCCTGTACCACCTCTGACAAAAAGCCCTTCGCGGTCGTTAGCCTGTTGCGCTCCGGGCAGTGTTTTGATCGCATTGGTAATATCAGCGCCAGCACCGGCCGTGGTGACAATATCCAGTGGTTTCAGCACGGTTCCTTTTTTACTATCGCTGGCTTCAAAACTGCCGGCCGAAATAGTTACCAGCCGCAGTGCATTCACATCATTCCTCAATATCACAGATAACTGCTCAGCGTTATCGGTACTGATTTTTATTTCCAGCAACTGATAACCTGTCAACACTGCTGTCAATACCTGATCACCAGTGGCATCGGTAGTAAAGGAAAAACCGCCGTCAGCCTTGCTGGTAGCGCCATCGTAAGTACCTTTGATGGATATGTTTACACCCGGCAACGGATGTTTTTTACTGTCTGTTACTTTACCGCTGATCTTATGCTGCGCCAGCAATGCAAATGGTAAAAAGATAAATAGGAATAGATAGAGGTTGACCTTCAACATACTTTTGGAGTTAGGCAGGATCGAAGATAAACTAGTTTATATTATAAACAAAATAAGGAAAGAAAAAGTTTATATAAAATTGATTATCAATATCATATAAACCAATCGAGTTATTTTCTATGTCTCCTGCTCTTGGGTACAGGCTGACCCTTTTTATGTTTGGAAGAATGTTTAGGAGCATGTTTGGATGGATGTTTACGCACTTTTTCCCGGATAACAGGCTTGCTGCTGGTTTCAGGACAGATTGTTTTATATACCGGCTCAGATCCGGTCATATTATGGGTATCAAAAGCCAGGCTCTCCACATGGTCAGGGTAGTGTACCCGTATGATATATTCTGCATTGGGTTCCAGCTTGGCCGTTATCTTTTCTGACGGAGCGGCAATCATATAACACCAACCCATGTCACGGGTTTTATTATACAGATATACACAGGTGTTGGTATAGGTACAGATGTCTACGGTAAGGGGTATACGCAGTAGCGGAACAGGCAGTGGTTGTAGTTCAGGCAGGGCCGGTGGCAGGCTAAAGCTATAGATATCATCGCCACCCATACCACCTGGCCTGTTGGATGAAATAAAGCCTTCATGCACAGTTTGTGGTACATAACAAAAGTCATCACTACTGGAATTAAAGGGTAGCATCAGGTTAACAGGCACCGTCCAATCGCTTCTGTTACCGGTGGTGGCAAACACATCATAGCCACCAAGACCGGGCAGGCCTTTACTGGCATAATACAGCATTTCATGGGAGCCTGCTACGGGAAACGCTTCATCATCTGTTGTATTGATTACGCGTCCGCAATTCCGGGGTTGGCCCCAGGTGTTGTCGGTTTGTTTTTCACAATACCATATGTCCGTTCCGCCGGTGCCACCGGGCATATCGGAGGTGAAATACAGGATATTGCCGGATTCGTTCAATGCTGCATGTCCCAGCGAGTAGTCGTTACTGTTATAGGGGAAGGTCATGGGAGCCTGCCACTGGTTGTTTTTACGGACAAAAACGAGCAGTCTAAGCTGACGCGTACCATAAACCGGTTTTTCCTTTTTATCGTATGGCACCCTCCTGGCCGGGTCCGTCACGGTAACATAGGCGGTGTCGCCTGCCGGTGTAAAACATACTGGTCCTACATGGAAGGGATAGTTGTTGATAAATGCAGAAAAGTCTTTTACATAACCAATACCGCTCCGGTTATCTTCTGCTTCATACAGTTTTCCATAACCTGCATTGTTGCGCCCATAGCGGCGCCGGGTTCCTTTGATATACCAGATATTCCTACGGACACTGTCAGACACAAATACAACACGATTCCCATACCAGGTGCTTCCCCAGTCATTTTTCCCGGTATTGATGCCCGTTTCATTTTTTAATGGAATGGGTGCAGGGCTGGCAGCCCATTTTATAGCAGAATCGCATCCTGCGATACGGGACGCCACCCGCTGTTGGTCAGGGTATTGCTGATATTGCCGCCTGGCGTCTTCATATTGTCCCAGACATTTCAGCATATCGGCATAATGCAGGCGGGCTTCCGCATCATTGGGGTTTTCCTGCAACAATTGTCCATACCAGTAGGTAGCTTTATCGTACTGGTTAAATAGTCGGTAAGAGTCCGCCAGTCTTTCCTTGATCTCATGTGCATGTCTGCGTCCTTCGCGGGTACGTAGTAGTTTTTCATAGAGGCCTGCGGCCTGCGCATATTCTTCTCTTCTGAAATGTACGTCTGCCGTTTTGCTGATGGCTGGCTGTTCCTGGGCTGCAGCTATGTGTGCTATGCATAACAGTACACCAACTTTTAAACAATTGATCAATGATTTTCTCATGCCTGCATATTTTAAAAGTACCGGGGACTCATAGTACGGGATTGATATTTTTTACTGTTGAAGAGAAAGCCTACTGAGATTTCGTGTGACCCTTGCTGATAGCTGGCCATTTTGTTGATAGTGATATCGTATGAATAACCAATACGGAGCTGCGGTGTGGCGTAAAACTCTACCAGTGCGCTGGCGGCATCCAGTTGTTCCAGATCATTGGCCAGTGCGGGTTTACTCCATAACTTCACGCCGGTACGATAGGAACCACCTATCCATAGCTTTTCGGCTATCAGTAAAAATGCGTTGATATCCAGGTTCGTGGGGCCTTTAAAATCTTCTTTCACCATCAACGATGGTTTCAGTTTGAGGTTTTCCGAAAGATTCAGCAGATAACCGGCAGTCAGATACAGATGCTGGGTCTTTCGCAAGGTGCTGTAATTATATCCACCCCAGTAGTAGTTGACTTTGGAGGTATATAGAGAAAACAGGTCCATAACGGAAGCGCCGATATAAAACTTAGGCGTATAGTAATACACTCCAAAGCGGGCGTCAGGAACTATTTTAGAGGTTTTGCCCTGTGGGATGGCCTGGTCCAGGTCGTCTACAAACTTCAGTGCGTTACCATCTACACTGTACTGGGTAATACCTCCGCCCAGGCCTATACACAGGCGCCGGGTATCATCAGGGTCGAGCGGGATGCGGTAGGAGTAAAAACCGTATGCCGACAGGTTTTCCTGAGGCCCCAGTTTATCATACATCACCTGTGCTCCTACTCCCACTCTTTCGTCTTTGGCATTTGTAAGACCGTCGATGGAGACACCTGCCGTTTGTGGTGCTCCGGGGAAGTTAACCCACTGATGGCGGTAAATGGCATTCAGATACCAGTCCTGCTTGTATCCTGCATATGCCGGGTTTACACTCAGGCCATTGAATATATACTGGCTGAACTGAACATTTTGTTGTCCGGCGGCTGTCAGTAGCCCTAAGCAGCCTAATACAAATAATAGGAGTCGCTTTGTCATATATGTGGACCATTTTATATGATTACCTGCCTCATTTTATCCAGCCTTATATGTCTTCTGTCTGTTCCTGATGGTACTAACGGTGAAGTATAAACAACAAAAAGGAAACCGGTGTTCACGAACTTGTAAATCTGGTCGTTGGGTTCTGCTACTATCCTTTTTCTATAGTACCAGGAAAAGCAGGGCTGCACCACTCCTGGTGGTGTTGCTGATGGAGTTTCCCTGAAATTTTTCTATGCTGATAAGTTGTCTGTCTGTTGTCAGTAACAGGCAGGCATATACGGGGAACGGGGCATCTGCCCTTCTGCATAACCATATTTTTACTGCGTATACAAACAATCGTAAACATACATCCATAGACAAACTGTTTAAGACATAGTATCTCAGGCCGGGACACAAACAGTCATAGCTTCACATGCAAACCAGGGACACGATAAAATGAGAAAAAAAGATTGTAAAAAGGTTGTCTAAAGGGGCGGTGAGGTCATGAACGGGGGCAAAACATCAATGTGAATTTTGGTTTATCACGTTCTCATTGTCAATCAAATATAACGTGGTCGTCCCAATAAATAAAAAAAATTTATGATCGGACAACATCTAAAAACCTGAAAACAAATAATATGGAAATATTTTTATATTTCATGTTTTCTACAATCGAAATATTTATACCATAAATAAAGAAGCCTCTGCCATGAACCGGCAGAGGCTTCTATTATAAAAAATAGCTAATTACGATCTTAAACGAACCTTGGTTTCAGTTCATTAGCCAGGGTAACCATTTTCTTGGTGCCTTCTTCAGACAGTTTACCGCTTTTGAATTCGGCCAGTACTTCTGGTAAGCGAACCTGCATTTCATTCAGGAAAGCTTCTTCGAAAGCGCGAACTTGTTTAACCGGAACATCACGCAGGAGACCTTTGGTACCCAGGTAGATGATGGCAACTTGTTTTTCTACAGGCAGCGGGCTGAACTGTGCTTGTTTCAGGATTTCCACGTTACGGGCACCTTTGTCGATAACTGCTTTGGTAGCAGCATCCAGGTCACCACCGAATTTGGAGAAGGCCTCCATTTCGCGGTATTGAGCCTGGTCGAGTTTCAGGGTACCGGATACAGATTTCATGGATTTGATCTGAGCGTTACCACCCACGCGGCTTACGGAGATACCTACGTTGATCGCAGGACGTACACCGGCGTTGAACAGGTTACCTTCCAGGAAGATCTGACCATCGGTGATGGAGATTACGTTGGTAGGGATGTACGCAGATACGTCAGATGCCTGTGTTTCGATGATCGGCAATGCAGTGAGGGAACCACCACCTTTTACCAGATGTTTGATAGACTCAGGCAGATCGTTCATTTGTTTTGCGATCTCATCGTTGTTGATGATTTTCGCAGCACGCTCGAGCAGACGGCTATGCAGGTAGAATACGTCACCAGGATAAGCTTCACGACCAGGAGGACGTTTCAGCAGCAGGGACACCTCACGGTAAGCAACGGCCTGTTTAGACAGATCATCGTATACGATCAGGGCTGGACGGCCGCTGTCACGGAAGAACTCACCGATAGCAGCACCGGCAAATGGAGCGTAGAACTGCAGCGGAGCTGGTTCAGATGCAGAAGCAGCAACGATTACAGTGTAAGCCATTGCACCAGCTTCCTGTAAAGTTTTCATTACACCCGCAACGGTAGATGCTTTCTGACCTACAGCTACGTATATGCAGAACACAGGTTTACCTGCTTCATAAAATTCTTTCTGGTTGATGATGGTATCGATACAGATAGCAGTTTTACCTGTCTGACGGTCACCGATTACCAGCTCACGCTGACCACGGCCGATAGGAATCATCGCATCGATCGCTTTGATACCAGTCTGCAGTGGTTCTTTAACTGGTTCGCGGTACAGTACACCTGGTGCTTTACGCTCCAGTGGCATTTCATACAGCTGACCAGTGATAGGGCCTTTACCATCGATTGGTTCGCCCAGTGTATTTACCACACGTCCTACCATGCCTTCGCCCACGTTGATGGAAGCGATTTTACCGGTACGACGTACTTTATCTCCTTCTTTAATGTCCTGAGATCCACCCATCAAAACCACACCTACGTTATCTTCTTCCAGGTTCAATGCAATTGCTTTTACGCCATTGCCGAATTCAACCAGTTCACCATAACGCACATTACCCAAACCGTAGATGCGGGCGATACCATCACCCACCGACAATACTGTGCCTACCTCTTCGAGATCGGCAGTAGCATTGAAGTTGCTTAACTGCTGGCGTAATATCGCCGAAATTTCATCAGGTTTAATATCAACCATAATTATGATTTTAAAAAAAGTCGTTAGAAAAGTTTATATAACGACAACAGCTTTGCGTGTACGCAGCGGCTGCTGTTTTTAATTAACGTATTGCGGATACGTAAATATTCTTGCTGAATTGTTTTTTGATATCGTGCAGATCGCGGGCAACGGAAGCATCAAACAGCTTGTCGTTTGCTTCGAGTACAAAACCACCAATCAGCTCTTCGTTTACAGCTGTTTCCAGTTGCACCTGCTGCGGAACCTCGCTGGCCACTTTCTGACGGATTGTTTCCAGAGTAGCGTTGTCCAGTGTTACAGCTGTAGTAATTTTTACAATACTGATGTTTTTGATGACATTGTACTGACGGGTGAATTCTACCGCCATTTCGGGCAGGCAGCTTTCACGTGTTTTATTGATCAGCAGGTTGATGAAAGCCAGGGTGGTAGCATTTACTCTACCTTCCAGGATGGCCGCCATGATTTTCTGCTTTTTATCAGCCTTGATAATCGGGCTTTTGAGCAAATTCACCACATCGCGGTTGGATTTCACCAGTTGCTGCAGGAACAGCATGTCGTTATGCACCGCTTCCAGCTGGCCCTTTTCCTGAACCAGGTCTATCAATGATTTTGCATACCTAGATGCTAAACGGGGATTCTGCATATAGCTTATAGCTTTTAGCCGTCGGCCTCCGGCAGATACCGAAGGCCAACAGTTAATATCTTAATTCAGTTTAATTTCTCCAGCCAGTTGTTTCACGTAAGATTCCTGAGCTGTTTTATCAGCCAGTTCTCTTCTCAACACTTTCTCAGCCACTTCAATTACAAGCGCACCTACCTGGTTTTTCACATCAGTCAGCGCTGCCAGTTTTTGATTTTCAATCGCTGTATAAGCTTCGCTGATGATTTTTTTGGCTTCTGCCTGCGCCTGTGCTTTCGCCTCGCTGATGATAACATCTTTCGCGTCTTTCGCCTCTTTCAGGATTTTGCTTCTTTCAGCTTTAGCTTCAGCCAGTACATGCTCGTGCTCAGCTTTCATCTGCGCCATCTCTTCCTTCACTCTTTCAGCGGAGGCAATGGAATCTGCGATAGAGCCTTCCCTTTCTTTCAAAACTGCCAGGATCGGAGTCCATGCAAATTTTTTCAGGATCAGAAATACGATGATGAAAATGACGAATGAGATAAGAAACAAGCCCAACGCGGGTATCAACAGATCCATGTTATATGAATTTTATTTATTTTGATTTGATATTTATCGGTTTCAGGAAGTGACGGAAATCAACCCATCTCTTAATAATCCAATGGCCAAATGAAAGATTACTGCATCCATTGCCCTGTGCTCCGGATGCAGTAAAAAGTTTGGCTTACAGAACTACCGCCAGCAGACCAGCGATTACACCGAAGAGGGCAACACCCTCAACCAGCGCAGCAGCCAGGATCATGTTTGCACGGATGTCGTTAGCAGCTTCTGGTTGACGAGCGATAGACTCCAGAGCGCTTTTACCAATGTTGCCCACACCGATACCAGCAGCGATAGCAGCGATACCAGCGCCTACAGCGCCACCAGCTTTAGCTAAACCAGATACTGCAGCAGCCTGCAATAATACAGTCAAAAGTGCCATAATGAATATGTATTTGTATTTAAGAAATTACGATTGATTAGTGGTGATCATCATGTCCGCCTTCCATTGCCTGGCCGATAAAAACTGCTGTCAGGTTGGCAAAGATAAAGGCCTGGATAAAGGCAACCAGCAGCTCCAGCATCATCATCACGATGTTGAAAGCGATAGTTATCGGCAGGAAGCCATAACCAGCCACCTTGCTTAAAGATCCAAAGATGAACACCAGGGAAATAATACTCAGGATGATGATGTGACCCGCCAGAATGTTGGCAAACAACCTGATTGCCAGTGATACCGGCTTGGTAATCACACCGATCAGCTCTACCGGAGCCAGGATAACCTTCACGCCTCCAGGTACAGGAGGATTAAAGATATGCCCCCAGAAATGTTTGTTGGTAGAGAACATAGTAGCTATAAAGCTGATGATAGCCAGCGCAGTAGTCACAGCGATGTTACCGGTTACGTTGGCAGAACCAGGTAACAGACCTAACAGGTTGTTAATCAGGATGAAGAAGAAAATAGTCAGTATAAACGGAGTATATCTCTCAGCTTTACCAGGAATATTTGGTTTTACCACCTCATCACGGATGAAGATGATTACCGGCTCTATCAGGCTCTGGAAGCCTTTAGGCGCTTTTTTGGAACCACGCAGGCGGTAAGCCTTCGCTACATTCAGCATCAGAACGATCAGCAGCACAGCCGCAATGATCATAGAAGTGATGTTTTTGGTAATAGAGAAATCGTAGATCTCCTCGCCGGTTGGCATGTCGTTCGCATCTACTGCGATCACCTTGCCGTCTGTATATTTAGCCGGGTCCAGTCCTTTCTCATGAACATAGTGAGCGTTTACCAGACGGTAACCGTCATGTGCTTCATGACCATGATGAAACTGGGAAGAAGAAAATACAGAAAGTCCACGTGTAGGATTATAAATAATCACTGGCAGCGGAATGGTCGCATGCGTTTCGCCTATGCTGAACAGATGCCAGTCATGTGCGTCCTTAACGTGTCCGAGAATTACTTCCTTAGCATCAAATTTTTTTGGTTCTTCAGCTGCTGCTTCCTGATGAGTTGCTGGCTCGGTACCGCCCTCATTGTGTGCTGCATAGGAAAAATTACCAAAACTGTGAAGGCCTAAAACCATCACAAGTGCTACCATTCTATGTTTGAACTTACTGAAAGAAATCACCGTTTTCTGAAATTTTGCGCAAAGATAAACGTTTTTATCTCAAAAATTCAGCGACTATGCAAAAAACTATGGAGATATTGTATATACATTGATAACCAGCAGCTTATATCCCTAATAAAACATCGCTGCTGCCCAGGAAAAGCACATAAAAATTGATCCTTCTCCCAGCAATCTACCATATATATTTTTTTATCATTTGTGGTACTGAAACATTACAGCAGTCTCCCCTGCTCTACTATACTTTGTTGGCATTAAACTGCATACTATGCAACTTGAAATAAAACCCTTCCAGCTTCAACAGCTCCTCATGGGTTCCCATCTCCTTGATTTCTCCCTTGTCCAGCACAATGATCTTATCCGCCTTACTGATGGTAGACAACCTGTGCGCAATAATCACCGCCGTCCGGTCGGCAATCAGCTTGTCGATGGCATTTTGTATCATCATCTCTGACTCAGTATCAACAGAAGAGGTCGCTTCATCCAGTATCAGAATAGCCGGATTGTACAACAACGCCCTCACAAAGGAAATCAGCTGCCGCTGCCCCAACGATAAGGTACTTCCCCTTTCCATCACCTGATAATCATAGCCTCCGGGCAACTGCATGATAAAATCATGTATCCCGATCAGCTTTGAAGCCTCTTCCACCTGCTCCCGTGTAATGGCACTGTTGTGCAGCGTGATGTTATCGTAGATGGAACCGGAAAACAGGAACACATCCTGCAATACCACCCCGATCTTGCTGCGCAGCGCCTCCAGGGAATAGGCCGGTAGTTCTATATCATCAATCTTAATGCTTCCCTTCTGGATTTCATACAACCTGTTCAGGATGCTGATAATAGTCGTCTTACCAGATCCGGTGTGCCCTACAATGGCTATCGTATCACCTGGTTTGGCCTGAAAAGTAATATCCTTCAGCACATAGCGGTCTTCTACATAAGCAAAAGACACATGATCAAATGTAATGGCGCCCTGCATCTTGTCTGCCGCCTGATGGCCCCTGTCGGGGATATAGTCCTGGTTGTCCAGTACCTTAAACACACGCTCGCTGGCTACCATGCCCATCTGCAGGGTGTTAAACTTATCCGCCAGCATCCGCAGCGGACGGAACAACATATTCAGGTACATGATAAAGGCAATCATTACCCCCTGGGTCACTTCATAGTTCAGCACCTTGTTGGAACCCCACCATACCATCAGCCCCAGGGAAATAGCCAGGATGATTTCTACCACCGGGAAAAACACAGAGTAAGCGAAAATGGCGTCAATATTGGCTCTCCGGTGCTCTTTGTTGATATGCTTAAAACGGGCAAACTCCCGCTTCTCTGCTGTAAAAGCCTGTACTACCACCATACCGGTGAGATGTTCCTGTACAAAGGCATTCAGCGCAGACACCGCATTTCTGACACGGTAAAAGGATTTGTTGACACTCTCCTTAAACACATAAGTCGCGAAAATCAATATTGGAAACGGAGAAAGGCTGACCAGCGTCAAACGCCAGTCTTCCAAAAACATCACCACCAGGATGGCCACGATCGTCAGCAAGTCAGATACGATGGAAATAATACCTTCCGAAAACACATCATTGATGGCTTCGATATCATTCACGGTACGGGTGGTGAGCGTACCGATCGGTGTTTTATCAAAAAACGCCAGGTTGAGGCGGATAATCTTTTTGTAGACGGTCACCCGCAGATCCTTTACCACAGACTGTCCCAGCCAGTTGGTGAGATAAGAGAAATAAAACCTTACAACACTTTCGAGCAGCAGTAAAACAATCTGCACGATGGTAACGGTTACGAGCATACGAGTCAGCTGATTCGCAATGTATTTATCTACGGTAACCTGGATCAGATAGGGCCTTAGCGGGGAGATAACCGCAAAAATCACCGTCATCACCATGGACAGATATAAAGCCCGTTTATAAGGCGCCGCGAACGTGAAGATGCGTCGTAACAAACTAAAATCAAATACTTTCTTTACGGCCAGATTTTCCAAGGGATCGATGTTTAAAACTATATAACAAACCTAGTACAAAAATGCGAAAAGCTTCTGCGACTTTTACCAGCGGCGCCTGCAGTACATAAAAGAAGCCCGCCAGGCAAGAGCAGGCGGGCTTCGTTATCTTTAGCAGACATTACAGGAATTATTTCTTCCCGCTGTCTTTCATAATTTGTCTGTATGCTTTGATGAAGATGGCGCCCAGGTTTTTGTGCGGTGGCACATAGTCACTGAACAGCTCTTTATTACGGGCATCTGGTGCAAACTTCTTGGCCAGCTGAGCCCACATTACTACCCAGTCTACATTTTTACCGGAACGAACTACATCTTCCAGGCTGTGGATGATCGGTTCGTTTACAAAGCGGGTACCTACCTGTTTGGAGGAGATGATATGCGCTTCCGGTGATTTCTCCAGTACTACAGCCAGGTTGTGGTAACCACCGCAGGAACCCAGTACTACTATCTTGGCAGAACTTTGCAGGTTTTCCAGTGTAGTGTTGATATGATAACTGTGTCCACGGTGAATGAAGATGGTAGGATGAATATCGTTTTCGTCCAGGTATTCAGACAGTCGCTGGATGGCTTCCTTATCACCAGGTTCATCTATTGGCAGATTGGCGTAGATGGTGGTGGGCTTGCCTTTCAGCGAAGTGATGGTTGCATAATACTTGTTCTTCACCACTTTCCATTCTGATGACGGGAAGTTGGTCATGAAGCTGGCGAAAGATTCCTGTCCGTCTTTATCTCCATAGAAAAATACCTGCTGGAATACACGGCCACTATCGCTTTGCAGGGCGCTGTGATCGACGTAATTGATCGGAGGCAGTGAAAATTCAGCAGCGATGTCAGTCGCTTTGGTAGAATCGTTTTCACCTTTGGCAGATTCTGTTTCGAAGAGGCTGCTGAGCAATTGATAGATCACGGTACCTCTTCTGTCGTTATGTTTTCTTACATAAGCCAGGTTTTTCTTTACTTCTGCTCTCAGGAAGTTGAGCAGTTTTTCATCCCGGATGCTACCGAAGGAGTTAGCCACGTCCACCGCATCTTCCAGGTCTTCTGTTTTTTCCAGGTTCTGCACGTACTTCTGCATCAGGTAGTTGGCGTTTTCAGGCGCCATAGATTTCAGGAAGTTGTCCAGGGTATTGAAACCCGCTGCCATCGCGATAAATTTCTTGAAGCGGTCGAAGTTGACCATCATCAGTAAACTATCGCCACGAGGAGGTTTCATACGTACCATCATCTGGTCATACAAACCGGCATTGTTATGATTGGTATAGCTGGAAGTAAACAGTTCTTCCTGACCGTTGATGATCAGGTAGTATAGCTCTTCAGGAGTGAATTCCTTCACGATACGGAAGCGCACGTTGGCGGGTTCTTCGTGCAGATCGTTCACCTCGCGGATATACAGCAGTGATTTGGCCTGCATGTTTTCCATCATGGCTTTCATACCGTAGGTAGACAGTCCTTCATTTTTGCGTTTCTGCAGCGCGATGGTGGCCTTCACCATTTGTTTGTAATACTGGTAATCGTTTGATACTATTTTCTCCAGTTTCTCCACCGTGGTGTTACCAGCCATCAGCTCATCGATGAAAGGCAGGATTTTGGTACTCTGGGAAGATTGACCGATACGGACGATCTGTTGTACGATCGGGTCCGGATTTCTTTTGATGACATTGGCCATCGGCGTATAGGAAGTAGCATAGGTCAATACCTGATTGGGGTATTTACGTGCTACGGCCGCCACGATTGAGTCAACGCCCGGGTAGTGCAGATAGTCCTGCAGCTTGGGCATTACGGTATCCAGATTATTGAAGGCATATTTGGTGAATACGTCGCCTTTAGCTTCGGTATAGCCCGGATTGTCGTGAAATACTTCGATAATACGCTCTGATCCTTCGAAAGAGAGATTTTTGATGTAGGGAGCGATGCTTTTACCACCGATATCGGCATGCATCATGTCGCGGTAGGCGGTAATGATGGCCGGAGCTTCTTCCGGTTCAATACGGCCTCTGGCTCTTTTAACATTATAGTCTCTCAGCACCGAATAAAGACCGGTGAGATATTTTACTTTCAGACGATGATCAAGCGCTCCGTCGGCTTCTATAGATGATTGCATATCATCTACCTGCTTCATGAGGGCATTGGTCACTTGCAGGTTAATTGTCTGATCTTCAGACACTTTTACAAAATCATCCGCTTTACCATCGAATTTTGCGGCAGCTGCTTGTTCCTTGTCGATGTTGTCATGTATCCCTTGTCTCGTTATAGGTATCTGTGAATGAACACTTTGTGCGTGTACCCAACTGCCTTGAGAAGCTGCGAGTAAAAGGATGAATAGAAATTTTCTCATTGTAGATGTACTTTTCACTCCGACCAAATAGCAAATTTACAACCAATTTATCATAGCTGCGAAGGATCAGCTGCTATTGTATCAGAATCAGAAATATACGGATAGAAAAATATATAGATATCATATACTGCTAAAATTCTATGTAACTTGCTGGCATTCAACAGAAAAAAGAGTGGTATTGAATTAACAATTTCATAATGTTAATTTTCCATTAATCACGGAACCGGCTGTTTAATTTTGTGCCGTCTTTATTAAAGCAAATTTTTTATGGTAGACCAAGCGGTTGCAGGTAAAATACTGGTAGTAGATGATGAGTTGGACATCCTGGAAATTATCAGCTACAATCTCAAATCGGCAGGTTACGACACCGTAACGGCAAAAGACGGCAGCGAGGCTATACAGAAAGCAAAAATATTCCGGCCCGACCTGATCATGCTGGATATAATGATGCCGAACAAGAATGGCATCGACACCTGTCGAGAACTCAGGAAGCTCCCAGATTTCAAAGATACCATGGTGCTGTTTCTGACAGCGCTCAACGATGAAAAATCTGAAATTGACGGTTTAAACATGGGCGCCGATGACTATATCGCCAAGCCTATTAAACCCAAATTACTGGTAAGCCGTATCAACGCTCTTTTCCGCCGCCTGCATAAAGCAGAAGAAACACAGGTGCAGCTGGGCGATCTGATCATAGACCGGGAAAAATTCACCGTTACCTACAAAGGTCAGGAAATCATACTTGCCAAAAAGGAATTCGAGCTGTTACAGCTACTCGCCTCCAAACCAGGTCGTGTATTCCTGCGCAACGAGATCCTTAACCAGGTATGGGGTACAGAAGTGATCGTTGGTGACCGAACCATCGATGTACATATTCGTAAAATACGGCAGAAAATAGGGATCGACCTAATCACCACCGTAAAAGGAGTAGGTTATAAATTTGAAATGTAAGCGGATAGCGCAGACTCCTGAAAAAATAAAATTCCTCTGACGGAAACCCGGTATTTCCTCCACCAGAACTATTGTTAACCGTAAGCGACCCATTCCCGGCGCTGACGGTGAATGGCTTTTTTATGGCAAGAAAGAAATTTAAAGTAATTTCCCACTATTATACTAATTACTCACTCTGGAGTATGTTTAAAGCAAAAAACCTGTCCCCGCAAAAACTGGCGGGATTTACAGCCTTGGTGCTATCAGCCATAATAGCACTCGGCAGCTACCTGGTGGATGGTAACTGGAAAATAGTATTGGGAGCTTTCCTCCTCACTTTCCTGGTATCTTACTACCTCTATCTGTATACGCTACAGAACTTCATCTACAGAAAGATAAAACTCATCTACAAGTTTATCTATCAAACCAAAGCGTCCAAAAGAGAAGAGTTTTTCCATAAAAACATCCTTCCCCTGAAGACCATTGAAGAGGTAAGCGAAGATGTGGAAAAGTGGGCCAGCCAGAAAAAGGAAGAACTGGAAAACCTGCGTCGTAATGAAGCTTTCCGGAAAGAGTTCCTGCTCAACCTGTCACATGAGCTTAAAACGCCCATTTTCGCAGTACAGGGCTACATCCACACCCTGCTGGACGGCGCCCTTGAAGATCCGGCAGTGAATAAACTGTTCCTGAAAAACGCTACCAAAAATATCGACCGTCTTTGCCGTCTGATAGACGACCTGGATGAAATCTCCAAGCTGGAAAGCGGCGAGATGACCATCAACAGTGAGACTTTCGTTATCCAGGACCTGTTGAAAGACGTGTTCGACACACTCTCTCTGAAAGCCAATACCAAAGGCATTAAATTCAGCATCAAAAAAGGTTGCGAAGCGCCTGTCCCTGTACTGGCCGACAAGGAAAAAATCCGTCAGGTACTCATTAACCTGGTAGACAACTCCATCAAATACGGCAAACCAGACGGCCACACCGTAGCCAGCATCTACAACATGGATGACAAAAGGGTGCTGGTGGAAATCTCTGACGACGGTATCGGTATGGCGGAAGAACATCTCCCCCGCGTATTTGAACGTTTTTACCGGACAGACCGGGCACGCAGCCGCGATATCGGCGGTACAGGCCTGGGGCTGGCCATCGTAAAACATATCGTGGAAGCACACGACCAGTCCATCACCGTACGTAGTAAACCGGAGATAGGCAGCACATTCGGCTTTACGATGGAAGCCGGCAAAGAATCAATGTTGTAATATCAGAAGCGGAACTGCATCCGGCAGGTCAGCACATTATCCTTCACATCGGAGGTAAAGCCTGCCAGACTTGTATTTTCATTCTCCACCCAATCGTAGTACACCATAAACTTCAGGTGTTCGTTGGCGTAGTATATATATCCCAGACCCAGGGTATTGTAGCGGATATCTGCTGCAGTCAGGTTGGAGTCGGGAGCGCCGATTTCTTTTCCTTTTACATCCTTATTGGGGTCGTACCAGTCGTATTTGACTACCAGCTGATGCCGGTCACTGGCCAGATTTTGTATAAAATACAGATAAGCACCATCAAAGCGCCGGATATATAACGGCAGGCGGTTACCCTGCGCATCTGTTGGGATCACACCAGGTGTTTCTGTTGTATTCACCGTAGCTGTCTGAGTTCCGCGGATATATTCTGCCCTGAACTGGGTATATCCTCTCCCAGGCCCGTTAGGTATCTTCAGTTGTACATCGGCTCCGTAGTAATGACGGGGCGCGATCCTGCCCACATTATGCCCGCTGGAATCCAGTACAAACGCCTTTTGTCCGTTTACGGTGCCCATGCGGTAAATAGATGGAGTAAACTGCTCCATACCTCCGTACAATACAGAAACACCGGCAGACAGCACCCATTTGTTACCCTTAAAGCGATAAGGCTTCATGGCTATACGCCCGATAAAATCCTTATGACTATCGAAATCGGTAGGCCCGGTAAGTCCCTGCCCGTTGAATAGCCCCGCATCTATTTTGAGATAACGCAGGGGATGATTTTTCCGGCGAGGTTCAAAGGAGACCATTGCACCGAGGTCCCGCTCCGTTTTCATCAGTATCTGTGACATGCGGCCACGCTCCGGCGTTTCACGATCAGCAGAGGAAAGGTTTACCTCATAACCAAAAGGCCGGGCAAACATACCACCTGCCAACGAAAACATATTAAAGCGGGATTCAAACACACGACCATAGAAGTCGCGGATAAACACGCCCCGCTCTGTTCCATCAAACTGAAAGGCAAACTGCACTACCGGCATATCATTGTGGTCGTAGCGTTCATAATCCACGCGTATACGCCCACGACGCAGCGAAAAACGATTGTTGACAGCCGGAAGAAAATCGCCACCGGCATAACTGCTGATTCCTTTCGCCTCCGCCAGCTGGAACTGAGGCTGAATATAACCACTGAAACGCAGCGCGTCATATTTCTGGTACATGGCGATCATCCCTTTCCCCAGCTCTGTGGTTGTATCAATCATATCCATCAGGAATTGTGCCCTGGCAACAGAAAAAGCGCCTGATAGAAGGGCTGTCAGGAGAAGAGATCTGAACATTCGCATCAGTTCATA
This sequence comes from Chitinophaga flava, assembly GCF_003308995.1. Taxonomy (NCBI): domain Bacteria; kingdom Pseudomonadati; phylum Bacteroidota; class Chitinophagia; order Chitinophagales; family Chitinophagaceae; genus Chitinophaga; species Chitinophaga flava. Next base: position 3,865,918 of record NZ_QFFJ01000001.1, on the reverse strand, counting down.
AAAATTTGCGCAAAAGTAGGATTTTCAGGGAGATGTTGTTCGGTTAATCCCTCGTTAATCCGACATCGTCCAGGTCAATAAACCAGTTGAATGGCTTAAATTGATAGGATTATTACCTCTTATGAAAACGTCAACTCTGGAACACTGGGAATGGAAAGCACAGCAAGCCATTGCCTATGCCCGAAATCACCCTTTGATGGATATCAGCCTGCAAAAAGTTGCAGATATGCTGTCAGTCTCAAAAGATAATTTCTCGCACAAGTTTGCCAAACTAATGGGAGAACCTTACCTGCACTTTGTTAAACGCAGCAGACTGGAAGCCGGCATTGGATATCTCCGGCACAGCAATTTCAGTATCAGCGATATCAGTGAAAAGTGTGGTTATACCAATGAATCATTTTCCAAAGCAATCCGCGGCTGGTTCAACGCCAGCCCGACTAGTATCAGGGAGGTGGATTATATGCCGGCAGAACTACATACGCTCGAACAAACCAGGATCGTTACAGACTCCCGCCAGGACTACGAAGAATACTTTAACATAGAACGGACAACAGATGAAAAACTGCCCGACTTCACCCTTTATTACAACATACTCCCCGGCATCAGCGATCCCGTTAGAGGCATGATGGTATACATGGATAAATATACAGAACAGCTCCGGTCCCTGATAGCAGCCGTTAAAATGGACAATCCCAGGATCATCACCGGCACACTGGATGTTGTTCCTGTTACCACCTACGACCGCATGATGATGTACGTAGGACTGCTATTACCCAACATTGCGTCCAACGATCAGGCACACTACCAGATTATGGTAGAATACCACGAACGCTTTAAGCTGGTGGCCATGCAAATACCTGAGGGATATTATAAAAAGCTGGAAGTGCCACTTAGCTTTGCTGAAGCAGGACTTCCCATGTACAAATTCATTAACAGCAACTGCAGGGAAGGGAATTTCAAAATGCGCACCAATAACTTCTTTATCTCACTACCAGAGCCTCACCGCTCCGAAATCTTTATTCCCTGGCAGAAATAAATACATACGATGCACTTACTGACATAAAACAAAAAAGACGCAAAGGATCTCCTTGCGTCTTTTTGTTTTATTAATCTTTTATCATCAGAACTGGAAATAGATCGGGATCATAGGCTGGGTACTTTTTACCTGCACCAGCAGCCAGATGAAGATCACCATCACAGCAACGCTGCCAGCCAGCGGCAGCCGGCCCAGCACATTCGCCATCCGCATCTCTGCTTTGGCAGGCAGGAAATGCAGCACAAAACCCAGTATCATTACCCAGAATACGGCGGCATAACCATCGTATAGCTGCAGGAAGATACCCGGCTGGAAGTCGTATACTATCTGATGAATGAGCGCCCATGCATCATGGAAAGTAGCTGCCTTAAAGAAGATCCAGCAGAAACATACAAAATGGAATGTCAGCAGGATACCACCAATTTTCTGCCAACCGGCGATAGTAACCTTACGTTTTTTCTGGCTGTCTATCCTCACTTTATCTATTGCCAGTGCCGCACCATGCAAGCCTCCCCAGAAAATAAAGTTCCAGCTGGCACCATGCCAGAAACCACCGATCAGCATAGTCAGTGCCAGATTGATATACTGCCGCACCTTGCCTTTACGGTTACCGCCCAGCGGGATATACAGATAGTCGCGCAACCAGCTGGACAAAGAGATATGCCAGCGGCGCCAGAATTCTGTGATAGAAGCACTCTGGTAAGGAGAATCGAAGTTGGCCGGAATCTTGAAGCCTGTCCAACGGGCAATACCGATGGCCATATCAGAGTAACCGGAGAAGTCGCAATAGATCACTAACGCGTACCCATAAACGCCCAACAGGCATTCCAGGCCGGTATGTTTGCTGGGGTCATCAAAAATATACTGTACGAAGTTCTGATAGATAAAGTCGGAGATAACAATCTTTTTAAACAAGCCCCCAACGATGAGCGCCATTCCTTTACCGATATCTTCACCATTGAGCCTGTAGGGCTCATAGATCTGCGGAATAAAGTCCGCCGCCCTTACGATAGGCCCCATCATCAGCTTAGGGAAGAAAGACAGGAAAAACAGGTAATCCATGAAACGGTTCACCGGTTTTATTTCACCCCGGTACACATCGATGGTATAGCTGAGGTTTTCAAAAGTATAAAAAGAGATACCGATAGGCAGCAACAGGTGCAACGGACTGATATGTCCGCTGGTAACATCGTTGACGATACCGATAAAGAAGTCGGTGTACTTAAAATAGAACAGCAGCCCGATATTCAGGAGAATACTGAATATCAGCAACGATTTTTTGACGCGTAGACTGGTGGTAAAGTATATCCAGCGCGACAGATTAAAGTCAACAATGGCCGAAAGCACCACCAGACCTACATAAAAGCCGCAGGCCTTATAAAAGAAATAAAGTGAAAAAACAGTGTACACCCATACCCTGCCTGCCTGGCTACGGCTGACAGCCAGATAACACATCAGGAAGAGAGCGAAGAAATAAAAGAAGAAGGCACTGTTGAACAGTACCGGATCTGATGGGTTGTACAACAGCAGGGAATACAGCTTATTAATGTCGATCATCCGTGTTGACTTGGTTTTTCTTTTTTACCTGTAAATATTGATTATAGGATTGTTTCAGTGCCTCATACAGAAGCTGTCCCTGTAACTGATATCCTCTTGGATTAAAATGAATATGGTCTGACGCCCATCCTCCTGCAAAGCGGTCTTTCTCGTCTCTGTTTACAGCGTTAAAATTCCAGCAGGCCACCCCATGTTGCCGGGCATATCCTACAATCTGTTGTGTTGCCATGGATATATACGGATTGGGATAATAGGCGATGGAATGAATAGTGCGGTATTTTTTCTTGCCTATTTTTTTCCTGGTGGTTTTTCTCACAGCCCGCATACAGTCTGGCGGGGTGGTGAGCAGGATGCAGGCGGCAGGCATCTGTTGGCGAATCAGTTGTACTGTTTTGTCGATTTCATTTCTGAACAGCAAGGGGTCAAACTTACCATAGGCTTCGTTGGTACCCAGGGAGATGATGACCAGCCGGGGCTGGAATACCGACATTTGCGCCAGCAGCACATTACTAAGGTCGTTGTAATGCTGGTACATGGCACCGTTGATGCCTACACTATGATATAAAACACCGTTATGTCCATTCTGGAATACGGCGCCGTAAAAGCGGAAAGGAAGGTTGCCTGTATTTTCCCAGCGTACCTGGAAGGACTGGGAAGACTGAGGGAAGTTAAGTGTAGCCATTCTGATGGTCGGGGAGCCGGGAAATGGCATACCCGTTACCGTTACCTCAGCTTCAGGACATACGAGGTTATTGCTGTCGGTATTGGCATCATAAAGCAGCTGCACTTTGCGGAAGTTGTTGTCCATGGCAGCGTCCTGTTTACCGGTAAACGACAGAGCCGGAGCGGCCTGTGTTTGTATGGCGATGGCGCCGGGACCCAGTACAGGTGGTTTGTAGCGGTCTATTACCCTTTCCATGGTCCAGCGGGATGGACTGTTCCAGCGATAGTCTTCGGGACCGTTGGTACCGGCCAGGTTGTACGGGAAAACGAAACCTCTGCCGGCATAGCCAAACTGCTGTTGCAGCAGGGCTGCTGTGGCCAGAGAGAAATAGCCTGCCTGTACATGGGAATCGCCCAGGTGAAGTATGGACACCACATTACTGTCTGCTTTGGACAGCTGGTCGAATGCACGGAACAAGGCAGTATCCTGCTGGATCATGCCTGCATTTTGCGCATAGGTTGAAAAGGTGGTGAGCAACAGTGCCAGCACTGTCAGCATACTTCTTCCGAGGTTATTCTCCGTGCCTGTAGTCATTCATAATAGCTTTATACAGCAGCGCTCCCACTTTGGACGCACCCTGTCTGTTAAGGTGTGTATAGTCTTTATTGGCCAGTACGGTATCGCCTTCCACCCATTTCACCATAGATCCCTGGCCGCCCATGGCAGCGTAGAGGTTCCAGTAAGCGGTACCATATTCTGAAGCGAGGTCATGTTGTACTTTCAGCAGCGCTTCTACGCCGGGAGCGGTGATATATCTGTCACCTTTTTTATAGGATTTGTCTGCAGTACCTACTATCAGGAAAGAAGTACCAGGCAGGTCTCTGCGCAGGGAGTCCACTACTTTTTTCATGGGGCGCTCATACCAGCTATAATCCGTCAGTTCGGGGCGGAAGAGCACGTTGGCACCGTAATGCAGCACGATGAGGTCGTAAGGACGCTCCTGTTGCATGCGACGGACCATATCGGCAGACAGGTGACCTAGCTCTACACCGCTGATACCACGGAAAGAGAAGTTGTCTACGTACACGCCTCTTTCAGTTTCAAAGCAAACACCATAAAAAGGTACGGTAGGCCCGCCACCGTATTTGATGGTCAGGGAAGGGGCGCCGGTATCCTGGCGCAGGTCCAGCCTGTTAACCGGTGCATTGCCGGAAAGCGTGTAGGCTTTATCATTAATATTGATTGTACCGGCTTCTGACGGGCCGTAGAGTACAGATATTTCGTCAAACTTATCCAGGCGTGGCTTTTTGACAGGTGTGTATTTTATCCAGCTGTCGCCGCCAGGATAGAAGGTATGGCCGGAAAGGCCGAGTGAAATATTGGCAGGGGGCGAATTTTTATAGTGATAATCTTTCCAGTTGCCGGAAAAGGTGTGGGTAATGGTAGTCCGGTAACTGGCCACAACGGAAGTGATGGGAACAAAACCAACACCGGCACCGCCGAAGAAGGTCTGGAGACTATCACGCAAATCGGAGGTGATGAGGTCGCCTTCAATCATGGAGTCACCAAAGTAGGCGATGCGGACTTTTTTGCGTTTACCGGCTTTGAGTTCTTTGAGGGCCGTCAGGAAACGGCTTATACCAGCGTTGTCAACACTTCCCTCTCCGGGGGTAGGGTAATTGAGGATGCCTTTATACGCCATGAAGTCGTATGACACATCAGGATTGACGACAGTGCTGGCAGGAGTATTACCTGTAGCAGCGGCAGCCGTATCCGAATGAGAAAGCTTACTGCTGTTTTTACCAGCAGTAAGCTCCTTTTTTTCCGGATTGGACGATCGTAGCTCAGACAACATGTCCAGGCGCCGGAATTGAAAATCTTTAAATGATAAACTAAAGTTGAGCTGGGACAATATCACCAGACACACCAATGATCCTACAATAATGTAAAAAGGATAGGCAGACTTATTTTCGCCAGACATATTCTAAAGTCAATTAGCATCACCGGTCGTCGGTAACTGGCGGCATGCCTACGGTCAACCAGGTAGCTCCCCGCGCCACGCTATCCATTCCTTCGTCCAGTTTATATAGTTTATAACGGTTAATAATGTTTGTTACTTTTCTGATCCATTCATGACCAGCGGAAGAATAACCGCTATGGTTCATGTGTTTCAGCCAAACCGCAAATTCGGGGTTACCTTTCAGCTGGCTAAACCATTTTTTTCTGGCAAGCACTTCAACGAAGTGTTCATAAGAAGCTACCGCAGAAGCATATTGCTTATACCTGGATTTTGTACCAGGGGCAGTCTTCGAAAGATTGTTTTTACCTACAATACCAAAGTGGTTATTCAACAATTTGGCATTTCTACTGGTACCTACACCGGATTCGAGCATGGCTACCCCAAGGATAACACTTGCTGGAACACCGGTTTCCTGCATAAGCTCTACAGATACCGGTTTGTATTTTTTCAGATAGTTACTCGTGGACTGTTGAGCATATCCAACATTACTGAGCATCAGCAATAAAAGCACCGCACTTACGCATATAGACCGTTTGAGGAATGTTGTAAATTTACTCATAGGTGTACTGTTTGTTACAGGTGATAGATTGTTGTTTGTTTTCAGCATCATTTTCTCCTCACATATCAACGATGATCACACCGCAATATTACTTTAAAAAATTAGATAATACGTTCTTTCTCCTTCTAGCCTTATCTTCGTCGTTAATTTCTTGTTAAAAAAAATTGTTTTCTATATTAGCACCAATCCCCTTTGATGCGGCGAAACGGCCATATCAAAGGGGATTTTTTCGCTTAAAGTTCCCTGTTATTGCAAAGACTATGCCGGTAATCTACTTTACCAGACTGATCTTTAATTCATCAAGCTGGGCTTGATCCAGCTCACCGGGAGCATCCAGCATGACATCGCGGCCGTGGTTGTTTTTCGGGAAGGCGATGAAGTCACGGATACTCTCACTACCGCCCAACAGCGAGCACAAACGATCAAATCCGAAGGCGATACCACCATGTGGCGGCGCACCATATTCAAAAGCTCCCAGCAGGAAGCCGAATTTGCGTTCTGCCTCTTCTTTGGACATACCCAGCGCAGCAAACATTTTCTGCTGTAAATCACGCTGATAGATACGAATAGAACCGCCTCCGATCTCTGTACCGTTCAGTACGATGTCATACGCATTTGCCTTGATTTTGGCATATTGTGACATATCGTCCATTAATGCAATCTGCTCCGGTTTCGGAGAAGTGAACGGATGGTGACGGGCTACCCAACGATTTTCCTCTTCTGCATACTCAAACAGCGGGAAGTCTATCACCCACAACGGTTTATACTCATTTTTATTGCGGAAGCCCAGGCGCTCGCCCATTTCCAGGCGGAGCTCGCTCATCGCTTTACGGGTACGCTCTTCTTTGCCAGCCAGCACCAAGATGAGATCTCCCGGCTTAGCCTGACATTTTTGCGCCCACAGCTGCAACTGCTGCTCGTCAAAGAATTTATCTACCGAGCTCTTCAGCGTGCCGTCTGTATTATATTTCACATAGATGAGTCCGGTCATACCGATCTGCGGACGTTTCACCCATTCTGTCAGTTCGTCTAATTGTTTGCGGGTATATTCAGAGCAGCCTGATGCAGCGATCGCTACTACCAGCTCTGCCTCATCAAATACTTTGAAACCTTTTTGTTTTACGGTATCGTTCAGGTTCACCAGCTTCATATCAAAACGGATGTCTGGTTTATCATTGCCGTAAAACTCCATTGCATCATCCCAGGTCATCCGTGGGAAAGCGCCTTCAAACTCAATTCCTTTGATTTCTTTGAAGATATATTTCAGCATATCCTCAAATGTGTTGAGCACGTCTTCCTGCTCCACAAAACTCATCTCACAATCGATCTGGGTAAACTCCGGCTGACGGTCTGCACGCAGGTCCTCATCGCGGAAACACTTTACGATCTGGTAGTAACGGTCGTAACCGCTCACCATCAGCAATTGTTTAAAGGTTTGTGGTGATTGTGGCAAACCATAGAACTGGTTAGGGTTCATACGGCTGGGCACCACAAAATCGCGGGCACCTTCCGGTGTGGAGTTGATCAGGAAAGGGGTTTCAACATCCAGGAAGTTACGGGTATGCAGGAAGTTGCGGGCAGCACGACCTACACTGTAGCGCAGCTCGAGGTTCTGCCTTACCGCATTACGGCGGAGATCGAGAAAGCGGTATTTCATACGCAGCTCATCACCTCCGTCTGTATCGTCCACAATAGTGAATGGCGGTGTTTTGGCCGCATTCAGGACTTTATAGTCACGCACCGTGATCTCAATATCACCAGTGGGGATGTTTTTATTTTTGTTGGTACGCTCAGTAACAATACCGGTCACCTGTATCACAAATTCACGGCCCAGCGGTTGCTCATCCAGCTTGGCATTCAGACTTTCGTGAAATAACAGCTGAGTGATACCATAACGGTCCCGCAGATCAAAGAAATTGATGCTGCCAAATTTTCTGACTGTTTGTATCCATCCTGCCAGCGTCACCTCCTGGCCTACCTGCTCCATTCTTAACTCCCCGCAAGTGTGCGTCCTATACATGCAAATAATTGATTTTAATAGTTTTATGATTGAAGCCCCGAATGTACTGCCAGCTGTTTACGACCACTGTTCAGTTGTTCAGCCATACCCACAAGGGGGGCAAAGATACCCTTTTTTGTCCATCCTTGAGCTTCCTCTGATTTCATCATCAGATTCACAAGGGTCTGAAAGATACGATCTGATAACAAGATTTTACCCCCGTTTTGCTAAAAATATCTGTTCACATTTACTTCCGGCATCAGCTGGGCATCTCCCTGTAACACTGCCGTAAAATGCGCCGCCATGTAGGGTGCCAATGAACAACCTTTGGTACCCAAACCATTGAAGATGCCTACTGAAGGCATTTCAGGATGCAATCCTATCATTGGCCGGCGATCATTACCCGAAGGCCGCACCGCCGCCAGCTGCGCTTCTACCGTATAAGGCACCTTTAACAGCTGCTGCAGGCTTTTCTCCAGTATCTCCCTTTGTTTATCGGTGGGCAGATCATCAACATAATCCCAAACAAAAGAAGAACCGGCCCAAAATAACTCCGGTCCCTGCGGCACCAGTGTAATACTCTTTTTAATGATATCGTCCGTATGCAGTCCCGGAACCCTCACCAGCAGCACCTCTCCCTTGTTCGGCAAAAAAGTAAGGGTACGAAACCAGGGATTACCTGTTGTAGCTACCCCATCACAAAAAATGATCTTCTGCGCAATAATATCTTCATAAATCACCCTCTCCGCGTTTACATCCAGCGCAGCTATATCTACATGTGTTTCCCGCAAAGCCCCTTGTGCCTGCAAAAACTTACGCCAGGCAGGCAGCAGCTCCCGCAGATTCACTGTAGCCCCCTGCACAACAGCTGCCCCATAAGGCTGGTCCAGCAGCTCTTCGTACTCCAGCTGTTCCGGCAGTGCAGTGTACTTACCATCAGCAGCCTTTTTCATAAAGGCGTCCCGCATCTGTTGTGATGGAAATACATTCCATAAACGACGCTCTGTCAACACGGGCACCTGCAGCAGTTCCGACATTTGATGATAGGTATCCTTTGCAAAAGGATAAATGGTGTCATACATCCATGCCGGCTCAAACCGACGACCAGACACCGGATTAATAATACCCGCCGCTACCCGCGACGCACTGTTTTCTTTTGCATCATCAATCACTATTACCTTCTTCCCTGCCTGCCACAAAGCCCAGCTCAGCATAGTGCCAGCAATCCCCTGCCCTACAATGATATAATCTACGTTTACCATATGGTTTATCTGAGCGGTAAAAATAACCTATAAAGTTAAAAGCCCGCCTGGATGAATACCAGACGGGCTTTTAAAACTTTATATCCGTTTCTCCTATTCTACCACTTTCACGGTAATCCCTTCGCTGTGTGCGCTGAATTCAGGCGCATACATGCACTGGGCCGTGCTGATACCATTGGAGAATTTACCTTCATGTGTTACAAAAAGGGTGTATTCAAACACATAGGTACCTTTGGGCAGATAACTGAAGAAGAAGTCTGTTGAAGCATCTTTGGTGCTTTCGTAATAACTCAGACCATTCTGCCATTTAGCGCTGCTGATCACGTTCTGTGGCTCAAAGCAAGCCGCACGCATATCTTTCAGGTGGATGTATTCCATAGTCCTGTCTGCACGTAGCACGATCCTTACTTTTACTTTATCTCCTACTTTCAGCTCGTTGCCTTCTCCTACTTTGGTCAGCACCGGGCCTTTGTCGGTAGTCACTTCCTTGAACAGTTCTTTTTCCAGCACCAACGGAGTTTTGGCGGCAGTGATTTTATCGAGTTCTTCAAAATACTGCCAGTATACAGCACCCCAGGAAGGTTGACCCTGGCTGTTTTTCACGGTAACGCTGATATTACCCATCGCTGGTTTAACAGCTTTGCCATCAATACGTTCCTTGAAATAACCGGTGCCCGCTTCTGTTTTATGCGCTGTGCTGCTGATGGTTTCGTTGCCCAGCTGGATGTTTACTTCCGGGCTGGCAATCAGCCAGTTGCTGCCCTGGAGCAGCATAGCATAACAAGCATCAGCAGTGGCTTTGGTGGTGCTCCAGTTGTTGGTTTGTTTGTTTTTCAGCAACCATGTTTTCATATCAGCAACGGCAGCCATGTCCTGGCCTGCTACCTGGAATGCCTCTATCAGCAATGCCTGTGTTTCGATAGGTGCCTGATGCCAGCCATAACCGGCTACTACATCTTTCCAGTACATGCCCATCTCCTGGTTGTTGATCGCATTTTCTTTCAGCGATTTGAGGATAGCGGCAGCCGTGGCTTTGTCACCTTTTTTGAATTGTGACAGTGCAATCATGCCCTGTGCATAGCGGCCCATCTTGGTCCAATATTGTTGCTGTTGCGCAGCAAAATAGTCGAATGACTTACGCATAGCTGCCGGCACCGGACGCTCGAAGAAGCTGCGTGCATACAGGTATTGCACCTGCAGCTCACTGATATTTTGTTTTTTCAGATCATGTTTTAAGTGAACCAGATTGTAATAATCCTTGTCCAGCTGTGTATCCAGGTAGTCCATGGCTTTGTTGGCAATGCTGGCTGCTACTGGATCTTTAGCGCTGGTGAGCTGTTGCAGATGACCAAGACCAGCTACAATATATTGGGTGATATAGCGATCAGCCCACATACCGTTAAACCAGGCGAAAGAGCCATCAGGCATTTGTTTGGCTGCCAGCTGGTCCAGCGCAGATTTTCTTTCACGCTCCATCCGTTTCAGATCAAACAGCAGCGCGATGTTTTTCTTCTGCTGAGCCTCATTTTTAGCTTCCAATACCCATGGTGTCTGTTGCAGCAGGATGGATTTCAGCTCTTCATTTTTCTGCAGGTTGCTCATCAGCGCTGCGGTATCGGTCGTTTTCCATTTTTCGAAAATGGTTTTGATACCCGGAACTGTGTTGCTGATGTGAGAAGCCAACGCATTAGCGTAATAGCGATTGAACACCTGTTCGGAACAGTCGTAAGGATATTCCATCAGGTAAGGCAGCGCCTGTACTGCATACCAGGCCGGGTTGCTGGTGTATTCTACGGTAACGGCTTCCTGACGCAGCGTTGCAGAAGCATCTGAATGCAGCAGTTTATCGAAGGTAAAAGTATGTTTACCATCACCTCTTACCGGCAGCGGCAGCGATTCTGTTACCAGCATGGAGTTGGTCAGCACCGGCAGTGCATTTTCTTCACCATCGCTGAAGTTGCCTGCCTGTGCGGTAACACGGTACAGCAGCGCGCTGGTGAAGTTGTTGGGTACCTGTAGCTGGAAAGCCACCACAGTACTCTGTCCTGCTTTGGCAGTAAAGTGCTGTACCGGGAAAATGTTCTGGAACCAGCCATCTACAGGTTGCATAGTGGCGGCATCCAGCAGTTCCAGGTGAGCCTGACCAATCAGCAGAGAGTCAGTCAGGTTGCTCACTTTGGCAGTGAAATCAATTTTATCACCGGCTCTTACAAAACGAGGCGCATTAGGCTGTACCATCAACTGTTTCTGCGTTACAATGCTGGCTTTGATATTACCGAAGGCCAGGTCTTTGGTATGCGCCAAGCCCTGGAAGTTCCATTTGGTAAGGGCTTCCGGCATGGTAAATTCAAAAGAGATGTTACCCTCTTTGTCGGTACGCAGTTCCGGCAGGAAGAAAGCTGTTTCCTGGAAGTTTTTGCGGATAGTGATATTGCCGGTATTCTCGGTCTTTTCCAGAGTAGGAGCCAAAGCTGTTCCCTTATCTTCCAGATAACCTATTTCAACACCGTTTGCATCCCCAGCCACTTCGCGGTTGGACTTTGTCAGTTTAGATCTGGAAGCAGCCGGAGCAGGAGCGGCAGCCATAGCCATGACAGGACGGGCAACACCAGCACCACGGCTACCATAAATGGCTGAATTTTTACGCACAACACCTCCCATCCAGTCATTCATCATCCAGCCAAACAAATTGAGTGCATCATAACTTCTTTCCACACCTGGTATTCCCTGTTCATTAGTATTGAAATAATACAGTGAAGTCACCATCCGGAAGTTGTCGTAACCATGGAAGATGCTGCCTGATGAGATATTTGGATAGATACCGGGAGCCATCCATTGATGGGGCGCAAATGCATCCAGCGATGCATCATACATAGCGGCCAGCAATTCAGCAGCTACCTTTTCTCCTTTGTAACCTGAGATTTCCACACTCCACTTTTCTTTTTCTCCAGGCTGCAGTTTATCACGATGAGTGGCCAGTTTAACGTTCAGGGTTTTATTGTTCCAGGGAACAAATATCTGGTGCTGATCACTGAATACACGGTTGTCTTTTACAAACAGGTAATGTAGCATGATACCACCCCTGTCTTCTTCCGTGACATTATATTCATACTTTTTCAAACCTTCCAGTGTGAAGGCAGATAATTGCCTTGACTGATTCACACGTTCCATGATTTGCAATACATGCAGATCTTTAGCAGAAGATCCGAGTACGATACCAGCTTTTTTACCCGGTTCAGTCACTACTGCAGGATCGTAACTCCACAGGTAATCAGGCGCTGCCAGCTCTTTGGCAGCAGGGTCCAGCAGTTCAAAGACCGCTTTTTGTACCACCGGCTGACCGTTTTTATCTGTAGCGCTTACCACCAGCTCATAATAACCAGGAGTCAGTTTTTTGTTATCGATAGAAACAACGCCAGAATCAGTGCTGGTGAGCTGTTGCTCGGATACGGCTGCCTTACGTGCCCATTTGTCTTTGTTATTATCATCATTATAAATATCCAGCGGGAAGGCTTTTACATAATCCTCTTTCGTCATCACAAACTGGTCTGCCTGTTCCCAGTAGCGGGAACGTAACAGGCGTTTATTAGACTCCAGCGGCTGTAAAGCCACTTTGATAGTTGCTGGTTCAAAAGCACCGTTCAGGTTTTTAGTGAAGATATGTACGTTCTTCAGAGCAGCAGCTTCCAGGCGGCCTGGTACTTCCACGCTTATTTCCATTGACTGGTAACCTGCATGGATAAACTGATCTGCGCTGCGTGTTTCACCGTTCAGGTCTGTCACGTCGGCATGTACCACATAAGTGAAGATGGGCTTATTGTCCGGAGACACTGTTCTGTCTGGCACTGCCGGGAAGCTTACTTTGAAACGGCCCTGCTCATCCGTAGTGGTTTCGCCATGCGCGATCTCACGAGAGCTGCCAAATGGAACATATCCCTTAAACAGCCATGGATAAGGGAAACGCACTCTTCTTTCCACGCGGTATTTTACAATGGCTCCATTAATATTATTACCGGCATAGGCCAGCGCTTTGGCGTTGGCAGTAACGGTCTCCCCTAAACGATAACTCGTTTTCACAGTATCAAATGCCACATAAAACTTGGGGCGTTTGTATTCTTCTACCTGAAAAGGAAGATTCCCAAAGCTTTTCTGATCTCTCAGAGAAAACCAGCCATTCATACGGCCTTCGGGGATGGTGAATTTACCGGAGAAAGAACCGAATTCATTGGAAGTAACCACTACAGAATCCAGTTTTTCGCCATTGACATCATACATCACCACCGTGTTTTTCAGGCCGGCTATTATGGTGCTGGTGTTTTTACCTTTCTCATTTTCGAGCGCAATACCTTTGAAATAAATGGTTTGTCCGGGCCGGTAGATGCTTCTGTCTGAGAAGAAGTAAATGTGCGGCTTGGATTCCGAAGTCCGATCGTAGGTATTACGATACAGGTATTTATAATCATCCAGGAACAGCAGGTCGTTTTTCAGTTCCCATTTCAAGCGTACAGACTGGCCATTGCGGCTATAGGGCAGTTCAGCGCTACCATCAGCAACAGTAACAGTAGACTTGTCCACGGCCCATACATCTTCATTGTTCACTCTTTTGTTGATCCAGGAAGACAGGTTCACACCTGCCAGTGGTTTGCCGGAGGTGCGGTCCAATGCATAAAACCGGGTATTGTCTTCCAGGTAGCTGATGTTGGACACCCAGGTAAACTGCAGTGCCATGGGATTTTCGTTCAGGCTGAAGCCTGGCTTTAAACTGGCCAGGATGATATATTGTCCTAATGGCAGGGCGTCTACTTTTATCTCAGTGGAGTGGTCGCTGTAATCTTTAGGATCCGGCAGGGCCTGTTCCCATACCTTCAGGGGAGTTTTGCCTGTCAGCAATTTCCAGTAACCGTTTCCTCCGTCCTGGTAGTTATTCTGCGCTTTTTGAAGGGCAGCCCGGAAGGCTTCATCCACAGCGATGATGCGCAGGTATATTTTATCGGCGTTTTTGTATTTGACGAGGGTCCGAAAAGGAAGCGCTGGAACGTTTACCAGTTCAGTAGACAATTCCAGATACTGCGATTTTATCTGTTCGAGATAGGTGGCGCATTGTATACCGCCCTGTGTTTTAGGGGCCAGCCGGATTGCTTTTTCACAGATCTCTTTAGCCTTCTTGTTGTAGCCGCTGGTATCCGGTTTTCCGTGTTGCACTTTACTCAGGAAATCGGAAGCCATGAGTGCGTAGATGGTGGTTACTTCCTGTTCGCTGCTATAGGCAGTGACCATCTGCTCCAGGGCCTGGGTATATAGTTGTGCTTTGTTGTCGGACACAGCAACCTGGTGCATGTACTGAATCCTTTCCTGGTCGATATCGAGCAGGGCAGCCTTGTCATTTTCGTGCAGGCGTATCAGTTGCTGCAGCAGTACAACAGCCTGGTATTGCAGGGATGCGCTGTCTGTGGTTACAAAGCGGTGTGCCGCAAAGGTGGTGGCAGGTGCAAAGGCAGCAGGGTCGTCGAGTTCGAACTGGTTGGCTGGCTTATTAAGGGCGCTTTCACCGGATTTGAAGTAATCCAGGGCGCGGTGGGCCAGGAGGTCGAACAACACGGGGCGCAGCTGACGGGTGCCGGTACCTTTTACCAGGAGGGGGTCGAACTGGCCGATGGCCGTTTTCTCCAGCGTGGTTTTGTCAGCCAGGGAGGCCAGGTAGGCTGCGGTAATCTGGCTGTGGAGGTAATCGAGGCTCCAGGTACTGATATCCGGGCCTGGATTTTCGGCAGCGATGGCGGTACGGTTATAATATTTGTACCGGTTGTTCTGGAGGTAATTGAACAACATTTCCGCTTTGATGCTTTGCAGGATGGCCTGTTGGGCGCCACCGGACGCAGCAATACGCTGGTTGAGTTTATCCAGGTTTTGCTGGGTGCTGCTGTCGCTGACCTGGTCATTGTATTTCAACTGAAAGATGAGCGCTTTGATCTGTTGTGCCGGTAGCTTGTCTTTCACAGCCTGAGCAAAAATCCGGTCTACCTCTTCGAGGGCCGATTTAGGCAGTCCCTTTTCTTCGAGGGCCGTCACTTTCTTCCAGTAGTTGTCATAGTTGGTCTGGGCCATCATACTGTTGCTTATGAATAAAACAATGAATAATGAAAAGAATAAACGCATATGAATCGTTTTACAGTAGTTACTCTTATTGTACAGAGGATGCAGGTATTATACGGGTTTCCATAAGGGGGGCAAAAAAAAGGTGAAAAGTGATGGGAGACCCGCTTCACTTTTCACCTTTTCAAAATTTATAAGGGTAGGACAATTAAGCCAGTGCAGCAGTTTTGCTCAGCACTTCAGCCATTGTTTTACCGATGTTGGCAGGGCTTTCTACTACGTGAACGCCACATTCAGCCATGATTTTCATTTTAGCAGCAGCAGTATCTTCTGCACCACCGATGATAGCACCGGCGTGGCCCATACGACGACCCGGAGGCGCTGTCTGGCCAGCGATGAAACCTACTACTGGTTTAGTACCGAATTCTTTGATCCAGCGGGCAGCCTCAGCTTCCATGCTACCACCGATTTCACCAATCATGATGATACCTTCTGTTTCAGGATCGTTCATCAGGAGTTCTACGGCTTCTTTGGTAGGTGTACCGATGATTGGATCACCACCGATACCGATAGCGGTGGAAACACCCAGACCAGCTTTAACTACCTGATCAGCAGCTTCGTAAGTCAGGGTACCGGATTTGGAAACGATACCGATTTTACCTTTTTTGAAGATGAAACCAGGCATGATACCTACTTTCGCTTCTTCAGCAGTGATAACGCCAGGGCAGTTAGGTCCGATGAGGCGGGTAGAGGAGCCTTGCAGGAAGTTTTTCGCCTTGATCATGTCCTGAACAGGGATACCTTCTGTGATACATACTACCAGGGCAATACCAGCTTCGGTAGCTTCCATGATTGCGTCTGCAGCGAATGCCGGCGGTACAAAAATGATGGAAACATTTGCACCTGTAGCTTTTACTGCGTCTGCTACGGTATTAAATACCGGACGCTCCAGATGGGTAGTACCACCTTTACCAGGAGTAACACCGCCCACTACCTGGGTACCGTATTCAATCATCTGTGTAGCATGGAAAGTACCTTCAGTACCGGTAAATCCCTGCACAATCACTTTACTATCCTTATTAACTAAAACACTCATCGCGCTTGTTTTATTGGTTTATTATTTTATATGTTTCTTCTATAGGTGCGGCAAAAATAAGCCGATTTCCATAATTCTGCAATTTAGTGCCTTTAAGATAAAGCTACCAAAATGCAGTGGAAATTACTTTTTTTCGTCCCTTTTCAGCTGAGCCTGCAGCTGCTCTTTCCATGCATTGTCCTTGAACATGTCCAGCTGGCGCATTTCTTTGGCTTCCCGGAGGAACTCGGATGCAAAGATGAAGTCGTTTAATTTCTGGTCTTTACTGAAGACAATATCTTTATTACTGCCCTCCCACTGCTTCTGGCCCTGGTACATATACACAATATGGTCGCCACTTTCCATTACAGTGTTCATATCGTGGGTATTGATCACGGTGGTGATATCATATTCTACCGTGAGCTCTTTAATAAGCTTGTCTATCAGCAGGGAAGTCTGGGGATCGAGACCGGAGTTGGGCTCGTCACAGAACAGGTATTTAGGGTTGAGTACGATAGCACGGGCAATACCGACCCTTTTTTTCATCCCACCGCTGATTTCGGCAGGGAATTTTTTAGCGGCATCTTTTAGCTGAACCCTTTCCAGACACTCTGCCACTCTCTTTTTCTTATCTCTGAGTGTGCCATCACCAAACATTTCCAGGGGGAACATCACATTTTGTTCTACTGTCATACTGTCAAACAAGGCTGATCCCTGAAACAGCATGCCGATCTTCTGGCGGACGATCTTTTTGGCGTGGTGGTCCATGGCGGTAAAGTCCTGCTTGTCATACAGGATTTTGCCGGAGCCAACCTCCATCAGCCCCACAATACATTTCATCATCACGGTTTTACCACTACCGCTGGAACCGATGATCAGGTTAACCTTACCGGACTCCATTACAGCTGAAACGCCTTTCAGTATCTCCTTATCTCCAAAGCTTTTGGTTATATCTCTCAGTTCAATCATGATTACAGTAATATAGCCGTTAATGCGTAGTCCATAAATAATATCAGCACGCAGCTCACCACCACAGCGGTGGTACTGGCCTTACCGATTTCCAGAGCGCCACCCTGTACATTATACCCGTAGTAGGCCGACACGCTGGCAATGATAAATCCGAAGGTATATGATTTGGCCATAGCGAAAAATACGTTATAGGCCTTAAACTCCTGTCGCAGTCCCATCATAAACTGATCCGCTGAAAGCACACCGGAAAGTACACCGGCTTCTTTACCACCCCAGATTCCCAGGAAACCGGCAATAGCTACCAGCACAGGTATCATCAGGGTAGCTGCCAGAATTTTGGGAAGTATCAGATAACCTTTGGTATTGATACCCATGATCTCCAGGGCATCGATCTGCTCGGAGATACGCATATTACCCAGCTCTGAAGCTATTTTGGAGCCAATTACCCCGGCCAGTACAATACTGGTAAGTGTAGGCGCAAACTCCAGAATGATGGTATCTCTCACTACCTGGGCAATCGTGCTTCTCGGAATAATAGGGCTTACCAGCTGATAGGCTGTTTGCAGGGTGGTCACACCTCCCATGAAGAGGGAAATAATGAATACTATCCCAAACGACCCTACGCCAATATCTACACACTGCTGCATAAACTGTTTCCAGTACAATTTCATGTTTTCCGGCCGGGAAAACATGCCTTTCAGCATCAGCAAAAAGTTTCCAAAATGATAGAAGAATCTGAACTCCATAACTGGTCAAAGATATGAATGATTTTGCCAATCATATCCGAAATTAAGATTTTATAGTGCGGTTAACGTAAACTACTTACCAGCAAACGCTTCAGACTACGTTCGATGATTTCTCCCATAGTCTTGCAACGTGAAAAAGCAGCATCATGATAATATTCCGCCAGTTCATCGCCCAACTGCTGTACTTTTTCAGGGAAAGACACTTTGTCCGTCATAATCACATCACGCAGATCTTTGATGCGGTGACGCTGCACCTTGAGGCGGCGCGCCATCAGTGCCCGCTCTTCCTGTTGATACTGTTTCACTACCTCCGCATTCAGGTGTTTCATCGCCAGCTCCACAAACACCCTGTTCTCTTTAAAAAACTGCGGCATGTACAGGGTACGTTTCCCTTCATAAAACTGCTGGTCAAAATCGATGGCCCGGATACGGAACTGTACATCATCGAAATCAGGGGTAATGTCGATGATGAAGTTATACGACCGCATATCTCCCAGCAGCCGTACAAAACAACGTTCATTGAATTTCACAAACTCTTTGGCGATACGTTTGGGGTTGAAATCCAACCTGTTGAGATAATGCAGGATAAACTGATCACCGGGCACCCCGGCAATATGTTCTTCCACCAGGGTATTACCATCAATCAGGAAGTTCATCCAGTAAGGAGAAAGGATATGCTCCAGTTCCAGACCATAGATACGGGATGCATCTGCCACCTTGATATAGAAGTAATCGTATACTTCGTTGTAGTTGTTGACAATTTTGATGCGGAATGGGTGGGAATTGCCGAAAGTGCAGTAGTCGATCCGCTCAATATGCAGGTGTTCTTCTGCGGTCTGGTCACCACCGGCTTTCAGGATAGAGTAAATGCGCTTCAGGCCGGCATGGATAGGCCCCATCATACTTTGGGAGTAAAAGACTGTTTCCCATAGGGTATCCTTGCCGTCTTTGTCATATACCGAGATGGAATGATCATAATAGCGCAGTTCCTGGTAACTCAAAGGCAGCTTTACCTCCCGCTCATACAGCTTCAGATAGTTACGAAAAGACTCATTGATCGGGAAAAATATCTTCTTTTTCGAGATAGTCTGCATAATAACAAAATTAAACAAAAAACCCCGCGGGCGCTTCAAACTGCGGTATCCGCGCAAAACAAAGGCGCAAAAAACAGGAAGTTCCCGTTCTTTGCGCCTTTCTGCTTTGCATCTTTTATGGAGACTATTTTTTCTTCTTCTTATCTTTTTCCTTGCTCTCCACTATTTTCCGGCATTTCTCCTGGGCATCCACCACGGCGATGTTCACCATGTTGACAATCTGTCTTACGGTGCTACCCAGCTGCAGAATATGCACAGGTTTTTTCATACCCAGCAGTACGGGTCCGATAGCATCGAAACCGGCTACTTCCTGCAGGAGGTTATAAGCCACGTTACCGGCAGTGAGGTTCGGGAAGATGAGGGTATTCACTTCCTCGTTCATCAATTCAGTAAACGGATAGTTATCTTTCAGGATTTCCTTGTTGAAGGCCATAGCTGCCTGGATTTCACCATCTACCACCAGTGAAGGTTCGCGTTGTTTCACGATTTCGCGGGCTTTAGCTACCAGCTGCGCTTCCGGCGTCTGGCTGGAACCAAAGTTGGAGTAGGACAGCATAGCGATGCGTGGGGTGATATTGAAGTGTTTTACTTCTTTGGCCACCATCAGCGTAATATCTGCCAGCTCTTCGGCGGTAGGGTTGAAATTAACTGTTGTATCAGCCAGGAACAGCGGTCCGCGTTTAGTTTGGATGATGTACATACCAGCCACACGTTTTACGCCGTCTTCCATACCGATTACCTGCAGGGCAGGACGGATGGTATCAGGATATTTACGGGTAAGGCCGGAGATCAGTGCATCCGCTTCACCTGTTTCCACCATCATGCAGCCGAAGTAGTTGCGTTCACGCATGATCTTACGCGCTTCATAGTGGTTAAAGCCTTTGCGTTTGCGTTTTTCGAAGAAGAGATCACCAAACTGATGTCTTTTCTCCTGCATTTCATCGCTTTTAGGGTCGATGATCACCACATCATCGATTTCAATGGAATTCTCTTCCATTATTGCGCGGATCTTGTTTTCGTTACCCAGCAGAATCGGGAAGGCGATACCTTCGTCGTTCACTACCTGTGCGGCTTTCAGGATCTTCACGTTGTCGGCTTCCGCAAATACCACTTTACGCGGATCACGGCGGGCTTTGGTACCGATTACCCTGAACAGCTGGTTGTCGAGTCCGAGGCGATTGTTCAGTTCCTGTTTGTAGGCATCCCAATCGGTGATCGGGTGGTGCGCTACACCGCTTTCCATGGCAGCTTTTGCTACAGCAGGCGCTACGGTGCTCAGC
Organism: Chitinophaga flava; assembly: GCF_003308995.1. Classification (NCBI taxonomy): domain Bacteria; kingdom Pseudomonadati; phylum Bacteroidota; class Chitinophagia; order Chitinophagales; family Chitinophagaceae; genus Chitinophaga; species Chitinophaga flava. The sequence goes on along the minus strand of NZ_QFFJ01000001.1, from coordinate 3,845,564 downwards.
AGGCGCGGATCGAGCGGTTTAGGGATGATATATTTAGGACCGAAAACGATATTCCTTTCGTTGTAAGCCAGGTTTACGATATCTGGCACCGGCGATTTGGCCAGCTCGGCTAATGCCCTTACAGCAGCCAGTTTCATGGCTTCGTTGATCTGGGTGGCTCTTACGTCGAGGGCACCGCGGAAGATGTAAGGGAAGCCCAGCACGTTGTTTACTTGGTTAGGGTAATCAGAACGGCCGGTAGCCATGATGATATCAGGTCTGGAAGCGATAGCAGTGTCGTAGGCGATTTCCGGATCAGGGTTGGCCATAGCAAACACAATCGGGTTTTTAGCCATGCTTTTCACCATTTCTGGTGTCACCACGTTACCTACAGAAAGACCGAGGAATACATCGGCACCTTTCATTGCTTCAACCAGTGTTGTTATTTTGGAAGTGGTGGCAAACTGCATATGCCTGTCTGTAAGATCTGTACGGGATTTATTCAATACGCCGTCCTTATCAAACATGATGAAGTTTTCTGGTTTGGCACCCAGGGCTACGTAGAGTTTTACGCAGGCCATAGCAGCGGCACCAGCTCCATTCACCACTATTTTTACCTTATCAACTTTTTTCTTTACAAGGTCCAGTGCGTTCAGCAGGGCAGCCGCAGAGATAATGGCCGTACCATGCTGGTCATCGTGCATCACTGGTATCTTCAGCTCCTTACGCAGCCTGTCTTCAATCTCAAAGCACTCGGGGCTTTTGATATCTTCCAGGTTGATACCACCAAAAGTTGGTTCCAGAGCTTTTACAGCAGCAACAAAACTATCCGGATCTTTGGTATTCAGCTCAATATCGAACACATCAATATCAGCAAATATCTTGAACAATACTGCTTTTCCTTCCATCACCGGTTTACCGGCTTCCGGACCAATATCTCCCAAACCCAAAACAGCGGTACCATTGCTGATAACGCCTACCAGGTTGCCTTTAGCAGTATATTTATAAACGTTTTCTACATCTTTGTGAATCTCTTTACAAGGTTCCGCAACGCCCGGAGAATAGGCCAGGGAAAGATCCCACTGCGTTTTCGTATCTTTTGTAGGTATTACTTCAATTTTGCCCGGCCTTCCCTTTGCATGATAGTCCAACGCATCCTGCTTGTTCAGTTTTCTTGCCATATAAATAAAAAGATTGTTATTGGGCGTGCAATATACGAAGTATTACACTAAGCATCCTACCAAAATAGTCAAGTCCCTATCAGATATTGCGCATTTCAACCGTTAAATTTACTTACTTTTACGCCGTTAAACATTCACAAATATCATGATACAACGCATTCAGAGTCTTTATCTGTTGTTGGCAGCCGGAGCCGGCGCCGCCTCATTATCCTTTGATCTGTGGAAAGCCAAGCTGAGCAATGGCACACAAACTGCTGTCAATGCCTCCAGCAACTACCTGTTATTCGTGTTGTACGTGATCATTATCCTGCTGGCACTGGGATGTATCATCCTGTTCAAAAAACGTAAACTGCAATTCCGCCTTACCATCTTCAATATCCTGTTTGCATTTGCAGCACTGGGTTATCAGTATTATGTGGTACAGCAAACAGCCAACAAGCTGGTAGCCAGTGGTGTAGCTATTTCCAGCGCTTCTTACCAATTCGCTTCTTTCCTTCCGATACTATTGATCGTATTACTGTTCCTGGCCGCCAGAGGTATTTACAAAGATGAAAAACTCATCAAATCCCTCGACAGGCTGAGATAAAAACTCATTATGCCTATATCCCTGTTTGCCGTTACCGACCATCATCTGACACCCTCCCAGATACTTGACCTGGGCTTGGTATTAAATGAAGATAAAGTACTGAGGCAGTTTTATACATTCCCCTGGCCAAGAAAAGAAAAGGGCATGCCTGACTGGCGGGAAATCTATGATGAAGCTACCCTGGAATACAAGTGGAAAAAAGCCAGAGGAGAACAACCACTTAGTGAAGAGGAAGAAGAGAACATGCCGTTTGTTTACTGGTGGCAGTTTCCTACTTTTTTCAACTATGTAGACTTTAATGAAAAGACGGTCGTCTTTCATGCTTTTGATATCGAGCTGTGGGCTCTGGACCCTGAGAACCGGCAGTGGGAGGATATGAGAGAAAAATACTCCAGGATTCTTTCTTTTTATGACAGGCTGGGGCAGATAATGCAGGAAAAATATTTCATCGTATTCACGGATGGCCGGTCTTCCTGGATAGAGAGTATGATAGGCGAAAATCGGACACTGGATGAAATACGCACAGCAATACTACAACGGACCGGTTCTAACCGTATAGAAGACATTACCGATAAATGGTTGGGAGACCATCATATCTACATCCATACAGTAAAAAGATAAAGGGCGCGGAATCCGCGCCCTTTATCTTTTTAAATAAACTTCCCGGTATAACTTTCTTTCACTTTTTTCAGTCCTTCCGGAACACCGGTATACAGCAGATTTCCGCCGCCGGCACCGCCTTCAGGCCCCAGGTCAATCACCCAGTCAGCACTGCGGATCACATCGAGGTTATGCTCGATCACCAGTACCGTATGCCCCTGATCAATCAATGCATTGAAAGAGTTGAGCAGCTTTTTGATATCATGAAAATGCAGACCCGTAGTAGGTTCATCGAAGATAAACAGGATTTTGCCCTGTGCTTTACCCTTACCCAGGAAGGAAGCCAGTTTCACACGCTGTGCCTCACCACCACTCAGGGTATCGCTGCTTTGTCCCAGTTTGATATAACCTAAACCTACATCACTCAGTGGTTTGATTTTATTGCAAACATCTTTTTCATCCTTAAAAAACTCCAATGCCTCATCTACACTGAGTTCCAGTATTTCGTAGATATTTTTGTTTTTATAGGTTACTTCCAGCACTTCGTCCTTGAACTTTTTACCGCCACAGCTTTCGCACAACAGGTGTACATCCGCGAGGAATTGCATCTCCACCACTACTTCTCCTTCGCCTTTACAAGCGTCACAGCGGCCGCCGTCTACGTTGAATGAAAAATGTTTGGGCTGGAATCCACGCATCTTGCTCAGCGGCTGCTTAGCATACAGGTCTCTGATTTCATCGTATGCTTTGATGTAGGTCACCGGATTAGAGCGGGATGATTTTCCGATTGGGTTCTGGTCTACCATTTCAATCTGGGTGATATCATCTACAGCGCCTTTCATGACTTTGTGATATCCTACCCTTTCGGCAAACTCTCCTTTCAGCTTCATGAGTGCAGGATAAAGGATTTGTTTTACCAGCGTGGTTTTACCGGAACCGCTGACACCTGTTACTACCGTGAGTACCTCCAACGGAAAGTCTACTGTAATATCTTTCAGATTATGCTGACGGCAACCTTCCAGTGTAATGGCCTTTTTCCATTTACGTAGTTTCTGTGGCGGATCTATGCGGAGGGTACCGCCGAGATATTTACCGGTAAGGCTTTTAGGGTCGGTCAGTATCTCCTGATAGGTACCGGCGAAAATCACTTCACCACCCAGATGGCTGGCCAGCGGCCCCATATCGATGATGTAGTCAGCTTCTTCCATGATCTGCTCATCATGCTCTACGATCACTACGGTGTTACCGAGATCGCGCAGCTCCTTCAGTACATTGATCAGCCGGTGTGTATCGCGGGCATGCAGTCCTATGCTGGGCTCATCAAGGATGTACATGGAGTTGGTGAGGTTACTGCCCAGGGTGCGGGTCAGCTGAATACGCTGACTTTCGCCACCACTGAGGGTATTGGCCACCCTGTTGAGTGTAAGGTATCCTAACCCTACGTCCAGCAATGTTTTCAGACGATGATTGATTTCAAACAGGATACGTTTGGCTACCTGCAGATCATATTCATTCAGTTCGAGGTTGTCGAACCATGTTTTCAGGTCTGCCACGGGCATGTCTACCAGCTGTGCGATGTTGTCGCCGCCCACCTTGATGTAGAGTGCTTCCTTACGCAGACGGCCGCCGCCGCAATCGGGGCATATGGTACGTCCGCGATAGCGTGCCTGCAGTACACGGTATTGCACTTTGTAGAGGTTCTGCTCTACCATTTTGAAGAACTCATTGAGTCCGTAGAAATGTTCATTACCGGTCCACAACAGCTGCACCTGTTCGTTAGTAAGGTCTGCTATCGGTTTGTGTATGGGGAAGTTAAATTTGCGGGCCACTTTAACGAGGGCCTCTTTGTATTCGCCCATTTTTTCACCTCTCCACGGCGCGATCGCTCCTTCAAATACACTCAAACGTTTATCCGGCATTACGAGATCAGCATCGATACCCAATACCTGGCCAAATCCTTCACAGGTAGGACAGGCGCCGTAAGGGTTGTTGAAAGAGAACAGGTTAGGTACCGGCTCTTCAAACTGGATACCGTCCAGTTCAAAACGATTCGCAAAGTGGGTGATATTTTTACCATCCACTTCCACGTAGCAATCGCCTTCGCTCTCGTAAAAAGCTGTCTGCACGCTATCGGCTATACGATGTTTATCATCCTCCTCAAAATCCTTGGTTACCAACCTGTCTATGAGCACCCATGCATCTGCCGGTACAGCAGGTTTTTTCTGCTCTATCAGCTCTTCGATGCGCAGCAGTCCGTTTCCTTCCGCTGCAGGAGAATACAGTCGGGAGAAACCTTTCTGCATGAGGATGTTGAGCTCTTCTTTCACATCACGTTTGGCATGACGACGGAAGGGCACCAGCAGCAATACTTTGCTGCCATGCTTCAGCGTGGTGATAAAGTCCACCACATCGCTTACCTCATGTTTTTTCACCAGCTGCCCAGACACAGGGGAATAGGTTTTCCCTATGCGGCCAAACAGCAGCCGGAGATAATCGTAGATCTCTGTCATAGAGCCTACAGTAGAACGGGGCGTGCGGGTGATCACCTTCTGCTCGATAGCGATGGCCGGACAGATGCCTTTAATGTAGTCAACATCCGGTTTGTTCATACGCATGAGGAACTGGCGTGCGTAGGCACTGAGGCTCTCCGCATAACGACGTTGTCCTTCAGCATACAGTGTATCCATTGTGAGGGAGGATTTTCCCGAACCCGAGACACCAGTCACCACTACCATTTTATTGCGGGGAATGGAGACGCTCACATTCTTAAGATTGTGGACCCTCGCGCCTTTTATGAAGATATTGTCCTGAGGGTTAACCTGCTGAGGATCAATGATGGTTTCTTTTTTCTTAGTTTTTGTTGCCATGACAGAACAAATTTAAGGGAAAAGATGTTAGTTGAATAGTAATTAGCCCCGCAAATCCTAATAGAAAATTAACCGGAAAAGGAGACCCCAAACAGGCTAAAAGCTAATATGCGTGCGCTAAAAAGCTATCTGGATTATTTGTTTTATTGAAGTATTCTTTTATATTTGCAGAGAACCTGTTCTATACCTTGGAATAAGTAACGAAATCTTTAACGCTTTAAACTGCTCACTATCGCATAAACTCTACTCAATTTAAACAACCAACAGGCTGTAAAGTCAGTATTTATTTACTAACCCGTTCTAGTTGTAGAAGTTTATGCAAATAATGTACAAATTGTGCGACGAGCAGTTGATTACCCTTTTTAAGAAAGGACACACTTCAGCATTGGAGGAATTGGTTCACCGTCATAAAGACAAGGTGTACACTTCTATCTTATTGCTTGTGAAGGATTCCTTTCTGGCGGAAGATATTTTCCAGGATACTTTCATCAAAATCATCGACACTATCAGGGCTGAACGTTATACGGAGAAAGGGAAGTTTTTACCTTGGGCCATGCGTATTGCGCACAACCTGTGTGTAGACCACTTTAGAAAAATAAAACGGACGCCGATGATCAAAACCGGCGACGATAAAGATATATTCGATGTGCTGGGATTCAGCGATGCCTGTGTAGAAGATAAAATCATTACCCGCCAGAGCCACGACCGTGTCCGGATTATGCTGGATATGTTACCGGAAGAACAACGTGAAGTCATTATCCTCCGACATTACGCAGAACTCAGCTTTAAAGAAATTGCAGATCTCACGCAAGTGAGCATCAATACCGCCTTGGGTCGTATGCGGTATGGCCTGATCAATCTCCGGAAGATGATGACGGAGAAGCAAATTTGTCTATGAACGACCCTTTTTTTTGCTTGCCAGCAGCGGGCGGCCGGATGTAATGTCCGACCGCTCGTTATTTTTAGGTCAGTCCTCAGCATTTTTCAAAAACCATCGCAGCCCCCTGCCCTACGCCAATACACATAGTAGCAAGGCCATACCGTGCTTCCGGACGGCGTTTCATCTCATGTAGCAAGGTAGCGGTAATACGTGCTCCACTACAGCCCAGCGGGTGTCCTATCGCAATAGCACCACCGTTTACATTCACTATATCAGGATTAACAGACAGATCACGCATACATGCCAGCACCTGTACCGCAAAAGCTTCGTTGAATTCGGCCAGGTGTAACTGATCTATTGTGAGGCCTGCCCTTTGCAATGCCTTCCTGGTAGCAGGTATAGGACCTACACCCATGATGGAAGGGTCTACGCCTGCCACTCCGATAGCACGCACCATCGCCAGCGGCTTCAGGTTAAATCTTTGCAGCGCTTTCTCAGAAACAATCATCACGGCAGCCGCGCCATCATTGATACCGGAGGAATTACCTGCCGTCACCGAACCATCTTTGGCGAAAGCCGGGCGCAACGATGCCAGCTTCTCCAGGGTTGTCTCCCGTGGGTGCTCATCCCTGGAAATCACCTGCTCTTCTTTGTTGAGCGTAATGGTAACCGGTATGATTTCATCATTCCAGCGGCCAGCCTGTTGTGCTGCTGCATAGCGCTGCTGACTGTTCAGGGCAAACAGGTCCTGTTCCTCCCTTCCTATCTTCCATTGCCGTGCTACATTTTCGGCCGTTTCTCCCATGGAATAAGGATGATAGAGGTCGGCCAGGGCTTTATTTGTAAAACGCCAGCCAAGGGTGGTATCGAACATCTCCGACTTACGGCTGAAAGGCCCGTCTGCCTTACCCATTACAAAAGGCGCACGGGTCATGCTTTCCACGCCACCAGCCAGGTACACCTCTCCTTCTCCACACATTACAGCCCGGGCAGCATCCATAATGGCCTGCATACCGGAAGCACATAAACGGTTTACGGTATTGCCTGCCACCGTTACGGGCAGTCCTGCCAGCAAAGCGGACATACGGGCCACATTACGATTGTCTTCCCCGGCCTGGTTGGCTGCACCGGCAATTACGTCTTCAATGGCGGCCGGATCTACAGAAGGATTACGGCTCATCAGTGCTTTCAGCACATGGGCCAGCATATCATCCGGACGAACAGTGCTCAGCACACCGCCATACCGGCCTATAGGTGTACGTACCGCATCTACAATGTAGGCAACTTGCATGTTGATCAATTGGTTTACTTGCAATATAAACTCTTTTTCCCTTCAGGCAGGGTCCGCAGAAATGAGGATGCCCGAACGCTCCAATTTACCTGACGCAGCCGTCATTCCCGGACAGATATAGGCTGACTCAACCAGCTGTTAGTGGTCTGAACTACCCACTAAAACCCTATCTAACTTATTTATTTTGAATAATTTAGTAACCAATTATGGTAAACCCAACGGGGCTAACAGCTATTTTATATATCTTTGCAGATGCTTTCCGACTGCCGTAAGGCAGCCATTTGCTCATATAACAGTCAATAATGAAGTCTGACAAAAAAAATATCCGGCATTTAAGCCTCCCAGCATTACAGGAATATTTCGGGTCTATTGGTGAAAAGGCCTTTCGTGCCAAACAGGTGTACGAGTGGATCTGGCTCCGTCATGCAGGTAGCTTTGAGGCTATGACCAACCTGTCAAAAGACCTGCGTCAAAAGCTGGAGGAGAACTTTACCCTCCCTGCCGTGAAAGTGGATGCTACTCAGCATAGCAACGATGGTACTATTAAAAGCCGTTTCCGTTTACACGACAACCACCTCGTAGAAGGGGTACTCATCCCTACCGACACCCGGCAGACTGCCTGCGTGTCTTCACAGGTGGGCTGCAGCCTCAGCTGTAAGTTTTGTGCTACCGGTTATATGGATCGCAAACGTAACCTGGATTACGACGAAATATATGACGAGGTGGCCCTGATCAATCAGCAAGCCCTGGAGCATAACGGGAAAAAACTCACTAACATCGTGTTTATGGGCATGGGAGAACCCCTGCTCAACTATAAAAACGTACTGCACGCCATCGAAAGGATCACCGCTCCTGATGGTTTAGGTATGTCACCCAAACGGATCACTGTTTCCACAGCAGGCGTCGCTAAAATGATCCGCCAGCTGGGCGATGATAAAGTTCGTTTTAACCTGGCCCTGTCTTTACACGCCGCCAACGATAAAAAGCGCAGTGAAATCATGCCCATCAACGATTCCAACAGTCTGAAGGAACTGATTGATGCCCTGAACTACTTTTATAAAGCCACACAAAACGAGATATCATTTGAATATATCCTTTTCAAGGACTTCAATGATTCCAAACAGGATGCCGACGATCTGATTAAAATCTACCGTCAGGTACCTGCTGACCTGGTGAACATTATCGAATACAATCCCATTGATAATGCCCGTTTCCAGAAACCAGACTCACAGACCGCTGAGGAGTTTATGGAATATCTCGGCAAACATCGTGTGAATGCAAGATTACGCCGGAGCCGTGGTAAAGATATCGATGCCGCTTGCGGACAACTGGCCAACAAAGGTTAATCAGAACAATAAAAATTTCTATGGGTCATGCCAGCATGACCATCAATTAATAATAATTTATGAAGAAGAAACAACCTGCTAAGAAGGGTCCCGCTCCTTTTAAAGGAAGAAAAACGGACAGCACCGGTAAACCGGCAGCAGGCAATCGCAACCGCTCCTCCTTTGATGGTGAAAGACCTGGAAGAGCATCTGCAAAAGATAATACCGGTGAGGGAAAGCCCACTTTCCGTAAACGTATCTACGGCAGTGACAAAGAAGGTAACACCAGCGACTTCCGCAAACGTTCCTTCGATGGCGAAGACAAACCACAGCGCAAACGCAGCTTCAGCAAAGACAACGACGATGCTAAACCTGCATTCCGCAAACGTACTTCCGGCTTCGAAGCGGAAGACAAACCACAACGCAAACGCAGCTTCAGCAAAGACAACGACGATGCTAAACCTACGTTCCGCAAACGTACTTCCGGCTTCGAAGCGGAAGACAAAACCCCTTCTCACAAACGCTCTTTCGGCGACGGTAAAAAACCTGTCCGCAAAAGCTTCAGAGAAGACAATACCGCAGATGAATCTGCCACTCCCCGTAAACGGACTTACGGTGACAAAAAGACTTTTGGAAAAAAACCTGCTGACAACTACTCCCGTAAAGAGGAAAGCTCTTTCCACAGAGATGCCAGCGAAGACACCGGCGCACGCCATAAAGAAACACCCAGCGGCTTTAACCGTAAAAAGTTCTTTGACCGTGTTAACGATCGTTTTACCGACAAAAAGGAAAGACGTGTAGCCACCAAAACTACTGGCAAAAGCAGCCGTGACTTCTCCAAAACCAGTAAGGAACCCAAAGAAAGCACTTTCGCGCCGGGCGAAATGCCGTTAAATAAATACATCGCGCACTGTGGGCTCTGTTCCCGCAGAAAAGCGGTAGACTTCATCAAGGAAGGTAAGGTGACCGTCAACGGACAAACCATCACAGAACCCGCTACCAAAGTAACCGGCGCTGATGTGGTGACACTCTCCGACAAAAAGATCAACCTGACCAAAAATCTGGTGTACATCCTTTTAAACAAGCCCAAAGGCTTTATCACCACCACCGACGATCCGGAAGGACGTAAAACTGTGATGGACCTGATCCAGGACGCTGCCGGTGATGAAAGGGTATATCCCGTTGGCCGCCTGGACCGCAACACCTCAGGGCTGCTGCTGCTCACCAACGACGGTGAACTGGCGCAAACACTGGCTCATCCAAAACATAATATCAAAAAGATCTACCAGGTAGAACTGGACAAACCACTTACCAAAGCCGATTTCGAAAAGATCGTGGAAGGCCTCACCCTGGAAGATGGTGTTGCCTACGTGGATGCACTGGGATATGTAGATCCGAAGGATAAAAAGCAGATCGGTATCGAGATCCACAGCGGTAAAAACCGTATCGTACGCCGTATTTTCGAGCACCTTTCCTATTCAGTAGAAAAGCTGGACCGTGTGATGTACGCCGGACTGACCAAAAAGACACTGAATCGTGGCCAGTGGCGCTATCTCAACGAAAAAGAAGTGATCCTGCTGAAACATTTTAAAAAATAACTACTGGTGCGATTAGAAGAGCATATTTTACTGGAAACACCTGATTTTGTAGTCGTTAACAAGCCATCCGGCATGCTAACACTGCCCGACAGGCACGACAACGAACTCACTTCCCTGATTGCCGTCATGAAAAAGGCATATGGGGAAATATTCACCGTACACCGTCTGGACCGCGATACCAGCGGTATTATCCTGTTTGCCCGAAATGAGGCCGCCCACAAATATTTCTCCCAGCTGTTTGAAAGCAGGGATGTACAGAAATATTACATGGGACTGGTACATGGAGAGCCTACGCCAGCAAAAGGCTCTATCAGCGAAGGCATCATGGAGCATCCGGTACAGAAAGGCAAAATGGTTACCAACCGCAAGGGGAAAGCATCTTTGACTGACTATGAGGTGTTGGAAACATTTGGTCTTTACAGTCTGGTGAAATGGCAGATCCACACAGGCCGTACCCACCAGATCAGGGTACATATGAAACATCTGGGACATCCTATTGCCGTAGATGAATTGTATGGCAGTCCGGAGCCGGTATTGTTGTCCGCTATCAAGAAAAAATTCAAACTGGGCAAACATACAGAGGAAGAACGTCCACTGCTGAGCAGACTGGCTTTACATGCAGCCATGCTGGTGTTTAAAGATCCATCCGGTAAAGAATATACGATAGAAGCTCCACTCCCGAAAGATATCAGTGCGGTGCTGAACCAGCTGAGAAAACACCGGAGTTAAGATATAGTGTCTGGTTTAATACTGGCCCGTTGGCATCATGCCGGCGGGCTTTTTTATGGGCAAAAAAAAACGGGGAAAAATCCCCGCTTCGTAAAAATCAAAAACCAACCATTAAAAACTCTTATAATAAAAAGCCGCTACCTGGTTGATAGTAAATCGGCTCTGTTGAATTCATTTTTTATTTGTTAGGCTGTGGTGTTGTTCTCAGATAAGGCTTAATGATTTTATGGCCTTTCGGAAAACGTTCCGGAATTTCTGCGGTGGGCACTGCCGCCGTAACAATCACATCTTCTCCATCTTTCCAGTCTGCCGGTGTTGCTACACTGTATTTAGCAGTCAGCTGCAGGGAGTCGATAACACGTAAAACTTCATTAAAGTTCCTTCCGGTAGAGGCAGGATAAGTAATTGTCAGTTTTACTTTTTTGTCAGGACCGATAATAAAAAGGGACCTTACAGTAAATGTTTCTGAAGCATTTGGGTGGATCATACCGTAGAGGTTGGCCACTGTCTTGTCTTCATCTGCAATAATAGGAAAAGTTACGTCACAATGTTGCGTTTCATTAATATCTCCTATCCAGCTCATATGTTTATCCAGAGGATCTACGCTGAGTGCCAGCACTTTAACGTTTCTTTTGGCAAACTCGCCATTTAAAAGCGCTGTTTTACCCAGTTCTGTTGTACAAACCGGTGTAAAGTCTGCAGGGTGGGAAAATAATACGCCCCAGCTATCACCGAGGTAGTCGTAAAAATCAATTTCCCCTATTGTGGTCTTAGCTTTGAAATTGGGAGCAGTATCGCCCAGTCTTAAACTCATAATTTCAGAATTTACTTGTCCAAAAATAGCATTTTCCTACAAAAATTATAGACTTTAAAGGAACTTTTTCTCATTTTGGACGCTTTTTTTTATGAAAGCTCTCCTGCTGTGTTTTTTCAGGGACAACGAACAGATGAACAGGTTTTGCTGCTTTTTCTTTTGCCTCCTCCGGCTCTTCGGGAATATTTTCCCGAAGAGCACGTCAGATACATGTTTGAGGGACCAGGCACACTTTCCGGACTGAGGCCGGGCTATCAGACAATCACTGAGGAATGAATGTCTTTATACCGGAGGCACTCTTTTGGAATGCGTTTTACCTGACTTCTCCCGGCAATGGTTTTTTCAATAAAGATGCAGGTTGCTTTCATTTTTGCATCTATGGGGTTAAATGGTAAAATAGGGTTATTGGGGTTAACAAACGGGCAAACAAACAGGATTCAATCGGGATTTTAAAAAAGTGGTTAACAAACTATCTGGATTTCAAGGGTTAAGGGACAATGGACAAGAGGTTTTACAAACGTTTGGATGATATGGGGTTTCAAATCATCATGGATGAGAAGATTGTAACTGCCAGGCATAGTAGGCCATGCTAAAGCTGAGATCATCGGCCAGGCCGGCTTTTATTCGGGCTGCTTCATCTTCCAATTCTATTTCAATAAATCCGAGGTACAGGTCATAATTGTTGCGCAGTGTTTGCAAGCACTGCTCCATTTTTTCAGTCAGGTCCGCACGAGCCGGAGGAGGTGGAGGTACCACCGGCATAGCCACTACCTTCTGGATGAAATAACAGGCATCTTCCGCACAGATTTCCCATTCATGGTGTTCGGGCCTGCTCAGATAAAAAATCATGTTATCAAACACCACGGCATTGCCCAGTTCTGTTTCCAGATCAATGATTTCCGGGATGTGACGCATATCTTCCAACTTCTTTACAATGGTCATTTGTACCGCATCATTTTTTTCATGGCTGTACCTTAACATTGTATTCATTACTTCATAAGTAGTTACAAGATCACAAGGATACCACACGCCATCCTGCTGCACATGACCCCATAATGTCAGATAGTTGGAATCGTCCATAATGATCTGGCCTATTGAAACGGCCTGCATTTGCATAGTTGCTGTTGTATGTGTTTGACTCATAACTGTCAGCTTTTTGATAACGATACAAAACTACCGGCTCTGCACGCAAGGGATTTGCGTAGTGACAACATCCTATGAAATTTTTTCCCTGCTACCCCCCTAAAGCCCGGAATTGCTTATTTTTAAGCACAAAAAATTAATTCTTGTGCCAAAAAACAAGGACGCAGTTTCGCGCTATCGCTGGATAGATGAGCGTTTGCGCAATAAAAGGCTGCCAAAACCCACTCTTGATAACCTGATTGAGTACGTATCTGAAAAAATGGATGCTGCCATCTCCACCCGCACCATTCAGAAAGATATACAGGATATGCGCCAGGATCCTGAACTCAACTATATGGCGCCCATCGTATACGACCGTAGCAGCCGCACCTACCGTTATGACGATGAATCCTTCTCTATCAGTAACATTCCCATTGAAGAAGCAGATCTCCAGGGCCTGGAAATCGCTATCGGCATACTCGAACAATTCCGCAGCCTGCCCGTAGTACAGCAGTTTGAAGACGCTATCCTCAAAATAGCCACCAGCCTGAAAATGAACAGGGAAGCCCTGCAACATAAAGGCCTGATCAAATTTGCACGCGCCTCCCAATACAAAGGCGCTGAATATATCCCTGAAATAGTAGACGCCATCAAAAACCTGGAGGTGATCCGCATCGCCTACCAGAGCTTCGATCGCAACGAACCCAAGGAACACTGGGTAGAACCCTACCATCTCCGGGAATACCAGCACCGCTTTTACCTGATCGGCAAAAGCCAGCAGACCCGTGGCGGCGCTGTTGTCACCTTCGCACTCGACAGAGTGGTGGCGCTATGGCCTACTATGAAGCATTTTGATGAAAAAAACTTCGATGATGCCAGCTATTTCAAACATGCCATTGGCATCACCGTACATGATGGAGAACCGGAAAATGTGGTGTTGTCCTTCTCTCCCAAACAGGGAAAATATATCAAATCACAACCCATACATGCCTCCCAGCAAGTGCTGGCAGACAACAGCAAGGAGTGCCGCATCTCCCTCAATGTGGTTATTAATCCCGAACTCACCATGACACTGCTCAGCTATGGTGCCCAGGTAAAAGTGTTGCAGCCGCAACATCTGGCCGATAAAGTGGCTGAAGAAGCCAAAGAAATGATGAAGTTGTACAAATAAAAAATACTGCCGGGGCATCTCTACCCCGGCTGCCATGTTATTTCACCGCCGGCTTCTCAAACAGTGAATCAGCTACCGGCCGATTCACCTCCAGATGATTGACCCGTATCTTTGCCCCTACCGGTGACTGTTCGGTCATACCCGGATAAACATATCCATCCACAGTTTTGCGGTAATCCGACAAACGCGTTACCAGCTCCGCCTTCCGGCCCTGGATATCAATTTCATTGGTAGCCTTCACCAGATAAAAACTCGTGGCATCCAGATAGGCAAACCCTGCAATACCTTCTGCTGTCGTCACTTTCAGCTTGTATACCGGCGCTCCGTCCAGCGTATCTTTGCCGAGCAATTCCACCTGTTTGCCCTTTGCTGCAATATCAAACAACTCACCGGTTACATCCAGCTGCGGCAGCATCAGTTTGCGCACTACCGGCTCAATTTCCTCCACTTCCTGTTTGCCTGTCACCGGCATATACTGCCAGCCGGCATCTTTTCTCAGCACCTGTATATTTTTAGTATCCTTCACATCAAACTCTACCCGCATGGCTTCTCCCTGCTTCACCCATTTTCTGATCGGCACCTTCAGGCCCTGCGCCTCCAGCATCATCTCCCCTTCCATATACTGCGTTTTGAGGGCTTTCAACCTGGAAGCCCCACCCATGGCCTCGGTATAATGATCCAACACCTCTGTCAGGGTTTGTGCCTGCATTGCCATACTACTCATCAACATCCCTGCTGCCAGCGAAAAAACCTTTACATATTTCATAACTATCGTTTGTATTTTTTTGAATGATCAATGGTTACCAAAAAACGTACCCTCCTTTTCATTCCTGCCGAAAATGCCGGCTATTCCTTAGCTTTACGGCATGAATACATACCAGATCTCCGGCAACCTTGTAGATATTCTGCAACAGGAAATTTATCCGGCCACACTGCACATTGCAGATGGACGTATACAGCAAATCGTTCGTAACAGTAACGAATACCCGAATTACATACTGCCCGGCTTTACCGATGCGCATGTACACGTAGAAAGTTCTATGCTCATTCCTTCCGAATTTGCGCGGCTGGCAGTTGTACATGGCACCGTATCCACCGTTAGCGATCCTCACGAGATCGCCAATGTAATGGGCGTGGAAGGCGTACAGTTTATGCTGGACAATGGGAAACAGGTACCTTTTAAATTTAATTTCGGGGCGCCCTCCTGCGTGCCTGCCACCACTTTCGAAACAGCCGGCGCCACAGTAAGCGTACACGATATAGATCAGCTGCTGCAACGCGACGATATCAAATACCTCACAGAAATGATGAACTTCCCGGGTGTACTCCATAAAGACCCGGAAGTAATGGCCAAAATAGCAGCGGCCCATAAATATGGTAAACCGGTAGACGGCCATGCACCGGGGCTCACCGGCGAAGCAGCCAAAGCCTACATCAATGCAGGCATCAGCACCGATCACGAATGTTTCACCCTGGAAGAAGGACGTGAAAAACTACAATACGGTATGCATGTGCTGATCCGCGAAGGCAGCGCTGCCAAAAATTTCGAGGCACTTATCCCGCTACTGCACGACTATCCGGAAAAAATCATGTTCTGCAGCGATGATAAACACCCCGATAACCTGGTGGAAGGCCATATCAACCTGCTGGTCAAACGAGCCCTCTCACACGGTATTGACCTCTTCAAAGTACTACGCGCAGCCTGCGTAAACCCGGTACTGCACTATAAACTCGACAACGGGCTACTACGTGAAAATGATCCTGCCGATTTTATTATTACTGACAACCTCCGGGATTTTAATATCCTTGCTACCTATATCAACGGTCAGAAGGTTGCTGAAAATGGTAAAACACTGATCAGCCCGGTGTCTTCCACGCCTGTCAACAATTTTGTCTGCAACAGCAAAACACCTGCTGACTTTAAAACACCTGCTAACGGCAACGGCTCTACGGCAAAAGTAAAAGTCATAGAAGCCCTGGACGGACAGCTGATCACCAACGCCCTCCAGGCAGCACTGCCGGTAGTTAACGGACTAATTATGACCGATACCGCGCAGGATGTGATCAAGCTGGTAGTAGTAAACCGCTACCGCGAAGCTCCCGTAGCCACCGCCTTTATCCGGGGCTTCGGTCTGAAACAGGGTGCTATAGCCTCTTCCGTAGCACACGACAGTCACAATATCATTGCTGCAGGTATCGACGATGACAGCATCTGCGCTGCCGTCAATGAAGTTATCCGCCACCGCGGAGGCATCAGTATTGCCGGCCCCGAAGGTGCTAAAGCACTACCCTTACCGGTTGCTGGCCTCATGAGTAACCTCGATGGCTACACGATTGCTGACCAGTACAGCTGGTTTGACCAGGCAGCTAAACGACAGGGGTCTACGCTGGCCTCTCCCTATATGACGTTGTCATTTATGGCCCTGCTGGTAATCCCTCATCTGAAACTCAGCGACCTCGGCCTGTTTGACGGAGATCAGTTTGCATTTACACCAGTAGATGCTGCATAATAATATTCGTATCTACATAAAAAGCCCCCGAAAGTACTGTACTTCCGGGGGCTTTATATTTCAGAGAAATTTCTACCTGTTTAATGACTGATCCACAGCGCACCATTGATGGTATCTCGCTCTGCACCTGTCACGGAAGACAACACATTCACTTCCTGTCTCCATCTTAATGTTCCGATCAGCGCCATGATCAAAGCTTCCTTAAACGCCACTGTCTGCTCATCGGGCACAACTACTTCAACACCCAGCGGGGCCAGTTGTTGACGAATATTCTCTACCAGAAAAGTATTAAAGGCACCACCGCCGGTAACCAGCAGTTGGGCAGGGCCTTCCGGCATTTTGGCCTTCAGCGTTTCCACCGCTTTCGCGATCTGCACGGCGATATGTTCTGTATACGTGCGCAGTTTACCCTGTACGGATATACGCAGTGCGTTGATCATCGGCAACACAGTATCAGTGCCAAACTCATTCGCCAGTGATTTAGGCGATGGCTGCTGATAATAAGACAATGCATTCAGCTGTTCCATCAACGCCGCGTCTGTTACGCCGCCGGCTGCCAGCGCACCACCTTCATCATAAGGTTTGTTGAGCATGGCTGCCAGCTCATTGAGCACACGGTTGGCCGGGCAAACATCGAATGCCACAAAACCTTCCGGCAGCTGAGCAGAAATATTGGCAATACCGCCCAGGTTGAGCCAGAACTGATAACCACCCAACAGATATTTTTCGCCTATTGGTACAATCGGAGCACCCTGACCACCCATTGCTACGTCTACTGCGCGCAGGTCGGTGATCACCGGCAAGCCGGTCACCGCTGTAATAGCTGCGCCATCGCCCAGTTGAGCCGTCATTTTACTACCTGGTATATGAAAAGTGGTATGGCCATGTGAGGCGATAAAATGTACTTTATGATCCAGTTCATTCTTCTCGATAAAAGACAGAATACGCTTTCCGGTGTAATGCCCATAGGCAGTATGCAACAGCAGGTATTCCCTGGCAGGAAGTGTAGTGGCCGACGCCAGTTTCTCTACCCATTCCGGTTCGTAAGGCAGGCTTTCAGATGCCTTGATAACATAAGACCATTGCCCCCTGATCTCCGTCAGCTCGGCGAAAACAATATCCAGTCCATCCAGCGAACTACCGGACATGGTACCTATTACGTTATATACCATCAACTAAAATTTTGGCAAAGGTAGGATTTCCCTGTCGGTAATTTTTTTTATTGGGTTTATGGAAAACAGATCTGACCCGACATCATGTGAGCAGAAAATTCCAACATTATGCAGAAATATCTTTCCTTACTCCTGCTGAACTGCCTGCTGGTCTTACAGGCTGCTGGCCAGCTGCGCGTGATTACCGGCAACGTGTTACGCAACGATAACAATACCGCTATCCCTAATGCGGTGGTACGGGTACAAGGCACCGATTATATGGCCGCCACCGATACCAAAGGACATTTCAGTCTGAAAGCCCCTGCCGGTGCGCTTATCCTGGAGGCGATCGCCGCCAGTTACAAAAACGCTGTGATGAATATTACAGCCACACAAAACACTGTGACATTTAAAATGCAGCCCCTTCAGGTTACCCCAAAACCAGAGCAGGAAGTGATGGTAAGCCGCGATGATAAGGCTATTATGATGGAACCTGCCAGCCCCACACCACTGGCAGGCCGTGTGGCCGGAGTGGCCGCCACACAGCATTATTACAAGCGACGCATGACCAATTCCGTCAAAATGGCCTATCCCGCTCCCCAGGGTAATTTTAATACAGAAGACTACAGCCCTATCAATGAAAATATCTTTCATGCTGTAACCGAACAGCCCCTAAGCACTTTCAGCATCGATGTGGACAGGGCTTCCTATAGTAATGTCCGCCGCTTTCTCAACCAGGGACAGATGCCTCCGGCAGATGCTGTACGGGTGGAAGAGATGATCAACTATTTTGATTATCACTACAAAGCTCCTGTCAACAATGATCCGGTATCTATCTATACTGATATGTCCATCTGTCCCTGGAATACCAGCCATCAGCTGGTACGCATAGCCCTGAAAGGCAAGCAGGTAGACGCCAGGGAGCTGCCTCCATCCAACCTGGTATTCCTGCTGGATGTGTCCGGATCAATGGATGAAGACAATAAACTGCCATTGGTGAAACGTGCCTTTGCTGCACTGGTACAACAGTTGCGGCCGCAGGACAAAGTAGCTATCGTTGTATATGCCGGCGCTGCTGGTGTGGTACTCCCTTCTACCAGTGGTCAGGATAAAAAGAAAATACTCGAAGCATTGGAATCCCTACAGGCAGGCGGCTCTACGGCCGGCGGAGAAGGTATTCAACTGGCCTATAAAATAGCCGCTGAAAACCGACATGCCAACAGCAACAATCGGGTAATACTGGCCACAGATGGTGATTTCAACGTAGGTCCTTCCAGCGATGGGGAGCTGCAACGCATCATAGAAAAAGAAAGACAGCAGGGTATCTTCCTTTCCGTACTGGGCTTTGGCATGGGCAACTATAAAGACAACAAGCTGGAACTGCTGGCTGACAAGGGCAATGGCAACTATGCCTACATCGATAATTTTGAAGAAGCACGCCGCACCTTTGTGACCGAATTTGGCGGCACCTTGTTTACCATTGCAAAAGATGTGAAGCTGCAGATTGAATTTAACCCTGCTTTCGTGCAGTCGTACCGGTTAGTAGGCTATGAAAACCGTATGTTGCAGAATGAAGATTTCAACAATGATAAAAAAGATGCCGGTGATATGGGCGTAGGCCACACAGTCACAGCTCTTTATGAGATCATTCCCGTAGCGGGCAAAGATCAGGAAGGTAAAGTAAATTGGGTAGATCCACTCAAATACCAGCATACCACAATAATGGGTAACAAACCAGAAGTGCTGACCGTGAAGCTTCGTTACAAAAGGCCACAGGAAGATAAAAGCCGACTCATGCAGCAGATACTGCCTTATAGCCGGCAGCATGTGGAAGAGGCGCCGGAAGATTTCCGGATGGCCGCTGCTGCAGCATCTTTCGGGCAACTGCTGCGTAATTCCGCCTTTAAAGGCACAGCTACTTATAACGAGGTGATGAAACTGGCTGCCAGCGCCAAAGGCAGCGACACCGAGGGTTACCGGGCAGAGTTTGTTCAGCTGGTGAAAAAAGCCAGTTTGCTTAGCAAGGAGCAGGAATAGGTTTCCGTGAATTTTCGGTAATTTGCCGGCTCAAAGGGAAGCAGAAATATGATAATCAATTTAAGTGAAACAAATTCGCTGGTTGGAGAATGGCTAAGCGAGATCAGAAATGCGGAAGTTCAGCAGGACCGTATGCGTTTCCGTCGCAATATGGAAAGGGTGGGTGAAGTAGCCGCCTACGAAATCAGTAAGACGCTGGAATATGTGGAGAAGGAAGTGACCACGCCTATGGGTATTGCTAACTGCCGGGTATTAAAAGAACAACCGGTACTGGCTACCATCCTTAGGGCCGGACTGGCGCTCCATCAGGGTTTGCTGCATTATTTTGACAAGGCAGACCATGCCTTCATTTCGGCTTATCGTAAACATAATCGTGACGGCTCTTTTGATATCAGCCTTGAATATGTGAGCAGCCCTTCCATTGAAGGCCAGGTGCTGATCCTGTCTGATCCGATGCTGGCTACCGGCGCATCGCTGGTAAAAACCATCGAACATCTGGAAGCTATCGGTAAACCCAGTCACATTCACCTTGTAGTGGCTATCGCCTGCACAGTAGGTATCGAGTATGTGATCCGTAACTGCAAAGCCAATATCACTATCTGGGCTGGTGACATTGATGATGAACTGACCGCCAAAGGCTATATTGTACCGGGCCTCGGTGATGCCGGTGATCTGGCCTTCGGAAATAAATTGCAACAATAATCCGGAATGGACGTTAAATAAAAGGATCTTCCTCTTACAGCATACGGATTTGGATGTTTAATGGTAGTAGATGTAACACGAATTTCCACTACCATCTAAATATCCAAATCCGTAATTTTATTTAATAGATCAGGCATTATTCCATTATTAATATTTTTACACATGGATTTAATTTGAAATATGATTTAATTACTGTACCTTCACCCGACTGCATAAACCCTATGCTTTTAAGCTTATCATATGAAAAGAGCTTTACTATTCTTGACCATATTCTTATGTATTAATTCTTTGCGGGCCCAGGATCCGCACTTTTCTCAGTTTTTTGCTTCTCCGCTTACGCTCAATCCGGCCTTTACAGGTTTATTTTCAGGTGATTATCGTTTATCCGGCAACTACCGCTCCCAATGGCGCAGCATCTCTACGCCCTTTGTGACTGGTACCGCTGCAATAGACTTCGGCATCCTGAAAAACGTGATTTCCTATACAGATATCTGGGGAGTAGGGCTGATGGCGGTATACGACAGAAGTGGCGGCGGAGCACTCACTTCGACCTATCTATCCGCCAGCACGGCTTATCATAAAGGTCTCGATCCGGAAGGCAACCATACCATTGCCATCGGCTTGCAAGGTACCCTGGTACAAAAACGGATAGACAACACCAAACTCCAGTTCGAAAACCAGATGGATAACAATGGCTACAATCCATTGATTCCCAGCAACGAAACACTGGTAAATCCTAAAATATCCTACTTCGATCCCAACATCGGGATTTTATATAATGGTTTGATCGGAGAATCATCCAACATCTACCTGGGTGCTTCCTATTACCATATCACCCAGCCGGTAGAATCTTTCATGGCCGAAACCCAGAACCGTCTCAGCTACCGCTGGACCATCCATGGTGGTGGTTCTGTACCGGTTAACGGGAAAGACCGTTTCCATACCAGCATTCTTTACATGAAACAAAGCACCGCTTCAGAATTCACTTTTGGCGGCGCCTATGGTTTCACACTCGATGATGTGGACGACAACCCCACTACCCTTTTCCTGGGTAGCTGGTATCGTCTGAAAGATGCGATCATCCCTTATGTAGGCATGCAATTCAAAGGCTTCCAGGTAGGGCTTACCTATGATACCAACGTATCTAGCCTGCGCCCTGCATCCAACGCCCGCGGCGGTCTGGAGATATCCCTGATTTATATCCATACCAGAAACGAGAACAACAAATACAAAACGCTTTGTCCGCGTTTCTAATCAGCTCTGTCACTTATCAATATATCACAACCGTGTGGCATTGCTGCACGGTTTTTTTTTATCATGAATGCAGCAAAATCAATTAATTCCATAAATACAGGCCGGAGTAAAATATTTTTGCCTTAGTTTCGTTCATCCTTCAATCATTCGGGATAAATATTTTCTGTCACTAAAAAAACATTCAGGCGTTGTTTTCATTCAGAGAGGTATTGTCGGCTATTCAAGCATATGGAAAGGCCCACCAGTTCATTATGCAGCATAAGTTGTGGAAGTGGATTCTGATACCCGGCATTATATACTGCTTATTGTTCTTTACGGGATTCTATTTTGTTTGGGGATATTCCGGCGATTTTGTGGAATATCTAACCCGACTGCTGCACATCACAGAATGGGTACAGGACCTGGAAAGCAGCTGGGTAAGTTTTCTTTTTATCCTCGTAGCATTTTCGGTGCGGATCATATTTGTATTCTGGTATTTCTCCTATTTCAAATACCTGTTCCTGATAGTAGCCTCCCCCGTTTTTTCGTACCTCTCTGAAAAAACAGAAGCGATCCTGGAATACCGTGAGTTCCCCTTCAGCTGGAAACAACTGGGGCAGGATATCTGGCGGGGCATCCGGATGTCATTCCGTAATATCGTATACCAGACTGCCGCTATTCTTGTTCTGCTGGTGGTTTCGTTTATTCCTGTTGTTGGCTGGATCACGCCCATGATAGGCTTTTTCATAGAAGCTTATTTTTATGGTTTCTCTATGATGGACTACAGCTGTGAACGTCACAAGCTGAGTATGGCACAGAGCATTCAGTTTATCCGCCAGCACCGGGGTATGGCCCTGGGCAACGGGATGGTGTTCTATATATTTATGCTGGTACCAGTATTAGGCTGGATGCTGGCCCCGTCTTATGCTGTCATTGCAGCCACCATAGATTTACAACATAAAAAACTGATATAATGAGTGCTACAGGCAAAGTGTACCTGATTCCGACTGTGTTGAGCGCTGACGCCCTGTTCAGCATTCCTTCCTATATCACTACCATTGCGCAGGAACTGCGTGTATTTTATGTAGAAAACGAGCGGACTGCCCGCCGTTATCTCAAAGCGCTGGATAGAAATATCAATATTGATGAACTGCAGCTGTTGCCCATGCACGAAAACCAGCCACCGGATGTGGCTCTGGCCAAAAAGCTGTTGCTGGCCGGTACAGATATCGGTATCCTTAGTGAAGCCGGATGCCCCGCCATCGCAGATCCTGGTCATCTCGTAGTACAGGCCGCCCACAGTATCGATGCCCGGGTAATACCCATGGTAGGACCCAACTCCATCCTGCTGGCCCTGATGGCCTCTGGTATGAATGGCCAGAACTTCCAGTTTACCGGCTATCTGCCTATCAAAGGGCCCGAAAGAGGAAAAGCATTACGGCAACTGGAAGACGAATCTGAAAGAAAAAAACAAACCCAGTTGTTTATAGAAACACCTTACCGCAACAACCTGCTGCTGAAGGACATTCTGGACCACTGTAAAGACCATACCCGGCTGTGTATTGCCGCTGATATCACCGGCCCGGCAGAATATATCAAAACAAAAACCATCCGGGAATGGCGAAAAGCCTTGCCGGACCTGCATAAACGGCCAGCAATATTTTTACTCTACGCTGTCCCCGCATAACGAAGCTAATTACATAAAAGACGAAGCCCTAAGCAGGATGCTTAGGGCTTCGTCTTTTATAGTCATTCATTATTTATGGCAGGTCCCTGCTGATCGGTTCTCTCACGCTGATCACACTGTCTACAATAAACGGGCTGTAACCACGCCAGGGCAATGCGCCCAGGTATTCCTTGTAATGCAGCTCCACCGTTTTACCGCTGGCCATCATCAGCTGTTGGGCAATCCGCTCATCTGCCACAGAAAACTGAAATTCGTTGGATTGGATTGTTCCGGCTGCACGGCCTTTATAGCCTGACTGAATCAATTTACCTTCATAGGTTTTGAAGATATAGCCTTTCTCTACAAAATAGTTGAGCTCTCCCGCCTTTACTCCTTTACCGAATACAAAGTAAAATTTGTAAAAGACAATGCCGCCCAGTACCAGGATAATGATAGAGACAATAATAAAAATAAACCGGCCCATGTGTATAGTTTAGTAGTGATTATGATCAAAAATAAAGATCTACCAGATAAATCAGGCCGGCCATACCCATGGCACCCAATTCCAGTTCACGTTTATTGACAGCTTCAAACACATCATTGGCAGCATGATGAACATCAAAATAACGTTGTGTATCCGGATAAAGTTCGGCCATCGGTGTGCCGAGGGCCTGATGCAGATGGCCAATATCGGCACCACCACCTTCGCCATCCAGGTCATAGAAGCCATAAGGCTCCAGCAGTGGCTTCCAGCTCAGCAGCTTTGCTTTTTTATCAGCTGGCATGGTGGAGGTAAAACCACGGGGCGCGAAACCGCCGGCATCGCTTTCCAGTGCAAAAACATGCTGTTCATTTCTTTGTTTGGCCAGCTGGGCATATTTTCTACCACCGCGGGTACCGTTTTCTTCGTTGGCAAACAGCACTACACGTATGGTACGTGCAGGTTTGAGGCCCATTGCTTTGAAAGTGCGTAGAGCTTCAATAGACTGTACACAACCGGCGCCGTCATCATGTGCGCCTTCGTTAACGTCCCAGGAATCGAGGTGGCCGCCAACGGTGATAAACTGATCCGGATATTTGCTACCGCGGATTTCCCCGATCACGTTGTGCCCGATGGTATCCTTCAGCAT
Organism: Chitinophaga flava; assembly: GCF_003308995.1. Lineage (NCBI taxonomy): Bacteria > Pseudomonadati > Bacteroidota > Chitinophagia > Chitinophagales > Chitinophagaceae > Chitinophaga > Chitinophaga flava. The sequence continues at coordinate 3,820,992 of NZ_QFFJ01000001.1, read as the reverse complement.
CTGACAATTGGTGCGCAGGTATACCTGGGCAGAATTATCTTTTTTAAGCCGGCTGCTCAGGCGGTCTGCATCCTGTAATCCGATGGCAACTGCCGGGATTTTAGGGTAGGCACTGTCATAAGACATGCCGCCGGTATGAGGGAAGTTATAGGCGCCATGTGTCATGGAACGCAGGATTATCGCCACGGCACCGTATTTCGCGGCCCTGCTGGCGCCCTGTCCTCTGTATATAACTGCGTCACGATAAGAGAGAAAAGTCTTGACGAACTCTGGTTTAAAATGGTAGTTATAAAAAACGATCTTTCCTTTCACCTGGTCTTTTTTGGCTTCCAGGTCTTCAAAGGAAGCTACTTCCAGTACCGGAGCGGTAAGGCCGGCCTTGCCTGTACCTACTGAATTACCGAGGGCCAGTATATTCAGCGGTGGTACAAAATCGCGGAGCTTGGATACGATACGAGCTTCTTCCTTTTCACCTCTTACCCAGTGGGGCACCATACATTCCTGCAGGTACACGGTGTCTGCTCCGGCAGCTTTCAGGGCTTTCACACCCCATTGCTCTGCCTTGGCCATCTGAGGGGAACCCGCCAGCCTGCCACCAACGGTTTTGGTCAGTGTACGGAGGTTTTCATAAGCAGTACTATTTCTCAGTACTTCATCGGCCATCTGTCTTAAAACAAGGGAATCCTGTTGTTGCGCCATGCTCACTACCGGCAGGAGGCAGGTAAGCGCGATTGGCAAAAGGTGTTTTCTCATATAAGCGGCTGTATTTTGCAATAAAACTAATTAATTGGCAGTGTTCTTACAAATAACAAATAAATGGTTTTCGGGCCTCCGCTAATTGAAAATTCAGCGTTACCTTCGTATACGAAGTAATCTGGCCGCTGGCACACATTTACAACAGGGCCTTTTTACTCATCGCTTTCCGTTCGTTAAAAAAAAGATCATGCGTATAGGAATTGTATGTTATCCTACATACGGTGGTAGTGGAGTATTGGCAACCGAGCTGGGCAAGGCCCTGGCAGACAAAGGCCACATGGTACATTTTATTACGTACCAGCAACCGGTAAGGCTCAATGCATTTCACGCCAACATATATTACCACGAGGTACAGGTCCCTACCTATCCTCTCTTCGATTTTCCGCCTTATGAATCTGCCCTCAGCAGCACCATGGTGGATGTAATCCTTAATCAGAAACTGGACCTGCTCCACGTGCACTATGCGATCCCACACGCCTCCACGGCATATATGGCCAAACAGATCGTCAGCAAACAAGGCAGGGTGGTGCCATTTATCACCACACTTCACGGTACCGATATTACACTGGTAGGTAAAGACAAGACCTACGCGCCGGTGGTAACTTTCTCTATCAACGAGTCTGATGCCATCACAGCCGTGTCTGAAAACCTCCGGGACGAGACCTACAAGTATTTCCAGATAGAAAAAGACATCTCAGTGATCTACAACTTTGTGGACACACAACGCTTCCGTCGCCGCGAGATGCCTCATTTCCGCAATGCCATCGCTCCCAATGGCGAAAAGATATTACTCCATGTGTCCAATTTCCGTAAGGTAAAAAGGGTGCCAGATGTAGTAAAGGTTTTTGCTAAAGTGAGAGAAAAGATACCTGCCAAATTACTGCTGGTGGGAGATGGACCCGACAGACCCTCCATCGAATGCCTTTGCCGTGACCTGGGTATTTGTGAAGATGTAAGATTTGTGGGTAAACAGGAACAGTTGGAAGATGTAATGTCGATCAGCGACCTCTTCCTGTTGCCATCTGACTATGAAAGTTTTGGTCTGGCTGCCCTCGAAGCGATGGCTGCCCAGGTACCAGTTATTTCCTCCAACGCCGGCGGTCTTCCGGAAATCAATATTCCAGGTCAGACCGGTTATATGAGTGATGTTGGAGATGTAGACGGTATGGCTGCCAATGCATTAAAACTACTGCAGGATGATGAACTGCTGGCTAAAGTCCGCAAGGGAGCATTGACACAGGCACTGCGTTTTCATATCGACAACATTATCCCGCAGTACGAGGCATTGTACGAGCAGGTGTTACAGCAACAGGCACTGCAGCAGGCACAGTTGCATTAACGATGGCGTATCCACCGTTCGGGGTTCTGCAGCACCATATTACGGTAAATCTGTAATTCTATTTCACCATTGCTGGCTACAGCACTGCCGGCAGCTGCTCCCAACACGTGGCCACGTTTTACTGCCATGCCTTTTTTAACACGCACATCCACCAGCCTTACATAGTTGGTAAAATACTTTCCGTGGCGCAGGGTAACCATATATCCTGCGCCCGGAACACTGAATACCATTATCACTTCTCCATCAAAGATCGCTTTTACAGCTGCCCCTCTGGATGTTGTTATCACGATACCATTGTGTTCTACCTGTACTTTTCCTACTGAGCTGGTACCAAAGCGGCCAGAGATCCTGCCGGCATCTACCGGCCAGGGAAGCCTTCCGCGGTTAGCTTCGAAATCACGTGACAATGACAATGCTTCAGGCGTTGCAGCCAGTACATCTTCTTTAGGCGTTTCTTTTACAGGAGGATCGTCATCGTCGTCGTCTTTTTCAGGTACGGTTATTTTAGGAGGTTTATGACCTGCTTTTTTAGCGGCTGCCAATGCCTTTTTACGGGCAGCTTCCCGGGCAGCCAGCTGTGCTTTCCGTTTGGCTTCTGCCTTCCGTTTACGTGCTGCCGCTGCAGCCAGCTCTCTCTTGCGGGCTTCTTCTATCTCCCGGCGGATAGCATTTTGAATGGCCTTGTCTACCTGGCGGGCTTCTGCCCTGCTTTGCTCCAGGTTTTGCTGTATTTGTTTCTCCTGCTCCTGCAGTTGAACGATCGTCTGGTCTGTTTCTTTTTTGTCGGCGATCAGTGTGCCTCTTACCTTTTGTTCGGAGTATAATGCGCCTGCTTTCTGTGCCCGCTGTTGCTCCAGGCTTTGCAGTTTCTGTCCCAGCTGTTCTTTGGTGGCCAGCAGGTTTTCTGCCTGACGGCGCCTGTTTTCGCGGTATTGCCGCAGGTAGTGGTAACGGCGGAGTGCATCGTTAAAACTGGTGGCCGAAAACAGGAAATTAAGTACATCGTACTCCCGTTTGGTTTTATAGGCGTACACGATCAGTTGCGCATAACGGGCACGCAAAGAATCCACTTCTTTCTCCAGCGTTTGTACGTTATCGTTAGTATTACTGATATCGCCATCTATCTGGTTTATTTCCTGGTTAATGCTTCTGATCTGAGCATTACGGTTTTCTATTTTCTGCTGTAGTTCCTTTTGCAGTCCCAGGTTTTGTTTGGTGGACTTGCGCGTTGACTGCAGGGCGCGGGTAGCTTCCTGAATTTCCTTCAACAGCTCTTGTTTACGATTCTCAAGTGCCGCGCGCGATTGTTTGTTACCGCGCTGTGCATATAGCAATGCCGGTAACAGCCAAAAAGCCATTAAAAACGGGATCAACTTTCTCAAAAAAGGTATGTTTTAGTAAGCAGGATATACTATCTGCGTCTTATCCACTGTTCCGGGTTCTGTTTGGTAACACCTTTCCAGATCTGGAGTTCCACCTCACCTGTGTTCTCAATATCATTCACACTGGCGGTACCGATTACCTGACCTGTTCTAACGTTATCACCTTTTTTCACCCTGGTAGTCTGCAAACGGACATAGGTAGTAAAGTATTGTCCATGACGGATAATAATTACATATCCGGAGCCCGGCATTACTACTACAGATTTCACCTCACCTTCGAAGATGGCTTTCACTGCGCCGCCTTTGTTGGTAGCGATGACGATACCATCTGATGGTACGGTGATATGTTCCATAACAGCATGCTGGTGTATACCGAAATGTTCGATAATATTACCCGCATCTACCGGCCATGGCAGTTTACCCCTGTTGGCTTCAAAGCTTTCTGACAGTGCCAGTGCTTCAGGAGTGGCTTCCAGCACGTTTTCAGTACGGGCCGGAGCAGGTTTTTCAGGTACCGGTGCCGGTCTTGCTGGCTCTGGTGTTGGCGTTGGCGTAGGTGTTGGTTTTACCGGAGCAGGTGTATTAGTAGCATTGTTATTGTTGTGGGCAGCAGCGGCGGCGGCATCAGCTTTTGCTTTTTCTGCAGCGGCCAACGCGGCTCTACGCGCTTCCTCTTCTTTTCTGCGTTTCTCTTCTGCAGCTTTACGGCGGGCAGCTTCTTCCTCCATAGCCTTACGACGCGCTTCTTCGATCTCACGACGGATTACCGCACGGATAGCTGCCTGTACTTTCTGCGCATCTTTGTTACGTTGATTAATATCGGTCACCAGTTCCTTCTCACGTCCCTTCAGTTTGGTGAGTACTTCGTCTTTCTCTTTCTTATCCAGTTCCAGCGTAGACCTTTGCTCCTGCTCAGACTTGAGTACGTCAGCACGTTTTACACGCTGGCTTTCCAGGCTCTGGATCTTTTTGTTCAGCTGGTCCTGGGTAGAAACGATATTGTCTGCCTGACGGCGGCGGTATTCGCGGTATTGTTTCAGGTATTGAAAACGTTTTACGGCATCATTGAAACTCTGGGCAGAAAACACAAAGTTCATCATGTCGTAGGCCGAACGGTTCTTATAGGCATATACGATCAGTTGTGCGTATTGTGCCTTCAGAGTATCCAGGTCTTTTTGCAGTGTTTTAACATCACGTGCGGCAGCGTTGATATCGCCGTTGATGAAGTTGATTTCCTCGTTGATATTATTGATCAGGCGGGTACGAAGTGTGATCTTATCTCTCAGCGCACGAAGCTGACCCAGGCTTTCCCGGGTAGAACGTTTGGTAACTTTCAGCTGTTCGTTTGCTTCTTCGATCTCCTTTTGCAGCTCTTTTTTCCTGCGCTCAAGTTCTTCCCGCGACTGTTGCTGCTGGCCGGTATTCTGGGCCACCAGCATAGCTGGCAACAACCATATGATCAATACAAACGGGATAATCTTCTTCAAATACAACATGACTATTTTAAGTAACTGCAATTAAATACCAGGTTCAAGTATATAAACGATAAATATACAACGTTTATTAGTTTATTGAAGATCAGAGTGCCGGGAAATCTTGTTACATGCGTTTATAGCTCGCCGGCGTATTGAATGGAAAACTTAATGGTACGTCAAAATCATAGCGGGTAAAGTCCAGCGCTATTTTGGTCACACTTTTCTCTTCCACAAAGATACGGCGCACTGTAGGGAACTTCCGGCCGGCCACATTTGCATAATCGCCATAGGTGAGTTCGCAGGAACGTCTGTTGGGATTAAGGCTGTCTTTGTCCATCACCTTGCTTTGCTGCAGTCCGTAGTCATCAGCAAATACATTGAACAGGCTGGTGAACTTCGGATTTTCGCAGCTGAAGGAGATAACGGCCGGTGTTTTTACCAGTCCAAATACAGAATCCGTCAGGTATACCGGGTTACCGATCAGCAGGTCCTGTAAGGTTTTGAAGTCAAATGGAATGTTAAGCAGGTCTTCCGCATCAGACATCTTCCTGAGAAAAACCTGTTTGTCCATACGGTTGTACAGCTTCAGGCTATCTGGGGTTATCACGGCTCTCATGACCTCATCTATGATAGGTGCTGCGACAGATACCCAGATGATGCTATCCTTTTTCATGCGGATAGTGGCGGTCAGGTTGTTATGGCTTTTACTTTCGTTTTCAAAAGCCAGTTTCATCCTGCCGGAGAAAGTATTGAAGTTGATATTATTGTTGCGGATACCTTTCAGCATGTTCTCGACAAAGGCATTCCGTTCTTCTGCCGATGTAGTATCCCGGTGGGCGGCCAGTTTGCTGGTGTCTGTTGCCGGGAAAGTATTGCGGGCCAGTTGTTTCGGGTGACGGCAGGCACTGAAAGCCATACCGGCTATTCCAATTATTAACAGTAATGTTTTTTTCATGCAGCTATAAGCTTTTAGCGGCATCAGCACTCGCCATGGGTAATCAGGAGATACCGGGCATTCTCAGCTGAAGGCTATTGAATATATTTTTTTTCTGCGATCTTACGGACCAGGCCCACGGAGGTAGCTCCTTTGTCTTTTGCCTTCTGCCAGTATTCTACCGCTTTTGTGACATCTTTAAGATTAAACAGGATATCACCATAGTGTTCCAGCACATTTGGATTCTGCTGTGATTCTGGAAACTCCAGGGCTTTTTCTATCCAGTGTTTTGCTTCTTCGAACTTGTCCTGCCGGAATAATATCCAGGCGTAGGTGTCCATGTAGGTTGGACTGTCCGGTTCTATTTCCAGGGACCTTTTGGACATCTCCTCGGCGCGATCCAGGTTTTCGCCTCGGAGTGACAGGTAATAACTATAGTTATTGAGTACCAGGGCATCCTGCGGCCGGAGCTTCAGCGCCCTTTCGTAACTGCTGTCGGACAGCTGGTGCTGGCCGGTAGCATGGTAAGCGTCTCCCAGGAGAGACTGTACGTCGGCCAGGAAACGTTTTTCTCCGGAGCCGATTTCCAGTGATTTGTTCAGCGCACTGATGGCAGCCGGATATTGTTGCAACAGGAAGCTGGCCACTCCTTTAAAGTAGTAGCCCATAAACTCTCTGGGGAATTTTTCTGTTACCGTATTACTGAGTGTGAGGAGAGCATTGGGTTCTTCCTTGCGGGAATAGATCCACATCAGCTGATACCATACCGAAAAGCGGGTAGAGTCCAGGCTCAGGGCTTTGGTATAACATTCCTGGGCACTGTCCAGCATATCCACCTGGGAAAACATATCACCTCTCAGAGCATATGCTTTAGGCTCTTTGGGATGGGCTCTCACTACCAGTGCGGTGAGTTCCAGTCCTTCTTCTACCTTGGTAGAATCCAGCTGCATCATCTGCAGGTAAGGATACACATAAGCTACTTTTTCGTCGATGCTATAGGAGGAATTAGCAAATGCACGGGTGAGGTAGGCCCAGTAGCCGGCTTTGTCATTGTTCTTTTTAGCATATGACGCGAGGCCCAGCAAAGCCCTGGCGTTGTCCGGGTCTTTCTTCAGCAGATTTTTGTAGATGGTGATGGCGTCCTCTGTACGGTCATTGGCATCATATACCTCAGCTAGCAAGTAATGATAACGCAGTTCCTGTGGGTTGACATCCATGAGTTTACGGATCTCCGCAGCGGCCGAATCTACCTGGCTCATTTTGAGCAACAATTTTTGTTTTTGGTAGATGATTTCTTCCACTACCCCTGTTTTCTGCTCCAGCTGGTTGAACGCAGTCAGGGCCTCAGCCGGTTTATTGGCTTTGGCGAGGAACATCGCCTTGTTGAACAGATAGTCTTCACTGTTAGGGAAGCGGGTTGTCAGCCTGTCAAATACGGTGGCCGCACTATCGAATTGCTCATTTACTGCAAATGCATCGGCCAGGGTGATCTGAAACCAGTGATTATCGGGGTCTATAGTGGCTGCACGGCGGGCGAAGCCCAGTGCATAACCCGGGTTCTGGACCTCAAGAAACAAACGGGCCAGTTCGTAATAAACGGTAGGATTGTTTTTGTTTAACCGCAGGTAGTCGGAGTATTGGGTGATAGCTGTGCGGTAATCACCCAGCATCTTGGAACGCTGGGCCGCAAAAAAAAGACTGTCAGCCCGCTGCTCCAATACAGCAGGATCTTTGATAACAGCACCACGACGCAAGGCTTTTTTAGGCCCGCTGCAAGCGCCTGTTATCAAAAGGCTGGTAACACCAATAACGGTTAAGAGTACACGCATTTATCAGGATTTACCGGTATGACCGAAACCTCCTTCACCGCGAACGGTTTCTGTCAGCAACTCCACAGGCTGTATCACCGCCTGTACAAATGGAGCGATGATCATCTGGGCTATACGGTCTCCGGGTTGTATCGTTTGTGGTTCGTTGGACAGGTTGATCATAATAACCTTGATCTCCCCTCTGTAATCCGCATCTATCGTGCCAGGCGTATTGAGCAGGGTCAGTCCCTGTTTGATAGCCAGCCCGCTGCGTGGACGTAACTGAGCTTCATATCCGGTGGGCAATTCCATGAACAACCCTGTTGGCACCAACATTCTTTCCAGTGGCTGGAGGGTTATCGCCGTCTCCAGGTGCGCACGCAGGTCCATACCTGCCGCTTCAGCAGTCGCATAAGCCGGCAGTTCATTACCAGACTTATTGATGATTTTCACAATTATATCAGCCATTGGGCAAAGATAATTTATTATTATTTAGCTATTTTCTCCAATAATACAACCGCATGGGCTGTCACCCCTTCTTCCCGGCCTACAAAGCCCAATTTCTCTGTAGTAGTGGCTTTTACAGACACATCTTCCAGACCGATACGCAGTATTTCTGCAATCACCGCCTGCATCTCCGGCACATAGGCCTTGATCTTAGGCGCCTGCAGACACAGGGTACTGTCTACATTCACTACACCATAGCCCTTTTCTCCTATCAGTTGTGCACAACGGGCCAACAGAATTTTGCTGTCAATATTTTTATAAGTATTGTCTGTATCCGGAAAATGTACACCGATATCTCCAAGCGACAAGGCACCCAGCATAGCATCACAGATAGCGTGTAACAGCACATCTGCATCACTGTGCCCCAGCGCCCCCTTATGATGAGGGACTTTTACGCCACCCAACCAGAAATCGCGACCTTCCACCAGCTGATGAAAATCTACTCCCAGACCAATACGTATACTACTCATAGCTTATATTTTATAACATTTATGCCAATGCGCAAGGTAGGCATTAAAAATAAAAATCCCCCCGTTAAAAAAACGGAGGGACTTAATATATTTCTGAATTCTATTATCTATTTTTTTCAATTACCAACCGGTCCTGCTTTCTTCGTTTCTGCCTCCGAGGTCAAAGGTAAGTGTAAACCGCAGGGTGTTGGAAAGTGGATTACGCTGCGTACCGGAACCTGTAGGCACCAGGTAAGAGAAGTTAAGTCCGAAGATATCATACTTGATACCGACCCCCGCCGTAAAATATTTGCGGTTTCCTTTATTCTTATTCTCATTAAAGTACCCGGCTCTCACAGCAAACTGCTGATTATACCAGTATTCCATCCCTACTGAATACATCAGTTCCTGCATCTCTTCCTTCAAACCTCCCGGTGCATCACCAAAGGAGCTGAACATACCTTGCAGCACACCTTTTTCCTTGTAGTTACCCAGGGAATCAGGCGTAGGCACCATCAACTTGTTGATGTCGAGGGCAAAAGTCAGCTGATTGGTTTCGTCCAGGCTGAGCGTATAGGCAGTACCGATAGCCAGGTTGGTAGGCAGAAAGTCTTTGTTCTGTGCAGAACTGGTATAGGAAATCTTGGTACCAATATTAGAGATGGCCAGGCCCACATTCAATCTGTTGGCCAGCCCGTCGGCCTTTTCAAATTCTTTGGTATAGAAAGCGGAGATATCTGCTGCAAAAGCTTTACCGGGCCTGATCATGGTGCTGCCGTTAGACTGCCCGCCGGCCAGGTTGGAATAAATATAACGCGCGGTCAACCCCATAGAAAAGTTATCAGACAACTTACGCGCGTAACCTGCATCCAGTGCAAATTCCCGCGGACGGAAATCGCCCAGGTCCTGGTTGGTGATATCCCTGAAGTTAATAGTACCCAGTGAAAAATAACGCAGTGAGGCGGAAACAGCCTGGTATTCGTCCAGCTTCGTATATCCACTAACGGTTGCCAGAAACACATCGTTTACCAGCTCTTTTAACCAGGGAGTGTAGGTAACAGCTACACCACCATTAGCCTTTGCGAACGGCAGTTTGGACAAGTTCCAGTATATAGAAGAGGCATCCGGTGACAGTGCTACACCCACATCCCCCATTGCTCCGCTTCTGGCATCAGGTGTAATCCGGAGAAAAGGTACTGCAGTATTGATAGTATTAGTACGGCCATCTATCTCACCTGTGTTTATCTGGGCTGAGGTTTTTAAACTTGTGAAAGTACTGTATATGAACACAAGGCTCAAAGTTACCTTTCGGATCATGCAACGTTCGTATTTAGATAGGGTGTAAAAATAAGCTTATTTATTAATATTAAAACGTAAGGGGGTTGATGTAGGGATAATGGCAAACTTGCTCTCCCAAATGCATAGGTCATAATAGTACCATTTTTCCACCCAACGTCCTGGTTTTACCATTACTGCTAATAATCAGCCTGTAAATATAAATGCCGGCGGGTAACCTAGCTCCCGAATCACCTCTACCGTCCCAGGGGCTTCCATCAAAACGACTGGTACCAGAAAATATTGTGCTCCGCATTTTCTTTACCAATCGCCCATCAGTGCTAAATACCTGTAAATCTACCTGTAGCTGTTGTCCTTGCTGATTGTGCAGAAAAGAAAACCTGGTTACATCGTAAAAGGGATTGGGATAGTTGACAACTTCCTCCACCGTCAATGACCCCGGCTCTGCTACTTTGAAGAAGATCGTTGTTACAGTGCTGTTGTTATAGGTGTCCCAAGCCTTTATGGTAATACGATGCGCCCCGGTTGGCAATGCTGTCAGCGGAAAACGTACCTGTCCCTTCTGATAACTGTCCAAAGATGCTTCAAAATAATCATTTAAAACAAAATATTCTGAACTATCCAGGATCGCCATCAGATGATGCTCCGGGTTATTACCTGATACATTGATACCACTACTGTCGGCAAGATCTATCATCAGCAAAGGAGATGGTCCGGTCATATCACCGTTGACAAAACGTTTGCTGTCCAGCCACACTTTTACATCCGGCCCTGTGACATCTGCCGGTGCATTATTCATCAGGCCCCCGGCTGTGAATCCTTGAAAATAACCACCACCGTCTGACATCTCACCGCAGGCATAATAACTTATCTTGCCACTTGCTTTTCCAGGCTGTAAATCTGCCGGAACTGTAAACGCTACGGTAAAACGACCATCCTTCACCGTTTGTGTTCCTTTGAATAAAACACGCTGCTGTAATTTATATTCCGCCACCTGGCTACGGGGATCATTTCCCCGGGTATGGTAAGTGGCTGGCTGGTCATAAACCACCGTTGTTACCGTTCCCTGATAACCCTCCAGTATATTACCTCTTTTATCTGCTATATGTCCTTTGATAATGCAAGGCTGCAGCCCTTTCAGGGTATCCGTTTCCGTGCCCGCCTTCTGCCCGTTGATACTGTCTGTTATAACGCGCCACTGTGGAAATGCAAGCGTCATCGACGGATCACCCAATAACTGGAACTTGCGGTTATTGATCACATCTCCTGAAGTGCTGTAGGTAGCATTTTTACCTTGTTGTATTGCTTCACCCAAACTACGCATATTACCGTCTGCCAACGGCGTAAATGCTGCCTGTAGGTAATTGGCATTCATCAACCGGTTGGAATTGGCGAAAACAGCCCGTGTGGTGGTCATCAGCGCAATTGCACCAGTATTTTGCTGCAGAAGCAACTGTGCCCCCAGGGAGTTTATGCCCGGATCATCGAAGGGAGCAAAGTCACAGGTAGCTGTAATCAGCAGCGGTAGCCTGTTTTCGTTCACCCATTCCCGTACGCTGGCTGCATCCATGATGGTTTCTTCTGCCAGCCGGTTGTTGCTGCCATGCCCTGTATAATTCATTACCAGAGTACCACTGTTGATCGTATTGGCAATGGCTTTGTTCACCTCAGGTGAGTGGGAGCCGGAGGAGGTATTTTCCTTCGGATAGGCGTCCAGGTATATTTTACCAATGTTGGCCTGTGCATTGCTTTTGGCGATCATCGCGCCCATGGCTTCGGCATCATTAAAATGCAGGTTATCATCTCCATCATCAGCCAGCAGTGTTACCTGATTACGCCAGGGACCAAAAGAAACCGGCTGCTGGTAACGGATGATTTTATCTACTGCCATCCTGGCTTCGGTTGTATTACGAACAGGCAACCGGCCGATACCGATATCCAGCAGGTTGGTGATATCTGTACGGGTAATATCTTCTGTATCATCCAGCAGGCCGAAGAAATCGTCTGACACGTAGGAATGGATAGCATCCAGCGAGGCCTCACTTTGCCAGGACGGTACCAGGTTGGTATTATTTTTCACCCGCTGACGGTAGTCATAAGATGCAGCGCCAAAGAGCAGCAGGTAACGGGGATGATCGCCCCGGTCGTAATGCATCTTCACATAATTCCGGATGGCTGTAGGGTCCGGCGATCCGGACGCAAACTCGTTGTATACCTGGCTGGTAGTCACCACTTGTACATTCAGCTGGTCGTGTTGCTGGCGCCAGGCCGCCAACCTCTCCGCCTCCGCGCGAAAAGCTTCATGAGTAACGATCAGCAGATCTGCCCCGGGAGCGCCATGCAGGTCCTGATTGATCACAGGCCCACCCAGGACGGGCCTCCCGGCACTTCCCGGGTTAAAGGCAATAAACTCCCGCAATGAATCCGCAGAACGGGTGAATGACAGAGAGTCTGCCCTTAATACAGTGCCCATAGCCAGCGGGTGAAGCTGGTCTGTCACTTCCCATATCTGCGTTTGTGCGGTAGCGTTAGACAATACATATTGTAACTGTTGAGGAGTACCCAGGTCAGTGGTGCTGCGAAAATCCAGCATGCCCGAAGCTGGTATCCGTAACGGACAGCTGGCTGTCAGCTCCAGATAATCCAGCCAGCCCCTTGAGTTAATATCTCCGGGTTGAAACTCCACCCCTGCTGATACTGTGGCCTGCGAGACAGCAGCCGTACCGGTAGCCATGGCCGCGGTAGCGATAGATTCAAATACGCTCCCGCCTACGGGCAACAGATAAGCGCTGGCTGCGGCTGTTCCGTTAAGACTCACCTTAAAATTACAACCCGAGGCGCTGCGGGCCGCCGCCCTGAACTTAACAGCAACAGGGCCTTCCGGAGCGCCTGGCAATACAAAGTCATAGGTACGGCTGTTGCCCACCACTTTACTGAATTCCTGCCCCCACCATTGTTTGCCGCTGCTGAGGAAATTGAGACTATCCCGTTCGTAAAAGGTATGGTAATCAAAAAAGAGCACAGTCTTGTCGGGGAGCCGGGCATTGTTATCCTGTCTGATACGGGCGCCGTCTCCGCCGGTGGTGATAAAGTACCAGGAGACATCGTTGTAAAGATTGTACTGGTGGGAGAAACCAGGCTGCCAGGGATTCCATTGCCAGCGGTGGGGACCGGGTGTGTAAAATAGGATATAGTCGTTGCCGTTGAGGTAACCGTCACCTCCGTCATTCACCTGCAGGGCTACTTCAGGCAGATCATCGGGATGAGGCTGACCATTGGCTTCGGGCAACATCTGGCCCCCGCTGCCATAGAGGCGTACGGCCCCTGAAGGCAGCTGCCGGGTGTCTATTCCCATCTGCTGCAACATCGGTACGTCAATCTTATACACGCCCGGGCCTGCTACGGATAATTTAAACCAATTGCCCGATGCCAGTATGCTATGATTATTATAGGATCTTGGTCCTGTTTGTCCGAAGGCTGTCCTGTTATGGTATAGAAAAATTAACAGGAGCACAGGGAAAATATACGAAGGTTTCATTATCTTGATGTCCCTTTTCCATGCTTTCCAAAAGGTTGGTGTAATGTAGAGAAAATATAAGATAAAAAATTCAAATATATCTCTTAATTTTCGCTGCAGTCTTGTTCTTGGCGATAGTTCTATCAAGTCGTGGCCGGGGCATATTACAAATTAATTTTTTTCGCCATAAAATAAAAAAGATTACATTTGCGTTTACTGTAAATATAATCGACTAAAGCTGTATCGCATGCGTAGATTAACCTCTTTATCATTGCTCGTTGGTACCGGCGTAATGCTATCCATGACTGCCTGTCACAAGGACGGTGGAGGACTTTTCGGCAAAAAGAAGGAAGCATCCTCTGCTACGGGCTGGAACTATAATGACCAGAAAATGGGTGGTTTCAGCGTAGCCAAAAATAAAAACCAGATTACAGGTCCGGGCCTTGTATTTGTACAAGGTGGTACTTTCGCCATGGGCGCCACTGAGCAGGATGTAATGGGCGACTGGAACAACATTCCACGTCGTATTACAGTATCCTCCTTCTATATCGATGAATCCGAAGTGGCCAACGTGCACTATCGGGAGTATCTGTTCTGGCTGGCCCGCGTGTACAACGAATCCTTCCCACAGGTTTACCGTAACGCGCTGCCGGACACCCTGGTATGGCGTAGTGAACTGGCTTACAATGAGCCACTGGTAGAATACTACTTCCGCCACCCGGCCTACAACGACTATCCGGTAGTAGGTGTAACCTGGAAACAGGCAACAGACTACTGTAAATGGCGTTCCAACCGTGTAAACGAAAAGCTGTTGATGGACAAAGGCCTGCTTTCCAAAGCAGACATTACCAACCAGTCTGATGATAATACCTTCGACACCAAAGCTTATAGCGCTGGTCTCTATGAAGGTACTCCGGGCAAAATGTCCAGCTCTGTTAAAAACCAGTTCAAAAACGCGGACGGTACTCCAAGGGCCGCCCAGTTTGAAGACGGTATCATGCTGCCTGCCTACCGCCTGCCCACAGAAGCAGAATGGGAATACGCAGCATTGGGTTACATCGGTCAGAACCCTGGCCCTTCCAAAAAAGAAGGCAAACACGGGGAAGAGCTGATCATGAACAAACAGGTTTACTCCTGGGGCACCAACACCAGCGGTCTGCGTGATATCCGCCGTGGTACCATGCAAGGACAGTTCCTGGCCAACTTTAAACGCGGTTCCGGTGATAACATGGGTGTGGCCGGTGGTCTGAACGACCGTGCCTCCATCCCTGGCCCTACCCGCTCTTTCTACCCTAACACTTTCGGTATCTACAATATGTCCGGTAACGTAGCAGAATGGGTACTGGATGTTTACAGGCCTCTCAGCCCTATCGATGGTGAAGACTTCAACTACTTCCGTGGTAACAAGTTCCAGACCGTTTACCAGAACGAAAACAAAGAGTTCGAAAAAGACAGCCTGGGTCACCTGAAAATGCGTGATGTTACTGATGAAGAAAGTGCTAACCGTCTTAACTACCAGAAAGGTGACGTAATCAACTACCTCGATGGTGACACCCTCTCTCAGGTAGAATATGGTTATGGCGTCACTACCCTGATCAACGACAAATCACACGTTGTAAAAGGTGGTAGCTGGAACGACCGCGCCTACTGGCTCTCTCCAGGTACCCGCCGTTACATGCAGGAAGACATGGCCACCAACACCGTAGGTTTCCGTTGTGCAATGGACCGCGTAGGTAGCCCTGAAGGTAACAAGTTCAAAACTGGTAACCTGTTCAAAAAACAAAGACAGAAAAGATAATCATCTCCCTAAAGGAGCATAAAAAAAACGCAAAGATGAAAGTCTTTGCGTTTTTTTATGCCTTTGAGAAACGAAGAAGGAACTACTTCCAGATCTCCAGGATCTCTTCCGTGTGGTTCTGTGTATTCGGCTTTTTGATGATATGATCAATCACGCCGTTTTCATTGATGAGGAAAGTAGTACGGTAAACTCCTTCATACTTGCGGCCCATCATCTGTTTTTCACCCCAGACACCATACTGGTTTACGATCTTATGGTCATCATCTGCCAGTAAGGTAAAAGGCAGGTCATATTTTTCTATAAACTTCAGATGGCTTTGTTCGTCGTCGGTGCTTACTCCTACCACTGCATATCCTTTTTTAGTCAGGTCCTGGTAGTTATCGCGCAGATTGCAGGCCTGCGCAGTACAGCCAGGAGTCATGTCTTTCGGATAGAAATAAAGTACCACACGTTTGCCTGCAAGGTCTTTCAGTGACACGGCTTTGCCGTGCTGGTCCCTGCCGTTGAATACCGGTGCTTTTTCTCCTTCTTTTAAGTTTACCATATCGTGTTTTTTAGGTTATGGGAAGACGATTATGTTTTGCACTAACGTTTGAAAGACAGATGATAGCTACCTTCATTACCTGCTACATCAGTCACTTTCATCACGAGCGTATGATTGCCGGGAGGACAATGCTCATCAAACGTATAGGTGAGCACGTTACCTTTCCGGGAAAACATCAGCCACTTACCATCCAGCTCTCCGCGGAAATCCTTGATACCACTGGCATCGCTCATTGTAAAAGACAGCTTGGCGGCTTTAGACAGGTTGGCGCCGGGTTTCACACCCACCGGCACTACTTTGGGCGCTATCGTATCTACTTCCAGGTGGAAGTTGCCGAAATCGCGGAAAGTGCCTTTGTACCAGCCGTCTTCCAGCACAGTACCGGATACGCTGGTACTGCCAAGTCCTTCCCGTACCATCACTATTTTAGGCTGCAGATATTCGGGTACTGTTCTGGTAGCCTTCAACCGCACGTCAAAGAAGTCGTGTACTGGTACCAGCGGAGTATGGAGGTGATAGATGTTGGAATAATATTTTGCAGATGCAGCCGGGATCTCCTGGTAATTAAAGCAGATCCGGTCATACAGCGCACGCTCATCCAGGTAGAACTCGACCTGGTTGTTTTCGAAGATATTGCGAGAATCAGGATACATGGTATTGGCACAAGGCTTGTCCGGTGTTTCCTCTCCGCCCTGCTGCAGGTTTACCTTCACGGTGGAAGTGTTGCCATAGGCGTCTTTCACCAGTAGTTTCACTTCGTGCACTTGTCCGTCTGCCAGGTTGATGGTACCATCACCTTTCAGATCGTGGTATATGTCCAGTTCATTGCCTGGCAGGGAAAACAGCAGCTGCAGATAAGGGCCTCCGCCTTTTTTCACCTTATAGTCGATATGGGCATTCAGATATCTGGTTTCATCATACCCGATATTATCCAGCTGGAAGTCGATGTCCGGCACATTATTATTCAGCATAAACACTTCGTAGATGCCATAGGTGTTGGGTGCGTCGTTCATGCGGTCGATAGCGTTGATACCAAGACCAACCTTATCGGCTTTCACTTTTACAACGGGCTGAGTGGTCACGTAGTGGTCGCCGGCTTTTTTAACAGCGAGTATCATAGGCTGTTGCTCATAGATGCTTTTCTCCATATCGTAAATGGCTATACGATAAACATCCGGCGGGCGGGTATCAGCTATGTTAAAGCCAAACAGCAGCGGGTTGAGCGGTTTTTCCGTCTGAGTGTTCCGGATTTCGAAGTGCAGGTGCGGGCCGGCAGAACCGCCGGTATTACCACTCCAGGCTACAAAATCACCTTTCTTCACGGGAAACATATTCGCCGGGATAGACAGGTCACTGGCCCAGCTTTCACTGGCATACTGTTGTTTTTTCACGTAAGCCTGAAGGGCAGGAAAGAAGCTGTTCAGATGGGCATATACGGTCGTATAGCCATTGGGGTGGGTAATGTACAATACATTCCCGAAGCCGGTATGCGACACGCCTATACGGCTCACATATCCATCTGCAGCAGCATGCACCGGCAGATTTTCCTTCTGCTGGGTTTTCATGTCCATTCCGGAATGGAAGTGGTTAGGCCTTAACTCTCCGAAGTTACCAGCCAGCTCTATGGGAACATTCAGCGGGTTCCTGAAATAACCCTGAGGGTAATTTTTTTCGGGAACGGATTGTGCCTGTAATAAATGTGGTAGTAAGCAAAATAAGCCAATAACTCTCTTCATAATATTGCAATGGTAGAAAAAAATTACGAATTACAAATTACGAATTACGACCAGGACCGGTGAAAAGACAGGAAGCTCAAGGGTTCTTCCTGCCTCATTCGTAATTCGTAATTCGTAATTCATAAATTTCTTCAGTACATTAGTTGCCGCAAAACGAGCTATCATACATGTCTATCCTGGTATCACAACTTAGTAAGGTCTATGGCGAACAAAGGGCGGTAGATGCTATTTCCTTTGAGCTGAAGAAAGGGGAAATAACAGGATTCCTGGGCCCCAACGGGGCGGGGAAGTCTACCACCATGAAAATGATTACGGGCTTTCTGCCTCCTACCAGCGGCAGTGCCAGTGTTTGTGGTTATGATATTGTCAGCCAGTCACTGGAGGTACGTAAAAGAGTAGGATACCTGCCGGAGTCGAACCCGTTGTATTACGACATGTATGTACGGGAGTTTCTGGAGTTTGTTGCCGGTGTGCATCAGCTGGGACAGACTACTGCGGAGCGTATCAGGAAGGTGATCGATATTACCGGACTGCAGCCGGAAAGCCGGAAAAAGATAGGGGCACTGTCTAACGGCTACAAACAGCGTGTTGGGCTGGCCCAGGCGCTGCTGCATGATCCCGAAGTGCTGATCCTGGATGAGCCCACTACAGGGCTAGATCCCAATCAGCTGGCTGATATCCGTCAACTTATCAAAGACCTCGGAGCCGATAAAACCGTGATCCTTTCCACCCATATCATGCAGGAAGTGGAAGCTCTCTGCGGACGTGTGATCATCATCAACAAGGGAAAAATAGTGGCTGACGACCAGCTGTCGGAGCTGCAGCAGCAAAATACCGCCAACGGCTATCTGCAGGTGACCTTCGGAGAGCCGGCCACAGCTGAAGAACTGGCACAGATCGCCGGTGTTGCCCGCGTCAAAGCTGCAGAAGGCAACAGCTGGCAACTGTATACCAACGAGATAGACCTTGTGCGAAAAAACCTGCTACAATTTGCTTTGATTAATAACAGGAACATCCTTTCTTTGCAAAGCAATTCACAAAGCCTGGAAACCATTTTCCGGGAAATAACCAAGAGCGTTTAGCTATAAGCTTTTAGCTCCCAGACTAAACGCCCGATGCTAACCGCTAATAGCTAACAATTATAACTTTCGAATTATGAGTACTATTTCAGAAATCCATGCCAGGCAAATTCTCGATAGCCGCGGTAATCCTACAATTGAAGTAGATGTAACTACTGAAGATGGTCATTTCGGCCGTGCTGCCGTTCCATCCGGCGCCTCTACCGGTAAGCATGAAGCAGTAGAACTGCGTGATAACGACAAGAGCGTTTATGGTGGTAAAGGTGTACTGGAAGCCATTAAGAACGTAAACGAAATTATTTCGGAAGAACTGGTTGGCTGGGAAGTTACAGACCAGGCTGGTATCGATAAATTACTGATCTCCCTGGATGGCACCCCCAACAAAGCCAAACTGGGCGCCAACGCTACCCTGGCTGTGAGCATGGCCGTTGCCAAAGCTGCTGCAGAACAATGCAATCAACCGCTGTACCGCTACCTGGGCGGCGTTAACGCATTTACCCTGCCTATTCCCCTGATGAACATCATCAACGGTGGTGCGCACGCAGACAACAAAATTGATTTCCAGGAATTTATGATCGTTCCTATCGGTGCATCTACCTTCTCTGAAGGTCTGCGCTGGGGTGTGGAAGTATTCCACAAACTGAAATCTGTACTGAAAGGTAAAGGCTATAGCACCAACGTAGGTGACGAAGGTGGTTTCGCTCCTGAAATCCAGAGCAACGAAGAAGCTATCGAAACTGTACTCGAAGCTATCAAAGCTGCCGGTTACACTCCGGGTGAACAAATCGCTATCGCCCTGGACGCCGCCAGCAGCGAAATGTACAGTGACGAAACCAAAAAATATAAATTCTACAAAAGCTCTCAGAAAGAAATCACCAGCGATGAAATGGTGGCTTACTGGACTGAGTGGTGCAACAAATACCCTATCGTTTCCATCGAAGACGGTATGGCAGAAGACGACTGGGAAGGTTGGAAAAAACTGACTGAAGCTGTAGGCAGCCGCGTTCAGCTGGTAGGTGACGACCTGTTCGTAACCAACGTTAAACGTCTGAAACAAGGTATCGATCAAAACATCGGCAACAGCATCCTGATCAAAGTAAACCAGATCGGTACTGTAACAGAAACCATTGATGCCGTAAACATGGCCCACAAAGCCGGTTATACTTCCATCATGAGCCACCGCTCCGGTGAAACCGAAGATACTACTATCGCTGACCTCGCTGTAGCACTGAACTGCGGCCAGATCAAAACCGGTTCTGCTTCCCGCACCGACCGTATGGCTAAATACAACCAGCTGCTCCGTATTGAAGAAGAGCTGGGCGAAGTAGCAATCTATCCAACTAAAGCTATCAGCGTTAAAAAATAAACCACTTTGATTTAGGGATTTTCTGATTTACGATTTTTTGATTGGATAAAAATGATGATTTACCCACATCAAAAAATCGTAAGTCAAAAAATCCCTAAATTGCATATATGTCTTTCTTCAAATCCATAAAACTGCCCAGGTATGTAAAGAACAAGTTCTTTATCACGGGCGTCGCATTTGTTATATGGATTGCCTTTCTGGACAAAACCAACCTGATGTACCAATATCAGTTCCAGTCTGAAGTCAACAAACTGGAAAACCAGAAAGATTTTTTTATCAAAGAAATCAAACAGACGAAGGAAGAACAACAGGAACTCCTGTCCAGCCCGGAAAAACTGGAGAAATTTGCCCGCGAAAAATACTACATGAAAAAGGATAATGAAGACCTCTTTATTATCACGCCTGCACCCCAAGAGTAGCCCCTCTCCTCCTTGCGAGTCTTAAAAATTTATCCTAAATTAACAATACAATTTATTATTCCGTCGTTATAAAGTTGGGATACACTATTCTTTCATCAAATTGATTATGCATGAGTAATTTTACACTATCCACCCTGTCAACCTTGTATCTTGTTACTGATAGCGATCTCAAACGTCAACAGCAGGAAGCATCATTAACGCGGGAAGAACAGGCTTGTTTCGAGGACACCAAAGCAGTCCTCAACACCATTCGTTATACTCCCCGGGCAGCCACCCTACAGATGATATTTGATTATGCCGCTAGTAAGCCCGAACAGAAATAGTTCAGGACACGGCTATTGATTCTTAACAAGTTACCTATATACTGCTGTACGATCCGTGCAGTTATCGCTTTCATTTTTCCTATCTTTACGGCATGACCAAAAAAGAGCGGTACGCCTTTGTGCTCAACTATTTTGAGACACATGTGCCTAATGCCGAAACAGAGCTTATTTACGATAATCCCTACCAGCTGCTGGTAGCCGTTATTCTCTCCGCACAATGCACCGATAAACGGGTGAATATGACCACTCCTGCCATATTTGAGCGCTATCCGGACACTGCCGCACTGAGTCAGGCTACTTTCGATGATCTGTTTCCCCTCATCAGAAGTATTAGTTATCCTAACAATAAAACCAAACACCTCATAGGCATGGCCCAGATGGTGATGCATGACTTCAATGGGGAAATACCCGACACCGTGGCCGAACTGGTGAAACTGCCTGGTGTAGGCCGTAAAACCGCTAACGTAATCACCTCCGTGATACACCAGCAGCCCAATATGGCCGTGGATACGCATGTGTTCAGAGTTTCCGCCCGCATTGGTCTTACCACCAACGCCAAAACACCACTGCAAACAGAACTGCAACTGCTGAAAAATATACCAAAAGAAAAGGTACATATCGCCCACCACTGGCTGATCCTGCATGGCCGTTATACCTGCCTGGCAAGAAATCCCAAATGTGAAGAATGCGGTTTAAGGCCCGCCTGCAAGTATTATCAGCAGCTTATCAAAGCACAATAACTACTTGTTGTTGCCAAAACAGGGGCGTATATTGGTATCCTAATATCTACCTGCATGCGCCCATTCCTGACTGCCAACTGGCGAAATCTGCTGATGCTGAATTTTGCCGCAGATGCCGCCACCTTACAGCCTTACCTCCCCGCACATACTGAACCCGATACCTGGAACAATACTCATTATGTAAGCCTGGTAGGCTTCCTGTTTGAAGATACCCGCGTAAAAGGGATCTCGTTCCCCGGTCACCGTACCTTCGAAGAAGTAAACCTCCGCTTTTATGTACGCTATAAAGATCAGGGGCAATGGAAACGCGGCGTAGTGTTTATCAAAGAACTGGTACCTAAACACCTGATCACCTTCGTAGCCAATACCCTGTACCGGGAAAACTATGCGACCCACCGCATGCGCCACCAATGGGAATATCCCGGCAACAACATCCTCCGGGTCACCTATGAATGGGAAACAAACGGCCAGCCCAATTACCTCAGCGCTACAGCTACCGAAACAGCCCTGCCACTTACTCCTGGCAGTGAAGCCGCCTTTATCACCGAACATTACTGGGGTTATACCCGGCTCAATGACCGCACCACCGGCGAATATCAGGTTACACATCCGCAATGGGACATCCATCCGGTACAACATTACGACTACCAGTGCAACTCCGCCGAACTATACGGCGCCGCCTTCGGCCCTATCCTGCAACAAGCCCCTCTTTCGGCCCTGCTGGCTCAGGGGTCTGCTATCGCGGTAATGCCCGGAAGGAAGCTACTGGCCTAAACTACAGACACCCGTTCCGTTTTTTTCTTCTATCATAAATTTCGAAACGATTTACAATAATTTGCTATCTTAAGCAGTTCATTAAGACTCAATTCTATAAAGCTAAAAATCCGTTATGAAATCAGCCGTAAGAGTACAATTGTCATTCATGATGTTCCTGGAGTTCTTTATCTGGGGAGCATGGTTTGTGACACTTGGGACATTCGTATTAAAAAATCTGCAGGACACTAACGCCAACCAGGTGAGCGTTGCCTTCCTCACACAATCTATCGGTGCTGTGATCGCACCATTTATTGTAGGAATTATTGCGGACCGTTTTATTTCCGCCCAGGTAATACTGGGTGCTATTCACCTGGCTGGAGCCGCCTTATTATGGACCTGCTCCGGTATGACCAGCTTCGACAGCTTCTATCCTATCCTGCTGTTGTACATGGTGCTATACATGCCTACGCTTGCACTGGTAAATTCCATCTCCTTCCGGCAGATGAGCGACCCCAGCAAAGACTTCTCCTCTATCAGGGTATTTGGTACCGCTGGCTGGATCGTGGCCGGTTTGCTGATCGGATGGCTCAACTGGGAGAAAAACAACACCCTGGACCTCACTTTCAAGATGGCTGCAGGCGCCTCTTTGGTGCTGGGACTTTTCAGCTTTACACTGCCTAAAACGCCACCGTTAAAGAAAGGTACCCAGATCTCTGTAAAGGAAATTCTGGGCCTGGATGCTATCCGGATGTTGAAAAACCGTTCTTATCTGCTGTTTTTCATTGCTTCCATTGCTATCTGCATCCCACTGGCTTTCTATTACAATTTCACCAATCCGTACCTGAACGAAATCGGTATGACTGCCGCCGCTGGTAAACAGTCCCTCGGCCAGGTGTCTGAAGTTTTCTTCATGCTGGTAATGCCACTCTTCTTTGTAAGGCTGGGCGTTAAAAAAATGCTGGCACTCGGCATGCTCGCCTGGGTACTGCGTTACGTGCTCTTTGCATACGGTAATGTGGACTCCAACTACTGGATGCTCATCGCTGGTATCGTGTTGCATGGTATCTGCTACGACTTCTTCTTCGTTACCGGTCAGATCTATACCGATAAACTGGCAGGGGAAGAGTTCAAAAGCTCTGCACAGGGCTTTGTAACCCTGGCCACCTATGGTGTGGGCATGCTGATCGGGTTCCTGATCTCCGGTCCTATTGTGGAGGCATATAAAACCGGCGAAGGCCACAACTGGCACGCCATCTGGCTGATTCCTGCTGCTATTGCCGCGGCAGTACTGGTATTATTCCTGCTCCTGTTCCAGGATAAACCGGAACAAGTAGCAACACCGGCCAAAGCATAATATTCTCGCATAAACCATAGCAACAAAGACGCCTGGCAGGAAAAACACTTCATTGCTGTGCGTCTTTGTTGTTTTCTCCCATAGCATTCCATCAATACGGAAATCCAATAACCCAATACTTGTACTATGGCAAAGATCGCAATGCTTGGCTCGGGCTTTATCGGGCGCTTTTATGCTGATTCCCTGCAGGGACAAAGAAGCAGGGATAAAATCGTGAGTATCTATTCCCGCCGGGAAGAGAGCGCGAAAAAGTTTGCTGCCGACTATGACGTGGCACACTGGACGGTGGATATGGAAGAAGCAATTGCCCGTCCGGAGGTAGAAGTAGTTTGTATATCGCTTCCCAACAACCTGCACGAAGCTGCTGTGCTGCTCTGTTGCAAGCATAAAAAGGCGGTGATCTGTACCAAACCGCTGGGCCGTAATGCCCAGGAAGCCAAAAGGATGCTGGAAGCGGTGGAAAAAGCCGGTATCTTCCACGGTTACCTGGAAGACCTGGTATATACACCCAAGTTCCTTAAAGCGCTGCAGAGCGTGAAAGCCGGCGCTTTAGGCCGTATACTCTGGGCCAAGTCGAGAGAAACTCACCCCGGCCCGCACAGCGAATGGTTTTGGGACAAGGAACAGGCCGGTGGTGGCTGTATCCTCGATCTGGGCTGTCATTGCGTGGAGATAGGCCGTAGCTTTATCGGGAAAGACATCAGACCGGTAGAAGTCATGTGCTGGGCAGACACACAAGTAAAACCAATCGACGCAGAAGATCATGCCATCGGGCTGGTGAAATACGAAAACGGCGCTATCGGCCAGTTTGAAGTAAGCTGGACATTCCGTGGTGGCCTGGACCTCCGTGATGAAGTGATGGGCACGGAAGGTACTATCTGGCTCAATAACTTCCTGCGTACCGGCTTCGATATGTTCACTACCGGTAAGGGCGCCGACTATGTGGCGGAGAAAGCTGAAAGCAATTCAGGCTGGCTGTTTCCGGTAGGCGACGAGCTGAATGAACTGGGATACAATCACATGTTCACGGATATGTTTAACGCGATGGAAAGTGGCACTGCTCCGCATGAAACCTTCTATGATGGTTATGTGGTGAATGCCATCCTCGATGCCGCCTATAAAAGCGCTGCATCCAAAAAGTGGGAACCGGTACACCTGGAAATATGGCGTGGCCAGGAAGGTGTTACCAAAGCCCAGACACTCAATGACTACAATGACCAATACTATCTTGTGAAGGAAGAGATGACCCATTTCGGGGCTAAAAAACTGATCCTGAAAGACAAGGAAACAGGACAGATCATTGAAAAAACAGTCTCCTGATTTATTTAGATATTTAGTTATTTAGATATTTAGGGTAATCACTAAACATCTAAATAACTAAATATCCAAATCAGAAAATTCGTCAGCTGTTTCTTACCAGCACCGCTCTCCCAAAGGTGTGGTTGACCTCTACTTCCACCAGCACCCCATTCATGTATTTGTAGATATTTTTCTTCCCTTCCGGCAACACCAGCTCATATTGACCACCTCCCAGTGAACGGATGGTGAGAAAGCGTCCCAGGGCTTCTGAGAAGATACGGGACAGCTGTTTAGGTTCTGTAAAATAAAGGTCTGCCACACAGTGATCAATCTCTGTATTATCCATCACAGATTTTTCACCGTTTAACACAATCGTATAGTCGTTACCGTTACGACGTGTGGTAGTTTCCTTATCTTCTCCGTTTTTACCCGCTACCCGGGAGGATTTGGCAAGTGTGAGCACATTGTTGTTGTACTCATTGAAGATGTCCGTATTAACCCTGGCCAGAAATGTCTGGACACGTGTTTTAATAGTGATGCTTTTGGCACTGCCACTTACCTTACGATGTGCTTCCAGTGTCCCTACAGCATGATTGGCAACCCGGACCTCAAAAGTGGTTGTCTGGGCCTGTGTCTGAAGGTACAATACAGCCACAATAGCAATGCTTAACAATACGCGAAAAAGGTATTTCATAATAAGAAACTTAAACCCAAAAAATAAATACATCAGGAGGAGTTAGCTGTAATAGTCCTCTTAATGAAAATACAAAAAATCCGGAGGATTTGAACAGGCAGTAGGTTGGGGTATTGGCAGGATTTGGGGGACTGGGGTGGGGCTAGTTACCTAATTATTTGAAATGCAATTAAAGACGGTGTTTGTTAACCGCTTTATTGCATTTCAAATAACCAAATATTAAAATCAGAAAACTAATTATAACATTTCCTTAATACGAGTGACGAGCTCACTTTTAGTGATGGGCACACCCATGATTTTGTGGTATCCCTGTGCATCGATCAGGTATTGGTCGCGAATAATCTTGATCAGTTGACCGTTGTTGATTTCCGGGATCAGTACTTTATCGTAGCTGTGGAGGATTTCGCCCAGGTTCTTAGGGAAGGGGCGCATATGGCGGATATGAGCGTGTGCCACCTGGTGACCTTCAGCCAGCAGATCGAGCACTGCGCTTTTAATGGCGCCAAAGGTGGATCCCCAACCGAGTACCAGTACTTTACCTTTTTCGGGACCTACTTCGATTTTCTGTAAAGGAATATGCTCGGCGATTTTATCTACTTTTTCCTGACGGATTTTCACCATAAGCTGGTGGTTTTCAGGATCGTAGCTAACGTTACCGGTGATATTCTGTTTTTCCAGGCCACCGATGCGGTGTTCCAGTCCTGGTGTACCAGGCACAGCCCAGGGACGTACCAGGTTTTCATCGCGATGGTAAGGCAGGAAATGTTCCTCTCCTTCTTCCAGCTGCTTTTTGAATTTCACTTCAATGGCAGGGAGGTCGGCACTTTTCGGGAAACGCCAGGGTTCAGCACCATTGGCGATGTAGCCGTCGCTCAGGAAGATAACGGGGGTCATATGCTGCACGGAGATGCGGAAAGCTTCGAAGATAGCATCAAAGCAGTCTGCCGGCGTGGACGCAGATATGATAGGCATCGGACATTCACCGTTACGGCCATAATAAGCCTGCAGGAGGTCTGATTGTTCTGTTTTGGTAGGAAGACCAGTAGAAGGACCACCACGCTGAATATCAATAATCAGCAGGGGGATTTCCAGCATAACTGCCAGACCCATTGCTTCACCTTTCAGTGCCATACCCGGACCGGAGGTAGTGGTTATACCCATATGGCCACCATAGGAGGCGCCAATAGCGGAGGTAATACCAGCAATTTCGTCTTCCGCCTGGAAGGTACGGATACCGAAGTTCTTCAGACGGCTCAGTTCGTGGAGGATATCAGAAGCCGGTGTAATGGGATAGGTACCCAGGAACATCGGCAGGTTAGCCTTCTGAGAGGCAGCCACCAGGCCATAAGCCAGGGCGGTATTACCGGTGATGCTGCGGTAGGTACCTGGTTCCATACGTGCTTTTTCCACACGGTAACGGGTGGTGAAAGCTTCTACCGTATCGGCAAAGTTGTAGCCGGCATGCAGTACCCGCAGGTTGCTCTCCAGGATCTCCGGTTTTTTACCGAATTTATCCCGGAGGAAGGTTTCGGTATTCTCCATATTACGGTCATACAACCAATAGAGGAAGCCCAGCACAAACATGTTTTTGGCGCGGTCTTTCTCTTTCATACCCAGACTGGTATCTTTCAGTGCTTCCCTGGTCATTTTGGTCACGTCCATGGTGTGCACCTGATAATTGACGAGAGAGCCGTCTTCCAGCGGGTTCACCCCTTCCGGGTAGTTGGCCAGCCGGAGGTTTTTATTATCGAAGCCGTCTGTATTGGCAATGATGATACCGCCCTTTTTGAGCCCTTTCAGATTAGCCTTCAGCGCGGCGGCGTTCATGGCTACCAGCACATCGCAGGCATCTCCTGGGGTAAATATCCTGTTGGAAGAAAAATGAAGCTGGAATCCGCTCACCCCTGCCAGGGTACCCTGCGGGGCCCGTATTTCGGCCGGGAAGTCCGGAAAAGTACTCAGGTCATTCCCAATCAAAGCGGTATTATTGGAAAACTGGCTACCGGTCAACTGCATCCCATCTCCACTGTCGCCTGCAAATTTTATCACTACGTCATCCAGTTGTTGAATCGAAGTATTAGGCATTAATTATTCTTTTAAAGTATTCTTTGATATAAGGTATTCTCTTCAAAGGTGTAAATTTAGGCAATCGGCAGGTGTTATCACCAAATATGAGCAAAATCATATCCACCTCCCTACAAAAGTACACAACTTCAGTAGACTATTACCAGCAAAAAAGGGGATTCGTATTACTTCTTGTTATGGCTGATAACCCTAGGTTATTGAATAATAAATGCTAATTTTAATACAAATTCATCCATAGCGGGAACTGGATGTCAAATCAAATTGTATTTTTATCCCGTTAAATTTAAACTATTTTTTATGGCACTGTTTCAATCGAACAACCCTGTATTAAAAGAAAGCATTTTCGACAAGGCTGCTCATGCGGAAGGCGCTACCATGACTATTCGTGGTACAGTTAACAAAATGTCCTTTCTGTTGATCATGCTGATGGCGGCGGCAGTATTTTCCTATGGCGAATTTTTAAGAGGCAGCTCCAATGTATTACCGATGGTATTCGGTGGTGCAATTGGTGGCTTTATCATAGCGCTTGTTATCATATTCAAAAAAGAATGGTCCGGTTATCTGGCCCCTGCCTATGCACTGGCAGAAGGACTTTTCCTTGGTGCTATTTCCGCCATGTTTAATGCAAGTTACCAAGGCATCGTTATTCAGGCTGTAGGGCTTACTATCGGCACTTTCATTGCCATGCTGGTATTATACCGCACAGGTGTTATCAGAGCCACAGAGCGCTTTAAATCCATTGTAATGACCGCTACGCTGGGTATTGGTATCTTTTACCTGATTGCAATGGTGCTGCGTTTGTTCCATATCGATATGCCTCTGATCCACAGCAGCGGAATGTTTGGTATTGGCTTCTCCCTGATAGTGGTAAGCATTGCCGCATTAAACCTGATCCTCGATTTTGATATGATTGAGCAAGGTGCTGCACAAGGTGCTCCCAAATATTTTGAGTGGTACGCTTCTTTCGGCCTGCTGGTGACCCTGGTATGGCTGTACCTCGAAATACTGCGTCTGTTAAGCAAATTAAACAGAAAGTAGTTTTTACCCCGTCAATACTTCTTTTAAAAGTCTTCCGGTTATTCCGGAAGACTTTTTTTTGTTTTGTTAATGTCTTCCCAAAGATTTGTTAAAGGCCTGTATGTGAAACCATTATGGCACCGTAATTGCAAAACTCTTATCAGAACACTCAATCAGCTGACACTTAAACCTGCAACTGATACAAATATGAGAAAACAGCAAACGTTTACTGATTGAGATATTCAAAGATATTATTTAGAGCAATAGTTGGTTTTCATAGGGGTTAATCAAAAGCCGGTTCCGTACGTCTGTACGGCCGGCTTATTTTTTTGGGGTTACCTGTAGGGGTATTTGTTTCTTCAGCCGTCATTTCTTGTGGATGCCCCTTAAACATATTTTTTATGAAGAAACAAGCTATCATAACCTACACCAGTCTCAGTGTAAGCTGGTTACTGCTGATGCTGGTAATATTCACTCTTATTCTCAGCAGTTGCACAAGAGATCACATTGCCGGTTCCGGCCATGTGGTAGCTGAAACCCGCAACACTTCCCCTTTTACGGAGGTGGAAATATCCGGTCCGTTTGAAGTGCACCTGATACAGGACAGCACAGCAGCTGTAGAGATCAAGGCGGAAGATAATATCATCAGTGCTATTGAAACAGGTACCCAGAGCAATACTTTATTTATCCGGCTAAAGAACCATGTCTTCCTGCAGCGGCATCTGCCAATACAGGTGTATGTACACAGCCGGCAATATCAAAGTATCAACTTCGCCGGTTCAGGACATTTAGATAATAAGGATACCTTACAATCAGGCATATTTTCCTACCAGATAGATGGCAGTGCCGATGCTGCGCTGACGCTGGCTGTTCAGAAGCTGAATGCTGAAATCAATGGCTCCGGCAACCTGGAACTGA
This sequence comes from Chitinophaga flava, assembly GCF_003308995.1. Lineage (NCBI taxonomy): Bacteria > Pseudomonadati > Bacteroidota > Chitinophagia > Chitinophagales > Chitinophagaceae > Chitinophaga > Chitinophaga flava. The sequence goes on along the minus strand of NZ_QFFJ01000001.1, from coordinate 3,791,401 downwards.
AAGGTAATGCGGCGGCATTAAAAAGTGATATCAACGGCAGCGGACATATTGGCGCCATGGGCCTGGATACGCAGCAGGCTGATATTACCATCAGAGGTTCCGGCGATCATGTGGTTAAAGTAAAAAATGAACTTTATGTTGGTATCTATGGGAGTGGTAATGTGACTTATTCCGGCAATCCCGGGCGGGTAGAAACAGATATTAAGGGATCTGGTAAAGTAAGGAAGATTTAATTTTTTCGTATATCCTACACTGTTATACTGTGGTAATTCGCAGTATACATCAAAATAAAGGCCCCTGCAGCTGTAGCAGGGGCCTTTTGTTATTTAAAGACGGGCATTTATCAGGCGCCGCCCAGTTTGCATTTTTGCAGTACTTCCCAGGATTTGCCGTTATGACGGAGGAAGTAGAGGTTGTTTACTTTGAAAGTAGCCTCGTATTCCTTGTTTTCATATTCTGGCCATGACTTGTTGAACTGATCATCGGTGAGGTCTTTGAAGGCCACGGTAACGTGTGGCGTAAAGCCTGTACGCGCCAGCATAGTACTGAATCCGAATTCCTTACGCAGGAAGTTGATCAGTTGGCGGTGCATAGCGGACATAGTCTCGCTTTTTTCCACGTTGATGAACAGTACACGATTTTGTTTGTTCGGGAAGGTGCCGAATCCTTTCAGGGACACTTCGAAAGGAGCCTGTGTTTTGGCGAACTCAGTGAGTTCATCGCAGAAGGCTTTTTCCAGTGCCGGATCAGCGGTAAAAGGTACCTGCAGGGTGATATGTGGCAGCACTTTCAGTGCATACATTGGACCATATTGTTCTGCAAATTCCTGTTTGATTTTGATGATTTCCTTACCCACTTCTGCGGTAGGCAGCAGTGCGATAAAGTATATTTTATTGTCAGGTCTGGGTTCGGTACGAGGCCTTCCGCGCTGTTGTTTGTAGCCACCGCCACCGCCGCCGCGATCGTAGCCACCACCGCCACCGCGGTTGTATCCACCACCGCCGCCACGGTTGTATCCACCGCCGCCGCCGCCGCGATCGTAACCACCGCCGCCGCCGCCACGGTTGTAACCACCACCGCCACCGCGATCGTAGCCACCACCACCGCCGCCACGGTTGTATCCACCGCCGCCGCCGCCGCGATCGTAACCACCACCGCCACCGCGATCGTAGCCACCACCACCGCCACCACGGTTGTATCCACCGCCGCCGCCACCGCGATCGTAACCACCACCACCGCCACTACGGTCGTATCCACCACCGCCACTGCGATCGTATCCACCACCACCGCCGCTACGGTCATATCCACCACCGCCACTGCGATCGTATCCACCACCGCCGCTGCTGTTGTGATCTCCACCACGGTCGCCGCGATCGTAACCACCACGGTCACCACGGTCATATCCACCGCCGCCGCCACGGTTGTAACCACCACCGCTGCGGTCATAACCACCGCCGCGATCGTAACCACCACCACCGCTACCGCGGTCATAGCCACCACCTTCACGATTATAACCGCCATCGCGGTTGTACTCTGTACGCGGGCGATACCCACCTTCGCGATTGTACTCTGTGCGTGGACGACGTTCTGAGTCTCCACTGTTGTAGTCGGGTTTTCCACCCTCCCGCTCATTGTTTAAGTTGGGTTTGAAGTCACCTCTCTCCTTGTTGGGATCATTCTCTTTGTTGGTATCAGAAGAGTAGGGCCTGCGGGGGCGTTCGTTTCTCTCAAAATTCATCTTACTTAATTAAGCGTTTGAAGCAATATTTGCTATGATTTCATAAAAATGAAACACATCCTGATAAGAGTTATACATCGGCGCCGGTGAAACCCTGATGACTCCGGGTTCTCTCCAGTCAACGATTATACCGGCATCTGTCATTTGCTGATGTACCTCTTTTCCTTTTTCTAGGAACAGCAAAGATAGTTGTGCGCCACGTTCATTACAATTTTTAGGTGTAATAATTTCAAAATTAATGCCTTTCAACTGCTGCAGCAAAAACTCCAGATAACTGGTCATTTTCTGGCTTTTGTCTCGTAAAGCGCCGATACCGGCTGCTTCAAATAGTTCGAGGGAGGCTTTCAGGCTAACCATGTTAAATACCTGTGCGGTGCTGTGTTGCCATCCTTCGGCTTCTTTTTTAGGCACAAACCCTTTTTCCATTTTAAAACGTGCACTCTCTTCGTTGCCCCACCAGCCACCCAGGCGGAGAAATCCGCGGTCGCTGGCATATTTTTCATGCACAAAAGCGCCTCCTACTGCGCCGGGACCACCATTCAGGTATTTATATGAACACCAAACGGCAAAATCTACATCCCAATTGTGCAACTGTACCGGAATATTTCCTGCTACATGTGCCAGATCGAAACCGGCATAAGCGCCTGCAGCGTGTGCTGCTGCTGTAATAGCGGGTATATCAAAATATTGTCCGGTATAATAATTAATCCCTCCTAATAAAACTAATGCTAAACTATCACTTTCTCTATTAATTATCTCTAAAATATCTTCTATTCTTATCAAATGTTCACCACTTCTGGGTGAGACCTCGATGATGGCTGTTTCCGGGTCAAAACCATGATATCTGACCTGCGTTTCCACTGCGTATTGGTCGCTTGGGAAAGCCCCTGCTTCCATTAACACTTTAAACCGCTGTTTGGTTGGCCGGTAAAAACTTAACATCATCAGGTGAAGATTAACAGTAAGTGTGTTCATCACTGTTAATTCCTGCTGGCTGGCCCCTAAAATACTGGTCAAAGGCCTGCTGCAATATTGCTGATAATACAACCATGGATTTTTGGCACCCCAGTATCCTTCTACGGCACACTGTTGCCAATCGGCCAATTCCTGTTCTATGGCTGCTTTTACATTTTTAGGCTGTAACCCGAGTGAATTACCACATAAATAAATTGCGTCCTTTCCTTTGCGTTGGGGAAAATAAAACTGCTCCCTGAATTTATTTAATGGATCCTGCCGGTCCTGCTCTTTAGCAAATGCTAAGGTTGCTACGTACTCCATGGTCTTCCAATCTTTTGCCAGTCCTCATATTTTAATGGCTGAATGTATCTTTCCGTGATACCTGTGTCTTTTCTTCTCTATACTGATAATCTTAGTAAAACAGGCAAACCTATATAACTGTTTAAAACAGATCGTTTATGTCAAAGTTTAATTCCAATGATTTAATGGTATATAAGGTATATAGCTAGTAACGTGAACGCTCTGAGGGTCAAAAGTAACAATAGCTATCGAATTGCCCACCATCCCGATTGTTAAAATTTGTTAATAACCTAAAAATATGGTTTCATCCACAATATACAAAAAAAAATCCGTCCTGAAGAATCAGGACGGAGACTGTTAACCTACAACTGTTACACTGTATTACTAAAAAATGTACTTATCGAGTCTAATTCACTGATACTCCGTCTACTTTCTTGGAATTTTTCCGGAGCAACTCTTCCTGCTGCTCTTTTTCAGGAGACGGGAAGAAGTTGTAAGGCTTGGGCGACAGATACTTAGGATCATGCAGCTTCTTCACCTCTTCCTTCTTCATAAATAATTTTAATATCAGCACCAGGAATGGCACGTACTTCAGTGACCTTGGCATGCCATATCTGTCGAGTACATCAATGGAACGTTTGTTCATGGCGTACGTCACAGGTACCAGGATCAGGGTGAGGAAGGTCGCAAAAATCAATCCGTACACCATCGTCCATGCCAGCGGGCCCCAGAATGCCACGTTATCACCTCCGAAGAAGATATGAGGATTGAAATTACTGAACAGGGTGGCAAAGTCAATGTTAAGCCCCACTGCCAGCGGAATCAGCCCCAGGATCGCCGCAATAGCTGTCAGCAGTACCGGTGTCATACGGGTTTTGCCCGCTTCCACCACCGCTTCATATACCGGCATATTCTGCATTATCAGCAGGTCTGTAAACTCCACCAATACTATACCATTACGCACCACGATACCTGCCAGTGCCATAATACCCACACCGGTCATTACAATGGAGATATCCATCTTAAAGATGCTGAAGCCAAGGAATACCCCTATGATACTGAAAAGAATTTCCATAAAAATTACCAGCGGGCGACCAATGGAGTTAAACTGCGTCACCATGATCATCAGAATCAGCCCAAAAGCACCCAGCATGGCCATCATAAGGAAGTTCATCGTCTCCATCTGATCTTCCTGCTCACCGGTCATCTTGATTGTCACAGAGTTAGGATGACCGAAGTTGGTCAGCGCAGCCTGAATATGCTGCACCACCTCATTGGCATTAAAGCCGGTCAATACGTTGGAGTACAAAGTGATAACCCTTTTCTGGTCTTTACGTTTGATACCCGCATAAGTATTGGAATAGTGAACGTCTGCCACAGCCGACAGCGGCACCTGACGAACAGCTCCGCCCATATTCATATCCCTGTATACCAGGTTGAGGTTCATCAGGTTATTGATATTATTACGCTGATCTTCGCGTAATCTTACCATGATCTTATACTCATCTTTAGCATCTCTGATCTTGGAGGCTTCGAACCCGAAGAGAGCAGTACGCAGGGCGCCACCAATCTGACGCGTAGAGATACCTTCATTGTTAGCTCTTTCACGGTCAATGCTGACAACTATTTCAGGTTTATTGGCCTCAAAGTCGCTCTTCAGCTCTTCCACGCCGTCAATATGCAGGGAGTCGAGATAACGTTTAAGTCTGAACGAAGAATTGGTCAGCTCATCGAAGTTATCACCGGAGATTTCGATATTGATTGGTTTACCGGTAGGAGGACCACCTTGTTCCTGTTCCACAGTAATATTGGTACCGGGTATACCTTTTACGGCATTACGGATTTTCTCGAGATATTGTACCGTAGATTGTCCGTTTCTGGCGCCAAATTCCACGAAAGCGACGGTCACCTTGCCTTTCTGCGGCTGGGTGCTCATGTCCATCTGGGAAGGATCTCCGGCACCTTTGGCTACATTGGAGATGATAGACTCCACGATCGGATTGTTAGGACCCACCACTTTTGTAATACGCTGTTCTACAATACTGGTGATAGAATCTGTGTATTTCTGACCGGTACCGTTGGGCAGCTCTATGTAAGCATAGATAAAGTTGGGATCTGCCTGTGGGAAGAATACCACTTTGGGATTGCGGATACCGGTAAGGACAATGCTGAATATCAGCAGGGCGAAGGTCGCTACCAGGATCCATATCGGACGCCAGCCCACCAGACACCATTTCAATACCTGTTTGTAACGTTCCTGTACTTTGGGCCAGAATTCATTCTGGAAGCGGCGTGCCACGTTACCCAGCCAGAAACGTTCCAGCAGGATCATGAGGTAAGCAAAAACCACGAAGTTGCCCACTCCTCTGCCGTTGGCATAACCAATCAGCGCCAGTGCGGCGAATATACCGGTGAGTATTTTGAACTTACGGTCAAACTTAGGTTTGGGATGACCTTCCCCTTCGTGCCGGTCCATGAAGTCGACCGCAAACACAGGGTTAATGATATAGGCCACTACCAGGGAAGCACCCAGAGTAGTAATGAGGGTTACCGGCAGGAAGAACATGAACTTACCGATCACGCCTGGCCAGAATAACAGCGGTACGAATGGCGCCAGCACCGTCAGGGTTCCTGACAATACCGGCAGAAACACTTCTCCCGCCGCTATCTTGGCTGCTCTTACTATACCCAGGTCTTTTCGTTCATTAAAAATACGGTGTACGTTTTCTATCACCACAATCGCATCATCCACCACAATACCCAATGCCAGCAGGAAGGAGAACAACACCATCATATTGAGGGTGAAGCCATACATCGGCATCAGCAGGAAGGCGATGAACATGGAAATAGGCACGGAGAGAGCCACGAAAATAGCATTTACCGCACCCATGAAGAACATGAGGATGAGGGTTACCAGGATGAAACCGATGATAATAGTATTGATCAGGTCATGCAGGGTAACGCGGGTTGATTTAGACTGGTCAGCCGTGATAGTCACATTCAGTCCTTTCGGAAAGTAGTGAGCTTCCATGTCGGCTTTAATCGCCTGTATCTTATCAGATGCGTCGATCAGGTTTTTACCACTCTGTTTGATCACGTTGAGGGTGATCACATTTTTACCGGCGAGACGGGCGTAGCTTTCCTGTTCCAGGAAGCCGTCCACTACATCGGCCACGTCTTTGAGGTAAACGGTGGCGCCGGACTGTCCGCGGACAATGATGTTCCCAATGCGGGCAGGGTCTTTGTATTCACCTTTTACGCTGAGGGTACGTTTCTGGCCGTCCATAGACACCAGACCGCCGGAGATAGTGATATTTTCACCCTGGATGGCGCCAATGATATCTTCAAAGCCAATTCTGGCGGCATCCATTTTATATTTATCGACATTGATCTGTATCTCTCTTTCCAGCTCCCCTACCAGGTCTACACGGGTGATTTCATTGAGTGCCTCGATGCGGTCTTTCATATCATCTGCATACCGTTTGAGTGTTTGCAGGTCGAAATCACCGGAGAGGTTTACGTTCATGATCGGTATCTGGGACACATCCATTTTAATGATCTGCGGTTCCTGGGTCAGGTCTTTAGGCAGGTCTTTTTTGGCGTCGTCCACTTTTTCCCTCACTTGCTGGCGGGCAGCTTCGATATCTTCGTTGGCATTAAATTCGATGATAATGGCGGAGAAGTCCTGCATGGAAGTGCTTTTGATCTTCTTTACGCCGGAGAGACCGTTGAGCTCTTTCTCAATGACTTTGGTCACCAGTGTTTCCATGTCTTCCGGAGAAGTACCGGCATACACCGTATTGATAAAGAACTGCGGGAACACTACTTCGGGAAACTGTTCCTTAGGCAGGCTGTTATATGAAAGAATACCCGCCAGTGCGATGATAATGGTGGCTACATAGATGCTCACCTTATTATCGATGGCCCAGCTGGTGGGTTTAAATTCTTTATGGAGATTGTCTTGCATAAACTTGGTTTTGGCTGTTAGTGGTCAGCATTACAATTTGATCAGGTCATTGTCATTCAGCCCCTGGTATCCAGTGGTGATGATCCTGTCTCCTGCTTTGAGTCCGTCTTTGATTTCAGCCTTATCGTTGTAGGTGCGACCCATTTCAACGGTTCTGCGTTGGGAAGCCAGCTTGCCATTTTTGGATTCAGCCACCATTACATAGGGTTTTCCGGAAGAATACTGGATAACGTTTACCGGTACCACTAAAGCCTTTGAAGCGGTATAGTCCACTATTTTGATATGTGCGATCATGTTAGGACGCAGCGCATTGTCTGGTTTGAGTGGCACTTCAATTTTGATGGTGCGGCTGAGCGGATCGATAGTCCTGGAAGCGAAGCTGATGTTGGTTCTTATTTCGCGCTGGATATCAGGGAAAGAGAGGACTACAGGGTCTCCTGTTTTGAGGAGGCCGGCATAGGCTTCTGCTACGTTAGCCATCACTTTCAGGTTATTGGCATTTACCACGCGGAAGGCGGGAGCACCGGGAGCAGCGTTGTCGCCCACTTTGGCGATTACTGCGTCTACCGTACCGCTGATAGGTGCGATGATACGCATTTGTGCCAGCTGGTCCTGGAGGGTGGCCATTTTTCTATCGAGTGCTTCTTTCTGATTTTTGGCGTTGAGGTATTGTACTTCAGAGCCTATTTTCTGAGACCAGAGATTTTTCTGCTTTTCGAAGAGGGTGTTGGCGAGGTCCATCTGGGTGCGGAGTTCGGCCATATTGGCTTTCAGAACCTGATCATCAACCTGTGCCAGTGTCTGGCCCTGAGCCACGTGTTGTCCTTCTTTTACATGGATAGCGGTGATCACACCGGGTACGCGGGCGGAAACGTTTACGTTTTCGCGGGCATCTACACTGCCCTGTACATCTATATAGTGTTCAAACAAAGTATCTCTTAATTCGGCAACGGTCACATCTTTCATTCTTTCTACGGTGTCTTTCTTACCGACTTCCTTTTCCAGAGCAGCAATTTTGGAATCGAGTGCAGCCCTTTCCTGTTTCATTTTTTCCAGTTGCTGGGCTTTATTGCCTCCGCCACCGCAGGCAGCAATGATGACAGCGAGCGCAGGGACCATGAAAGCATATCTTTTGTTCATATTATTAGTAGTGAAAGGTGATTAAAAATGGGTTTACACTATAATTTGCCAGAAGCTTTCAGCAGGTCGATCCTGGCCACGATGGCGTTGTACAGTGCGGAGAAATAATTGTTCTGTGCGGTCAGCAGATCATTTTCGGCAGTAGTCATTTCCAGGCTGGACCCCACGCCTTCCCGGTATTTGATCTGGGTGGTGTTGTGCACATCTTCTGCGAGTTTCATGTTTTTTTCCTGCGCCTCGAGCGTGAGCACATTATTGCGAAAAGTGGAGGCAGATTGTTCTCTTTCGAGATCTATGCCCAGTTTGGCATTTTCGATGGCCACTTCACTTTTTTTCACGGCGAGGAGTGCCTGATCAACCTGTCTTCTGCGTTGCATACCGCTGAAGATGGGAACGGAGAGATTAAGACCGGTGTTGATATAACCGTACCACATCTGGTTTTGCAGGTAGTCGAATCTGTCGCTGCCGCGCATGGCGCCGGTGGCGGCGAATAGTTGCAGAGAAGGCAACGCTTTCATACGATATCTTTTCAGATCGTATTCATTGGCTTTTTTCTGTGACTGGAGCAACTGGTATTCGATCCGTTGTGAGTAGTCGAATTTATCTATATCAGTGATGTTTTCAGCGATCCTTTCGGTTGAGAGTGTATCCGTTAACGTTATAGGCTGTTGCAGAGGCATGCCCATCTGATATTTGAGGGCTGCTGTGCCGAGCTCGATGAGATTACGGAGTTTGGTCTGTTCTGTCTGGAGGTTGGTGAATTGCACTACCATCCTGTCTACATCAAGTTTTTCCACGAGACCGTTTTTATATATTTCTCTGGTATCGCTGAGCAGTTTTTCCAGTGTGTTGATATTGTTGGAGAGGATAGAAAGCGCTTTGTTGGCAGACAGCACATTGTAATAGGCTTTATACACGCTGGCTTTCACATCGATCTGTGATTTGGTAACATTCTGGGCAACAAGTTCTTCCAGTGTTTTACGGGCCTGGAGGGCAACGAGTACACTGGGATCGAAGAGGGTTTGTGTGAGTCTTACTTCACCCATGAGGTTTTGGGGGAGCTGGAAAGACACTACGGTGAAGGAATCTTTGGGAGCGCCAAAGTTCTTCATGTTAAACATCTGTTTCTGAATGATCGGGTTGTACTGGTATTGCCCGGTACCAGCTACATTAGGCAGTGCCAGACCGCTGACTTCCTTGTTTTTGGCCAGCTGGATCAGCTGGTCCAGTTTGGCCGTTTTAACGGCCGACTGGTTAGCCAGGGCGTAGTCTACAGCTTCTTTGGCAGACAGCCGTATGGGCTCCTGTGAAACTGTCTGGGCGCCGGCAGAGAGGGCCAGGGCCAACAGTCCCACCATGGAAGCCATGCCGGTGAGCCTTTTGAATAGTTGCATAGTATTATATGTTTAGCGATAGTTGTTTGTATTTTTCTATAAGCTTAAAACCTTTGGCGGATGCTACTCCGTACAGGTAATTCTCCAGCAATACTTTCTGCACCCTTGTCATATCTGAGTTGCCAGGGAACGTTTCCGGCTGGAAGCTGAGCATGCAGCCGTATACGCGGTATTGTGTTAATATTCTGATGTCGAGGTCCGGTCTGTAGAGTCCTTCCTGGATGCCGCGTTCCAGATTTTCGCGGATCATGCTGGTCAGTGAATTGTTCTGATAGTCGAGAAAAACCTGATATGCCCGGGCGTGGAACTTTTGCAGGTCGAGCAGGATCACGGGGTTCATGTTTCGCAGTCGTCTGTCCAGCATTTCCATGACAAGGAATAATTCCTGGATAGCATCGGCTGATTTTTCGCGGTCTGTCAGACATTCCTGGCCGACGATGTTGATAAAGCGGGTGATGGCCTGAAAGACCAGATCGTCTTTATCCATAAAATGGGCATATAGAGTCTTTTTGGAGATGCCCATCCTTTCGGCTATGTCATCCATGGTGATAGACCGGGTGCCATATTGACGAAACAGGCTGAAAGCCGTGTCCATAATACGTTCCTGCGTTTCCATAAGGCTAGTGCTTTAACAGGCTTTGAATGCAGAACAAAACTATGGAAACTTTTTAAACTTCCAAAGTTTCCAGTAATTATTTTTTATATGTGGCAACATCTGTTTTCCGGCAAAAGGGGTCACGAAACAGGATAACAATCTTCCGCTTATTTGTATAATTTTGTGCCTTCATTCCTTTTACCATGTCACCGAAACTCAAGTTTAAAGTGTTTGCGTCCCGTTTGTTGCGGTATTTCTTTCAGGGCCTGCTGATACTGGCCCCTATCGGGATCACTGCACTAACATTATACTGGGCGTTTGTTACGATTGATAATATTATTCCGAAGGAGATCATTCCTGCTAACGGCTCCTATAGCTTTCTGAAATACAAGGGGGTAGGTTTTGCGCTGGTACTGATACTGGTCGTAGTAGTGGGATATCTGAGTTCCTCTTTTATTATAGGGAGGATCTTCGATTTGTTTGATCATCTGCTGGAGCGTACACCTTTTATCAAGTACATTTATACTTCCATCAAAGATGTATTTGATGCATTTGTGGGTGAGAAGAAAAAATTTGATCATCCTGTGCTGGTGCAGATTTACGGGATTGATGTGTGGGAGATGGGATTCATCACGCAGACAGACGTGAGCAGTCTGGGTATGGAAGGATACATGGCCGTATATGTACCACATGCATATGCTATTACCGGTAAAGTATTTATTGTTCCGAAGGAGCGGGTGAAACCGCTGGAAAACATATCTGCCGGCGAAGCGATGAAGTTTGCCGTAAGCGGAGGAGTAACAAATATTTAGTTATTTAGGTATTTAGTTATTTAGGCATTTGACTGGAGCGAATAATAATCAAATGCCTAAATAACCAAATGCTTAAATGGCTTATATTTGAGATACCCTAAATTGTTTGTTATGTTAACCCGTACCCTGATTGTTTTCACAATAAGTTTTATTGTTTTTACTGGTTGCCATGGGAAGGTCTATGGATGGGGCTTTTTTGCCCATGAGCGGATCAACCGGCTGGCGGTGTTTTGTTTGCCGCCAGAGATGATGGTTTTATACAAGCCTTATCTGGAGTACATCCGGGTACACGCCACTGATCCGGACAAACGCCGGTATATGGTGGCGGCGGAGGCACCCCGGCATTATCTGGATATTGATGTCTTTGACAAGCCGCCGTACCGGCAGATCCCACGTAGCTGGCAGGATGCTCTGGCACGTTATGGCGCTGATTCATTACAGCGGAACGGCATACTACCCTGGCATCTGGAGAAGATGATGGCGATGCTGACCAAGGCTTTCCGGGAGCGGGATCAGCAACGTATACTGCAACTTTCAGCAGAAGCCGGACATTATCTTGCAGACGCTCATGTGCCTTTGCATGTATGTTCCAATCACAACGGGCAGCTGACGGGGCAACATGGCATTCATGGTTTATGGGAATCGCGGATACCGGAGCTACTGGCTGATGAGGAGTTTGACTATTGGGCCGGCAAGGCGCGGTACATTGCAGACTGGCGGGTGTATGTATGGCAGATAGTGACCAGTAGCGGACTTGCGGCCGACACGGTATTGAAAAAAGAAAGACTGTTGCGTGAACAGATGCCTGCATCTCAACGTTATGCATATGAGATCAGGAACGGTGTGTTAACAAGGACTTACGCTGAAGGGTATACGAAAGCTTATCAGCAGTTGCTGGGTGATATGGTATCCCGGAGAATGAAGCAGGCAATCGCTGCTGTGGCAGCCTGCTGGTACACGGCCTGGGTAAATGCAGGCCAGCCGGCACTTCAGGAGCTTCAACATACAGCCCTTACTGAAAGCGAGTTACAGGAGATTGAACAGTTGCAACGGCGATGGACAGAGGGACGGATGTTGGGCAGACAGGAATAATCAGCTAAAATATTTAGCCTGATACTGAAATTCTGGAAAAGAAATTTTATCTTTGTTCTACCATCTTTTTAACCTATCCTACACCACGCGCCTTACAGGTTTTAAAACACCCGTGCCGTTTTTTTTCCGTTTCCTTAGAAAAACCAAAACAAAGTGGAAAGATCAAAAAATGAATTTAATCTAGATCGTAACATGAAGGTGCATAATTTTAACGCAGGTCCTTCTGTATTGCCCAACGAGGTACTATACAAAGCCAGTAAAGCCCTTATCGACTTTGAAGGTTCGGGGATGTCTATACTGGAGATAGGTCACAGGACAGCACCGTTTATTGCGGTGATGGAGGAGGCGCGTAGCCTGGTTAGGGAACTGATGCAGCTTGATGACGACTTCGAGGTGCTTTATTTACATGGCGGTGCTACCACGCAGTTTATGCAGGTACCTATGAATCTGCTGGAAAGCAGTGAAACAGCCGCTTATGTAGACACCGGCGTATGGTCCAACAAGGCCATTAAAGAAGCAAAATTGTTTGGCTTCGTAGATGTTGTAGCCAGCTCCAAAGAAAGTAACTACAACCACATCCCAAAACAATTCAACATCCCTCAGCAGGCCAGTTACCTGCACATTACCACCAACAATACCATCTATGGTACACAGTGGCATATGACCCCGGTAACAGACGTACCCCTGATTGCGGACATGAGTAGTGATATCATGAGCCGTACCATGGACTTCAACAAGTATTCGCTGATCTATGCCGGTGTTCAGAAGAACATGGGCGCAGCCGGCGCTACCATGGTAGCCATCCGCAAAAGCATGCTGGGTAAAGTAACCCGCAAAATCCCGGCTATACTGGATTACAGAAACCATATAGAAAACGGGTCCATGCTGAATACCCCTCCCGTATTTGCGGTATATATCTCCATGCTCACCCTTCGCTGGTTGAAAGAGCAAGGTGGTATACCAGCCATCGAAAAGATCAATGATAAAAAGGCAGCCCTGCTGTATGACGAAATTGACCACAACCCGCTGTTCCGCGGCACCGTGGCCAAGGAAGACCGCAGCAAGATGAACGCCTGCTTCATCATGGACAAACCGGAGATGGAAGAAGAATTCCTGAAATTCTGTAAAAAAGAAGATATCGTGGGTATCAAAGGTCACCGCCTGTCTGGTGGTTTCCGCGTATCCATGTACAACGCACTGCCCTATGAAAGCGTGGAAGTTATGGTAGAAGCCATGAAATATTTCTCGCTGAAGAAAGCATAACAGTGCCTGCAAAGTCATATATAACAAAGAGTGCAAAGGTGTTTGAAAAAACAGGCCCCCTTGCGCTCTTTGCTTTTTTATGACTTTGCGGGCGTTGATTTTTATTATTATTTTTACCCCCTCACCCACATTTCAACCATGGCTATTATCAGACCTTTTAAAGGATTAAGACCCAAGGAAGAACTGGCGGCAAAAGTAGCTGCAAGGCCTTATGACGTGCTCAGTTCGGAAGAAGCTAAAGCGGCAGCTGCCGGTAACCCGCATTCCTACTATCATGTTTCAAAATCTGAAATAGACCTGCCGGAAGGAACAGATTCCCACAGCCAGCAGGTATATGATAAAGCAGCGGAAAATCTGCAAAAGCTGGTGAAAGAAGGCGTATTGTTCCAGGAAGAACAACCTGCCTACTACATCTACAAACTTGTTATGAACGGCCGCTCCCAGACAGGTCTGGTATGCGCATCCTCTGTTGATGACTATAACAAAGGCATCATTAAAAAACATGAGTTTACCCGCCCCGACAAGGAACTGGACCGTATTAACCATATCAAGACCACACAGGCCCAAACCGGTAATGTGTTTCTCGCCTATAACGACGTGCCCGAAATGAATGCACTGATCGACCATTGGCAGCAACAAAACAAACCTACCTACGACTTCACCGCCGACGATGGCATCCAGCATACCATCTGGGTGATCAACACTCCGGCTGCTGTACAGGAGATCACTACCCTGTTCGCCGAAAAAGTGCCCTGCACCTACATCGCCGACGGACACCACCGTGCTGCCTCCGCCAGCCTGGTACAGAAAGAATTCCAGGAAAAAGGGAAAATCACTTCTGTGGAAAATCCGGTCAACTACTTCCTGACCACCATCTTCCCTGCCAGCCAGCTGGCCATTCTGGATTATAACCGTTTGGTAAAAGACCTCAACGGCCTGAGCAAAGCTGATCTGCTGTCCCGACTCGACTACGACTTTACAGTAGAAGAAATCGGCCACCAGCCCCAGCATCCGTCTATGCTCCATGAATTCGGCATGTACCTGGAAGGAACCTGGTACCGCCTCGTTGCCAAAGAAGGTACTTACACTACCGATCCTATCGGCATCCTGGACGTAACCATCCTCTCCAACAATATCCTGGACAAACACCTGGGCATCAAAGATCAGCGTACCGACAAACGCATCGACTTCGTAGGCGGTATCCGCGGTCTGCAGGAACTCGTAAAACGGGTAGATAGTGGTGAAATGAAAGTAGCTTTTGCCCTGTACCCCGTTACCATACAGCAACTGTTTGATATTGCCGACAGTGGTAATGTGATGCCACCAAAAAGCACCTGGTTTGAGCCTAAACTGCGCGACGGCCTGATCACACACATGATTTAAAATATAATCATATTCTCTCCCCTGCCCATGACTGGTCAGGGGAGATTTTCCCTCTGACCTGCTACTGTATCCACCATTCCGCCTCCCCCATCTTTGACGATATTTTCCTTCAGGAACCTACTGATCTCAGGCCGCATCCACCTGCTGTGGACCAGTCATATAAATATTGTTTTTTACTTATTTGTAAACTGGCAGGACTGGAAATATTACGGCATCAGGATATCCGCCTGTTGTTTACAATACCCTGTTTGTTCCTGGTGTGGGGACATTTTTCCTTCGGCATATACTCCATTCTTCATAAATTCCAATCCTCTTTAATAAAAGCCCGGAGGTTGACCTGATGGGACATTACCCCATTTTCCTTACTTTTACAACAAACGACAGACAGGAATGCATATGAGGTCTTCTTTATTGAAAACAGTTTTTGTTGCGGGGGTATTATTTTCACAGGTGACAATGGCGCAGGATGCAAGGGAATTGTACAATACCGCCACCAATTTCATGCGTAATGGAGATTACTCCAATGCCGTACTGGTATTGAACCAGGCTTTACAATTGGAACCGGACAATTTTGAATTCCGGAAACAACTGGGCTTTACCTTTTATCTGAAAGGAGATCTTAACAAAGCAAAGAGTGTGATAGAACCGCTGCTCAGCAAAAAAGAAGCGGACGTGCAGGTATTCCAGATCGCAGGCAACATTTATAAGGGCCGGGAAGAATGGAAGACCGTACAGAAAATGTACGATAAAGCGCTGCGTAAATTCCCCAACAGTGGAGAACTTTATAATGACAATGGCAGTCTCCAGATGGGATTCAAAATGTATGATGCCGCTTTACGCAGCTGGCTCAAAGGTATTGAACAGGACCCTGGATTTCCGGGCAATTATTACAATGCCACCAAAACATACTATTACAGCAACACCCCGTTGTGGAGTATCATATATGGCGAGATCTTCATGAACATGGAGAGCTTTACCACCCGCACTGCTGAGGTCAGGAATATAGTGCTGGAATCCTATAAAAGGTTATTCAATGATCCTTCTCTGCTGGACAGTATGGTACCGGAAGAAGAGGGAAAGAAAGGCAGGAAAGGAAGAAGTGAAGATAGTTTTATACAGGCCTACAAACAATGCCTGGGTAAGCAGCTGAGTGTAATTACCGGCGGTGTGGACCCCGATGCACTGATCATGGCGCGCACCCGTTTTCTGCTGGACTGGTACAGTAATCAGAGTGGCCGTTATCCATATTCGCTCTTTGATTTCCAGCAGAAGATGCTGCAACAGGGTATGTTTGAATCCTACAACCACTGGTTGTTTGGCCCTGCCGCCAACCAGGCTGCCTATAAGGCATGGATAGCACTGCATAAGCAGGATTACGATGATTTTCTGAAATATCAGCGGAATCACCCTTTGAAACCCAGACCTGAAGAGTATTATAACGATGGTAAATTTACGCTGATCAACGCAGGATATTGATGGCCGGCAGTAGTGAGTGAAGTGTCAGCAGCATGATTAAGGTCGTTTTCTCAAAAACAATTATATCCCGGGGCCTCGCCCCGGGGCCACCATAATCTCAAAATCTGAATATGCTCGTTACGAAACACCAAAACACGATTGATGCCGCTGTTAAAGCGAATCACGCAAGAACTTTCTATTCGCATTACCCGGAGCATCCCAAAGCATACGGAGAAGAAGCCCATGCAAAAGGCGTACAGAGCTACCAACAGCTGCTCAACAAACCTTTCCGGCAGCTCCTGCAAACCGGCGAAACCGGATGGGTGGGTGAAGAAGTATCTCCCTATACCCAGGAAGTGCTGGGTGTTACCTATCCCATCTTTGCGATAGACGACCTGATAAAAAAAGCCACCGCAGCCGGTCAACAATGGGGCCATACTGATGTCAGGGAAAGAGCAGCCGTACTAACGGAAACGCTCGAACGAATCAAAGACTACTTTTTTGATATTGCCAATGCTACCATGCATACCACCGGGCAGAGCTTCATGATGAGCTTTCAGGCTTCCGGTCCGCACGCCAATGACCGTGCACTCGAAGCCATTGCCACCGGCTATCATGAACTACAGCGGTATCCTTCCGAACTGGAATGGGAAAAACCAATGGGCAAAACCACCATCCGCCTGAAAAAAACCTTCAAGGCTATTCCCAAAGGAATCGGCGTGGTGATTGGCTGTTCCACCTTCCCGGTATGGAACACATTGCCAGGAGTGTATGCCGATCTGATCACCGGTAATCCGGTCATCATAAAACCTCATCCACGGGCTATTCTGCCTATTGCTATTGCAGTAGGTGCCATACAACAGGTGTTGCAGGAAAACGGCTACGATCCTCATCTGTGTCAGCTGGCAGCAGACAGTTCCGATAATCTTATTGCCAAAAAACTGGCAGAACATCCGGATGTACAGCTGATTGATTACACCGGCAGCAGCGCTTTCGGTAATTATGTAGAGTCCTTACCCGGTAAAACCGTTTTCACAGAAAAAGCCGGTGTCAACTCTGTACTGCTGGACAGCGTGAAAGACCTGGACGCCGTTATTCAAAACCTGGCATTCTCTGTGAGCCTTTATTCCGGTCAGATGTGTACTGCTCCGCAGAACTTCTTTATTCCGGAAACAGGGATTTCCACTGCAGCCGGCCATGTAAGTTTCAACGAAGTGGTACAGCGGTTCAAAGATGCGGTGGTGGCCCTTGTTACCAATCCTAAAATGGGTCCTGGAACATTGGGTGCACTACAGAATGAAGCTACAGCTGCACGTGTACAAGAAGCCCAGCAGCTGGGCGGAAAAGTAGTGCTGGCAAGTACTGCTGTTAACAATGAAGAGTTCAGCAACGCCAGGGTAATGGCACCCGCCATCCTGGAGGTCACCAGTGCTGATAACAATATTTACGAAAAAGAGCTTTTTGGTCCGGTGGTGCTGGTCATCAAAACCAAAGACACCGCGCATACCATCCAGCTCGCCAAACAGATGGCCCGGAAACACGGCGCCATCACCTGTGCGGCTTATACCACCGACAATGCTACCAAAGAAATGATAGCCGATGAAATGAACAGTGTATTTACACCTGTTTCATTTAATCTCACCGGTTATATCTGGGTAAATCAGCATGCGGCCTTCTCCGATTTCCACGTCTCTGGTGGTAATCCTGCGGGCAATGCCAGCTTTACCAACCAGGAATTTATTATCAAACGGTTTGTGTGGGTAGGCAACAGGGAACTGATGGAATAGACAAATCATGCCAGCGTTCCGGCCTGCCGGAACGCTGGGTATTATAAATGCTGGGAGATAATTATGAGAAGTATTGTTTTTTTTCTATTGCTATCAGGTATGATAGCAGCCTGCGAGCAGGCTCCTAAGGCAGACAAGGCCAGCGCTACCAACGCGCAGACCGTTGGGACTGCTACCGGACACGCTTATCTGGCAGATACCGCCACCAGTGTGGTAGAATGGATAGGTACCAAACCTACCGGCAAACACCATGGTACCCTTCGGCTGGTAGGTGGTGCTGTGTATATCAAAGACACCCTGATTACCGGCGGCCAGCTGGTGATCAACATGCATTCCCTCCAGGATGTAGACCTGCGCGCAGATACCGCCATGAAAAACAAACTGGAAAGGGAACTGAAGAGTGATGCTTTTTTTAATGTGGAAAGATATTCCACAGCTGTTTTCGAAATCACTGCTATCAAATCTTACCATCCTGTTGTTGGTGAAGAAGTAGAACTGAAAGACGCCACCCACCTGATTTCCGGCAACCTTACCCTCAAAGGGATCACTGAAAATATTTCTTTCCCCGCCCGCATACAGCTTAACAACGATGAGCTGGTAGCCACTGCCAACTTCAATATTGACCGTACACTCTGGGGTATCAACTACCGGGCAGACAAATCCTTACAGGACAAACTGATCAATTCACAGGTGAATATCGGGTTTCATGTGAGGGCTGCCAGATAGCCTTCATTTTTCGCTTTTTTTACGTGAAGCCAATAAAATATTTTAAATTTAGTACAGCCACTATCACGTATAAAAACCACAGAAATGGAAACTACTCAGCAAAGAGATGAACGTCTCTGGCGTATTGCAAAAGCCAGGGCCGGCTTCAAATCTCATCTTATCATTTACCTGGTTATCAATATGGGATTATGGGCTGTATGGTTCCTTACAGACAGGGACATGTCTGAAGGGATACCCTGGCCGGCATGGCCAGCACTGGGCTGGGGCATCGCCCTGGCATATCAGTACTTTAACGCCTTCCGTAAAGACTATGATGATACGCTGAAAAGAATATGAGTGGTTACTACCAGCAGCATATCTGAGCCAAAACAAAACAACAACATGATGGAGCAACCGCAGCGATTATTTGATGTAATCCGTTATCAACTGGAAAACTATCCGCTTGAGGATATGTTGACCAGCAAGGAAAACGGCCAATGGAGAAAATATAGTACAAAAGAAGTGGCCGATATTACCCTGAAATTCAGTTCCGGCTTATTGAAACTGGGTATCAGGGCAGGTATCACCCAAAATGAGGAGAAAGACAAGATCGCTGTTATTTCGCCTAACCGGCCGGAATGGTTGTTGACCGACTTCGCCTGCCAGCAGATAGGCGCCGCCTTAACCCCCATCTACCCCACCATCAGCCAGCACGAACTGGAATTTGTACTCAACGATGCCGAAGCCCGCATCCTGTTTGTCAGCGATAAAGAGCTGCTGGACAAAATACTGGCTTCCCGCGACAGAATCCCTTCTATCCGGGAGATCTTCACCTTCAACAAGGTAGCAGGCGCCCGGCACTGGACAGAAATTCTGGAAATGGCCGATCCGGACAACTACGCCCGCATTGAGGAAATCAAACAAAATATCTCTCCGGAAGAACTGGTCACCATCATCTATACTTCCGGCACCACAGGCACCCCTAAGGGCGTGATGCTTAGCCACCAAAATATCATGAGCAATGTAATGGCCTGCAAGCCTTACCTGCCTGTGAGTAACAACGCCAGAGCACTCAGTTTCCTGCCGCTCAACCATGTGTTTGAACGGATGGTCACCTATCTCTATCTGACCAGTGGTGTACCCATCTATTACGCCGAAACTATGGAGACCATCGCTGACAATCTGAGAGAGGTGAAACCGACCCTCTTTACGACAGTGCCCCGGTTGATGGAGAAGGTATACGAAAAAATCATGACTACCGGGCTGGAGCTTAAAGGTATCAAAAAAGCTCTTTTCTTCTGGGCCGTTGGCCTGGGTAAACGTTATGAGATCAATCATAACATGGGCTTCTGGTACAACATACAGCTGAAACTGGCCAACAAGCTGATATTCAGTAAATGGCGGGCAGCCTTGGGCGGTAATGTTCAGGCTATTATAAACGGCGCCGCCGCCTGTCAGGTACGGCTGCTGAAAATATTCACTGCCGCCAATCTCCCTATTCTGGAAGGATATGGGCTTACCGAAACATCTCCTGTTATCAGCGTCAACCGCTACAACGTGGAAGATCGTATGTTCGGCACCGTAGGACCTGTTATCAGCGGCGTAGAAGTAAAAATAGCTGACGACGGAGAAATCCTCTGTAAAGGCCCCGGCGTCACCATCGGTTACTATAAACGCCCCGATCTTACTGCCGACGCCATCATCGATGGCTGGTTCCATACTGGTGATATCGGAGTACTGATAGATCATAAATTCCTGAAAATCACCGACCGGAAAAAAGAACTGTTCAAAACCTCCGGCGGCAAATTCGTGGCACCACAACCCATTGAAAATAAATTCAAGGAGTCACCCTACATCGAACAGATCATGGTAGTAGGCGAAGACCGCAAATTTACCGCGGCGCTCATCATCCCCTCCTTCAATAACCTCCGCACCTGGGCACAGAAACGGGGTATCCCCACCGACAACACGGAGGCTCTACTGCAAAACAAGGAAGTAATAGACCTCTATAAACAGGCCGTAGACAAATACAACCAGTTCTTTAACCATATAGAACAGGTCAAAAAATTCCTGCTGCTGCCGCAGGACTGGACCGTTGATGGCGGAGAGCTCACGCCCACCCTCAAGGTGAAGCGCAAAGTAGTCCTGAACAAGTACCGCAAGGAAATCGACAGCATTTATACTCCATCCGGCGGGAAAGTTGATATAGAAAGTCTTTAAATATTAATTTAAAACCCTTACTTTTGCAACCCGATACCCGTTTAGGGTATAGACGGCTGGTCCCGTAGTTCAATGGATAGAATAGAAGTTTCCTAAACTTTAGATACAGGTTCGATCCCTGTCGGGACTACAAAACGCTTAATTCGCCCAAACTTAGCTTTACTAAGTTTGGGCGTTTTTCATTTATGGACGTGGGTTTCAGAGGAAAGAGCGGTAAAGGGAGATAAAGGGGAATTAAGTAAAAATACCCCGAAATCCTTCCCCATTTTTCCCCAAACCTTACCCCAAAATATGCCACTATCAGGGCTTTGAATACAGGTAACCAGAGAAACCTTACCCCATATAGCTCGATTTGTTAACCTTAACCTGCGTAACTAGTGCTTACCAACAAATGCACTACTATCAATATTACCCACAGGGAAGTTATATAGGCAGCATATAGCAACTCCTTTGATGCAGCATTTCAGGATAGACTGTCCATAATTCTTATGCAGCGCAATAATCAGATAACCTCCAATTATGAACAGGTAAATAATATCGAAGTAACGCTGGAAGTAAGGAAGACATGGGATCATAACCGATGCCACTATGCCTGCAAAGGCATGGAGGTGCAGCGTAAAAAATCGCATGAACAGCATAGAGTAGAGCCATTGCTTATTCCTGAAGTAAATGAGCTTCAGGAAGTAAGCGAATAATAGTACAAAAGAGCATTATTTAGGGAAGTTGTGATAATACCCTTCCTCAAAGTCTCTATTCATTTATTAAATAAAAAACAAAAGTGTTGCCCATTAGCAGATCTAACCCATAAATTGGTCACAATATTCATTACTTACCTTTAAAGTTTAGCCTACATGAAACATTTTTCAAAGAGCTTATTGTTAATTCTATTTATGGGTGGTTTTGTTTTTGCCACGACCCCAACTAACAATAAAAATATTAGGAAACACCCTAAACCATCAAGAGTATCAGCATCAACAGGCACTCCCCTCTGTGCCGGGGTTCTGCCATGGAATTCATCAGTTGCTTATTATACTGGTTATGAAGTAGTTTATAATGGTCACAAATGGAAAGCGAAATGGTACTCATATAACAATACGCCAAATGGAGATCCATATGGTGTTTGGGAAGACGAAGGTGCGTGCAATTAACGCTTAGGGTGGGTTAAATAAACCCACCTTTATTTAAGATTTATGAGATCAGTTTTTCCATCTTTAAGTTCCCGCTTTATTACCATACCAGAGCCTATAATGGCTTAGTCTGTTTACAAACCGTTTCAAGGATTGTATCAGATTGACTCCCCTGAAGCCCCTGCCTCTTATAACATCCCTCCCCGAACAAAACCCCTTCCTCCACTGTATTTGTATTAGATCAATGTATGTCTTAAAAGCACAACCTGTAATGTTATGAAAAACCCCGAATTACCACTACACCAAACCAACCCAGAGCTATTTAAAACTTACCTCCTGGACAATTCCTCCCATGGCGAGATTTTAATGGTAAAAGGTGTTACGTTGGAGGACCATCTCCTAAAATCAGAGATCCATATCAAAGTCATCATCAAATTCCAGACAGAGGCCTGTGTTAAATTCAAGGGCTCCAGCCCGGTGAGGGTATTGACCAACCTCAGAAGGCGCATCCGGAATTTCATGCGTACTGAGGGTATGGAGATGATGAAACGCAAAGTGAATATGACCTTACCCGGGGACGGCCCCGCGTTGTACGAACTGGATCCTGATTTATTTGAACAGTTTGTATTGGATGATTTTACTATCCGTCCACGGCATGATCATATCAAAGGCATCACACAAAAAGATCGCATGCTGAAAATAGAGATAGCGCTGTTTATTCTCGATGATGAGATCATCCGGCTGAGTGCCAGAGTAAAAAACCAAAGCGTAGAGGTAGTACGCTCTGAGCATGCACGGAATGTAAACAGGGTGCTGGCCGCTTACGGCAGACTATTACCTGTTGACAATAATAACTGAACACTTTCCCTCTTTGTTTGTTACACCTGTTATTCACTTCGCGTAACCTTCCGCTTTAGTCAGACACCTTACGTTTATCAATCTCTAAAACAGCAACTCATGGCTGTTCACAACAGCATGTGCGTGATCATCACGGTACATCAGCCTTATATGTCTGCAGAAGAAGAAGTTTCTTTACTAGCCTGTTACCGGCACCTGAAAGCATATGACTGTTTTCTTGTCTTCCCTGCCGGCATGGATACTGTATCCTATCAGCATATCCATCCACAGCTGATACTGCAACCGGTGGCACCCGAATGGCTTTCTTCTATCCTTCACTACAACAGGATGAAGGTAAATCCCTCCTTCTATGCATTGTTTTCGGATTATCAGTTCATGATGACCTACGAGCTGGATGCGTACATCTTCAGTTCCGACATCGCTGCTCATCACGGATTTGATTATGATTTTATCGGGTCGCCCATCTTCGAAGGGTTTATGAATGCCACACCCGGAGCACCTTTTATGGAGATGCTCAATTCAGGGTTTTCTATCCGCAATATTAGCATTGGCAGAAAGGCTTTGAAACGGCTCCGGCAATACCGGGTAATATGGAAAGGATATCGTTTTCTTTTGTCAAACGCTGCGTGGTTGTGCAAGATGGTACCGGCCAGCACCAGGGAGCTGATCTACAATTATCATCTGACAAACTATTACAAAGGCTTCGACTTTAATGAAGATATTATCTGGTCGCAGGTGTTTCCTGCTATATATCCTGCTTTCAGGGTGGCGCCACTGGAGAGGGCCTACCGGTTTGGATTTGAGGTGAATGCAGCGGAGCTGTATGAGTTAAACCATCACCGGCTGCCGCTGGGATGCCATGCCTGGTCTAAGTTTCCGGGCTTCTGGAAAACTTACATCGAACGCTGATGCATATGATTTTGCGATTACTGTTCCCAGTTTTTTCCGCGCAGCTGGTATTTGTATTTTCTGGACAACAGCCGCAGGTATATCAACCAGCCCATGCTCCTTTTCACCAGCTGAAACTTCTCCTGTTGAAATACAAAATCCTTGTCTTTCGTGAGTGAAGAGAAACCATCCATATTGTACCGGGCAATAGTGATAGGGAGATGAATCTTGGTAAATGTTTTATCGCCCCACACCTGGATGTTCAGCGCATAGTCGGCATACACTTTATAACGCAGATTGTAATGATATTTTTTGAAGACATTGGCAGGATACAGAATAGTTTGATGATTCATACAAAACTTGGCCAGGCGGTAGTTGTTGAATTCCCCTTTCAACAGCAGGTATTGCGGACCTTCTTTCTCAAAAAATTCGGTAGTATTACCATAGTACACAGTATGTTCATCTTTCAGATATTGCATCATCTCTGCAAAACCTGGCAGCAGGCGGTCATCAGCACCCATAAAATAAAGCCATTTGCCGCGTGCCCTTTCCACACCTTTATTCAGGGCATCGTAAATACCTTTATCAGGGCTGCTTTTCCAGGACACCATACGACTATCGAAACTTTTTACGATATCGATGGTCTGGTCCGTACTTCCACCATCCACGATCACTACCTCGATGGTATTGACTCCCAGGGAAAGGATGGACGACAAACACTCGCGGATATATTTTTCCGAGTTGTAGGTGGCGATGATAATACTGACCAGTTTATTTGTTTCCTGCATGCCTAGCTTGTTTTCCATAACGCAATTTGGTAAATTTACTTATAGCATAGAAATTTATTATCCATTATTTGCCTGCTATGGCGCATTACACAGTGCAATCTCCTGTTTTATTACTGGTATTCAACCGGCCGGATGTGGCCCGGCGGGTATTTGACCGGGTGAAAGCTGTCAGGCCCTCCCGCTTGTATATCGCTGCAGATGGGCCCAGGCCAGGTGTGGAAAAGGATGGCCTCTTATGTAAGGCCACCCGGGAAATCTACAACCAGATCGACTGGGACTGTTCTGTGCGCACACGTTTCAATGAGGTCAACAAAGGCTGTAAGGTAGCTGTGGCAGAAGCGATCACCTGGTTTTTTGAGCAGGAGGAAGAAGGGATTATACTGGAAGATGATTGTTTGCCTTCGGCAGATTTTTTCCCGTTTTGTGACCAGCTGCTACAGCGCTACCGATACGATACACGCATTATGAACATCACCGGCACCAACCTTCAGATGGGCAGAAAATGGGGAGAAGCCAGCTATTATTTCTCCCAGTACAGCCATATCTGGGGTTGGGCCAGCTGGCGCCGGGCCTGGCAACATTACGATATGGAGCTATCGGAATACGATGAACCCTCCGTTAACAGACTGCTGGGCAATATTTTTACAGACCCCTTCCTGATAGAAGGCTGGACAGACATCTTCCGCAGACTGAAAGCCGGTCTGATTGACTCCTGGGATTACCAGTTCAACTTCACCACCTTCTTTCAAAACGGGCTGTGTATCGCGCCACAGGTAAATCTTATCAGCAACCTGGGCTTCAGGCCCGATGCCACACATACCTATAACGCCCCCAAAGACCATGCAGCATTGCCTACCGGCGTTATAGACAACCCACTCGTACATCCGTCATACTTTATACCGGAAAAACAGGCAGACTACTTTTTCCTGAACAGGGATTTTGACCTGGAAGGAAAGTGGCGCACTTACCACAAAAACAGGGTATGGAGACGGCGCTTCAAAAGATGGCTCCGCAGCTACTTCCGGCAGCCAGCCTCATAACCTTCGCCAACCAGGAGCAGTACTTCATCTGATAAAAAAATAGCATGATAGACTACTCACTGGTCATATGTACTTATGATCCCGATGAACGAATTTTACGACGCTGCCTCCAGGCTGTACAACTGC
The DNA here is from genome assembly GCF_003308995.1 of Chitinophaga flava. Classification (NCBI taxonomy): domain Bacteria; kingdom Pseudomonadati; phylum Bacteroidota; class Chitinophagia; order Chitinophagales; family Chitinophagaceae; genus Chitinophaga; species Chitinophaga flava. The sequence goes on along the minus strand of NZ_QFFJ01000001.1, from coordinate 3,765,766 downwards.
TCAACCGGAACGGGTTGCAGACAGAAGTGCTGCTGGTAGACAACAACAGTCCCATCCCACTCAGCAGCCTTTCATATGTAAAGGATTTTCTGCAACGTATCCCCAACATGCAACTCCTCCTGGTAAAGGAACAGGGAGTAGGCCATGCCCGCGTCGCCGCCATAGAAGCCGCCCGCGGGGAACATATCGTTTACATCGATTACGATAATGAACCAGACAGCCACTATCTACAGGAGCTGACTTCGTTGTTTAAAAAGTATCCACAGGTTGCCGCATGGGGCCCGGGACAGGTACAGGTAGACTTTATAGACGGTATAGAAAGCAATATCGAGCACTATGCACGACTGGCATTCCAGCAACGGACAGAAACAACCGTGACTTTCTCCGCAGTACCGGCCTGGCAATCGTGTTATCCTTTTGGTACCGGCCTATGTACCAAAACCTTTCTGCTAAAAGAATATGTTCAGCATGCCCGGAAAGGCACCTTTACATTGCCTGGCCGAAAGGGCAATCAACTCAGCAGCGGAGAAGACACCCAGATGGTACTGCTGTGCGTCCGTAATGGATATGCAGCCGGTGTGGCGCCGACATTAAAACTCACTCATATCATCCCTGCCGGCAGGGCCAACCGCCACTATCTTCAACGCCTCATTTACGGTACGTTTGTGTGTTATGATACCTGCCTCATGCAGGTGTTCCCTTCTCATCGCAATTTACTCGGTACCCGGCTGCTGTCTGCTTCCCGGTTCTCCCGAAAAGCAATCGGGAAGTTATGGAAAGCACGCTGGTCAAGCGATCCGCACCGGCTGTTTGAACTGGTACAGTATATCGCTACGCACGCCAGCGTATATACGGCATTAAACAAACCAGTACCCTTGCCCGTCAGCAGCATCATCAGATACCTCAAAGTAGGATAACATTTCAAACAGGAAATCATGTCTCAACAAGAATTTCATATAGGCGTTTCCGTTATTATCTGTTGTTATAACAGTGCAGCACGGCTACCGCTCACCTTAGGACATCTGCAGTCACAGGAAGTGCCGACAGATTTTTTGTGGGAGATCATCCTCGTCAACAATGCCTCTACAGACAAAACCGTCAGTCTGGCCCTGGACTGGTGGAACAAAGCCCATCCACCCAATGCCCAATGCAGGATTGTAGATGAACCCCGGCCGGGACAGATGCATGCCCGCAAAAAGGGAGCACAGGAAGCCCGTTATGAATGCCTGCTCTTCTGCGACGACGACAACCTGCTCGACAAAAACTATGTATTCAACGCATGGCAAACACTCAAACAACAAAAGATGGCCGGCGCTGCCGGCGGACAATGTCACCCCGTTTCCGACTGTAGCAGCTTCCCTTCCTGGTTTGATACCTTCAAGGATAAATACGCAATCGGTATTCCGGCCGAAACATCCGGCGACGTATCTCATCGTGGCTTTGTGCTGGGGGCCGGCCTTGTTACCAGAAAATCATTATTCCTTTCCGTATTCAACGAAAGATACCCTTCATTACTCAACGGCCGCAACGGAGAAAAGTTAAGTACCGGAGATGACTTTGAATACTGCAAACGCTTGCTGCTATGGGGCTACAGCCTGTACTACAACGAAGACCTGAAACTGGCTCATTTTATACCAAAGGAAAGACTAACCCTCAGCTATCGCGACAGGCTAATGGAAGGCATTGCAGCTGCCACACAAATATTGACACTCTATGATGAAGCCCTGAGCATTCGTCGGAAAACCAAACACAAAAACAAATGGAGACTGTTGCTGCTTACGCCCATCAGAATCTACCTCGCCCGGAAAGGATTATCTGACAGGCATCTGCCCACAGAGCAGCTGGTATTATTCTACCTATCTCCCTTCAACATAAAATCAGATCCTGTCAGGACATCTATCAAAAAATTTCTAAACAAACAGTAATATGTCCCATTCAACAACACAACAGTTCAAAGTCTTTTCATTCTACAAAGAGAATGTCAACCCCGAAGTACCTAAATACCAGAAAGCAGTATTCCGGAGGTTTGGTATTCCCATTCATCATATTACAGAAGAATCCTTTAGCCATGGCGACTTTCTGAACCACGTATGTACTACGGAAAAAGATACCGACTATCTTATATTTTTTGATATCGACTGCATTCCCACTCGTAAGGAATGGCTGTCACAGCTATTAAACGATCTTAGCGAACCCCGCACCATCGTGGGAGCAGCACAAACTGCCAACCATCTGCGTAATGCACAAAACCTGTACGTATCCCCATTCTTTTTCGGTATTTCCACCGCTTATCTGAAAGAACTGGGTTATCCCAACATGAACATGACCGAAGACATGGATGCCGGCCAGAACCTGACGGAACAGATCATACACCAGGGCGGCCAGGTTAAATACTGGTGGCCCACAGCAATCGAAGAAGAAAAATGGTACCTGCATCATCCGGAACACAACAGGTTTGGCCTAGGCACTACCTACAACGACGCCATCTATCACGCATTCTATTCCAGGGCAGACCTCTCGGCAAGGTTTATCAATAAATGCAAAACCATGTTATCTCCACTAGTAAAGTTGCAGCTAAAGCTGACCAGAAAAAAATGGGTACAACCACCGCAGGAATGGTAGTATCAGCAATATTAACTTTTCCTTTACGAAAGCCTTTTTATCTTACCGGCATCTAATATTTCCCTGATGCCTGCACTCAGATTCATCCTGCTATTAAGCCCCTTATTACTGCTATTATACAGTGCAGATGCGCAGAGCGTTGTACAGGGAACAATTACACAGGAAGATAGCATACCTATTACCGGTGTAACGGTGTTGAATAAACGAAATAATGCATCCGCGGTCAGCAACGACCACGGCATTTATGAGATAAGCGCCCGCAAAGGCGATACCCTGTTATTAAAAGCACTGGGCTATGTGCCTTTATTGGTCATCATTTCCAGAGATAGGTCTGCGCTCATTCATCATCTTAAGCGACAACCCCTGGAACTGAAATCAGTCAGCATCATCCATTACAACTACCTGCGTGATTCTCTGCGCCTGCGCGAAGAGTTTCGTAAAGAATTTGATTTCCGGAGGCCCCGGTGGAATGAAGTCATTCGTTCTGTGGGTCCTTTCGTAGGTGTTAATATCAACAAGCTGTATAAAGCCGTTTCTTTTAAACAAAACAAAAAGAAAGACAAGTTCAAAAAGATACTGTTGGCCAAAGAGAAGGAAAACCAGGTACAGCGTGTATTTAATCCTCTGCTGATCAATAAGCTCACCGGCCTGGAAGGCGACAGTCTTACACAGTTCATGACCAGATACCAGCCATCTTATGAGTTCATAAAAGATATCAATGATTATGACCTCTATGTGTATATCAAACAAAAGTATGCCAGGTATGTCAGTGATTCTATAAAATAATACAGCATACTACCCCAACAAAATTTGTCGGTTAATGCTTAATTTAACACCAAATTTACTGTCGGGTATGCACCATACACTGTTACTGATCCTTTCCTTATTATTTGTTGTTTTTATGTTGGTCATGCTGGGCCAGCGATTAAAGATCTCCTATCCTATTTTTCTTGTGCTGGCGGGGCTGGGCATAGGTTTTATACCAGGACTTCCGCATATAGAGATAGACACTGATATGATCTTCCTTATTTTCCTGCCGCCTTTGTTGTATGAAGCAGCCTGGTATACTTCCTGGAATGATTTCTGGAAATGGAAAAGACCTATTATGATGCTGGCATTCGGGGCTGTTATTTTCACCTCCTGTATTGTGGCTTATACTTCGAAGAGTATGATACCCGGCTTTACGCTGGCACTGGGCTTTTTGCTGGGTGGCATTATTTCTCCCCCCGATTCGGTGGCTGCTACCTCAGTACTAAAACATTTAAAAGTGCCTAAAAGGGTGCTTACTGTTCTGGAGGGTGAAAGTCTTATCAATGATGCATCCAGCTTGATTGTATTTCGGTTTGCCATGGTAGCAGTGATAACAGGGCAGTTTGTGATGCAGAAGGCTATCGGTGACTTTTTTCTTTCCGCTGGTATGGGTATTGTGATAGGGCTGGCAGTAGCGCATATCATGTATTATATACATCGCTGGCTGCCTACTACGGCCAGTATTGATTCTGCGCTGACAGTCATGACACCCTATTTCATGTACCTGGCAGCGGAGCAGTTTCATTATTCCGGTGTGTTGGCAGTAGTCAGTGGCGGCTTATTCCTGTCGTACCGCTCACATGCCATCTTTCCCAATGGGGCTACCCGTATGCAAATGCTGGGTGTATGGAGTACTCTCATCTTTGTACTGAATGGTATCATCTTTATACTGATAGGATTGGAACTGCCGACCATCATTCACTCACTGGGAGATTATTCCATTGCAGATGCGATCAGATACGGTGTGATCATCGCGTTTCTCACGATTCTTGTTCGTTTGCTGTGGGTGTATCCGGGTGCTTTTATTCCGCGGATGCTGAGTAAAAAGATCCGGGAGCGGGAACCTAATCCGGGCTGGAAAGGGCCATTGATAGTAGGTTGGGCCGGGATGCGGGGAGTGGTGTCGCTGGCCTCTGCCTTATCTGTGCCATTGTTATTCCCTCATCGTAATCTGATTTTGTTCATCACTTTTATTGTAATACTTGTGACGCTGGTATTTCAGGGCCTCACACTTCCACTGCTGATCCGTATCATCAAAATAGGGGAAATTGATGTCATTACGCCAGCAGATCAACAGGAAGCAGGAATACAACTTACACTAATGAAAGTGGCACTTAACATACTGGAAGAGAAATATGCTTTTGAAGCCACTGACAATGAACTGATAGGCTCTCTCAAAAAAAATCTGGAAAATAATATCCAGAACACCGGTGCGCGGCTGGAATCCCTCGAATGTAGTGAGACTGAAAAAGCAGAAGTAGATCTGTATCACGCGGTACTGAGAGACATTTATGCACTTCAGCGCAAAGAGCTGTTCCAGTTACGGCGGCACAATGTTTTCAGCGATGAGGTGATACGCAGTCAGGAGATGCAGCTGGACCTCGACGAGATGAAGATCATGCGCCCCGGCCATGAATAACCCATATACGCCATGAAAATAAGTATTTCCCGTACGAGGCTGTTAAGCCTTCTTTTTGTCACAGCCTGTGTGCTGAAACTACTGTCTCTCCTGCTGACAGGGCATGGGCACCGGCTTACAGACAATGTTTTGTCCGGGCTGATGGCCGACCTGTTGTTATTGCGGGTCATCATTATGATACATGGCACTGTAAAACACTACAGGATGCTCCGGGAAAGCCGCCCCTGTGAGGACTTCCCGGAGCTGTTACTGCCGGCTCTGCAGCAGGTGATCACGAATGGGAAAATAAGTCGGATGCTGGCAACAGAAAGCACGCTGATGTACTATGCTTTTTTTAAATGGAAAAAGGAGGAAAACGCCCCTGTTACTTCCTGGTATGCACGAAAAGGGCTTGCAGCTGTCTATGGCATTTTTATATTTCTGTTTTTGCTGGAAATGGCCGGTATGGGGTTGTTGGTTTCCCGGCTTCATTACCCGGTCCTGGACCGTATTTTACTGGCTGCAGGGGCCTATTCCATCGTCTTTCTGGTGGCACATCTGAAGGCGGTCCTCTCCCGGCCTGTTCAGGTAGATGCTACAGGTATCTACCTGCGTTATGGCATAGTATCATCTGTTTATATCCCTTTTGCGCAGATGGCCGCCATCCATGATTACCGGAAGGCAAAGCCCGACAGCCATACGGTACACTTCTCCCTGTTAAAGGCATTTGAACCCTGTAATCTTTTGCTGGAGCTGAAACAGCCCTTATCACTTCATCTTTTATTTAAACACAAACCAGCAGTCAGGCAGATAGCTTTCCGACTGGATGATGCTGAAGGCTTCCGGCGAATGCTGGACCAGCAGCTTACTTCCTGACGAGATTATCGAGCGCAAAGCCATTATAGCGTACAAATACCAGCAATACTGTAAAGAAGGCTGCGTGTATCAGCTGCGAAGCTAGTGCACCCCAGTCTTCTATCAGGGTGGTACCTAAGATGAGCATGATCATTACTATAGCTCCTGCTATCAGGGAGGTCCGTGTAAACAGCCCCAGTATCAGCAACAGGCCGATGGCAAATTCCGCCAGCGGTAATATATAACTGAAAGGCAGTACCAATATGCCGGGCAGCATGGATTTTTCAAAGCTTTTTACCATCCAGTCGCTGAAGGCATTCAGCTTGGGAAGTCTTACCAGACCATGTCCGAACATACTGGCAGCTATGGCCAGGCGAGTCAGTACAAATGCAATTGTATTGTTTTCCATTAGTGTAATTTTATATATCAAAGGTCCGGCGCTTCAGGCAAAAAAACTTGTACAATTAGAGGATCATTCAGTAATTTCATAAGATGATACAGGAAAATTTATACCAACCTTTCGAGATCGAATACCGGGAGTGTACAGAATGCCCGATAGACGCGCATAAACATAATTTTTTTGAGCTGGTATATATTGTAGAAGGCAGTGGAGTACAGTGTGTCAACAAGAACCAGTTGCCCTATAGTGCCGACAAGCTGTTTCTGGTCATGCCACAGGACTGCCATTCGTTTGAAGTAAAGGATGCGACGAAGTTTTTCTTTATCCGCTTCAATGATGTCTACTTAAAAAATCAGCATAAAGACTGGATTCAGCAACTGGAGTTCATCTTCCAGAACAACAATCATTTGCCGGGTTGTATTCTAAAAAACAAAAGTGACAAACCGCTGGTAAAATCACTGATAGAAGGGCTGATGCGGGAGTTGATTAATCAGCAGCCTTATCACAAGGCATTGTCGCAACAGATTGTGAATACTATCCTGACCATTGTGGCCCGTAATATCTCTTTTCAGCTACCTGAGCAAACACGCCAGCCTGGTAAAACAGAGGCTTCACAAAATATTCTCCACTATATCCATGAGTATATTTATTCACCGGAAAAGTTAAAGGCAGACCAGATTGCTGCGCACTTCAACATATCACCTACGTATTTGAGTGAATATTTCAAGCGCAACAACGGCGACAGCCTACAGCAGTATATCATGCAATACAAACTGAAGCTGGTGGAAACAAGGCTGCGTTACAGCAGCATGCGTGTGGGAGAAATCGCGGATGAACTGGGCTTTACGGATGAAAGCCATCTCAACAGGATGTTTAAAAAATATAAAGGGGTCAATCCATCTGCTTTCAGGAAGGAATTGCAGTTGCAACCCAACTGATATGCAGAAAAAAAGCGTCCGCAGTTGCGGACGCTTTTTAAATAACTTGCAGTTACTATTCTTCCTCTTCTTCATCATCTTCACCGGTTTCGCCTTCTTCCAGCCACTCCATGTAGGAGTAGTACCAGTCTTCCAGCTGTTCCAGCAGTTCCTGCTTTTTGTCCGGATCATTTTTGTAGAACTCCTCTACATTATCGATCTCTTCAACGATATCGATGTAGGCAGTTTCTTCGTCTTCTTCCACTCGTTTGGCAAAGAAGCGGGGTTTTTCGGTATGAAAAATATACTCATTTTCCGGATCTGTAACAGGATCGTCTGCGATCAGAAATTTAGGTAACTGTGCCATAGTTGATTATTTACGTTTAAATGATGCTATTACAAAAGTAGGTATTTCTTTCACGCAAAGACACAGACAACAAACAGCGTGAAGAACTTTTTAGCAGAAAATCATTTTGATGAAAAAGAAGCTGTTCTGTCCTTTATTACTTTGCTGAAATACCGCTTTTATTTATGGTGAATTTTTTACATCTTTATAGTCGGTACAAACCCACAACCATATGCAAGAATACTGGATACGATGGGAAACCTGGATGCGCCAGCATGCCCCCAAACTTCTGAATATCCTTAATCCTGGCGTGACATACGAAGCAGTAGAGTCTTTGGAAAAGCTGATAGATTCGCCATTACCGGCAGATTTTAAGGCATTTTACGCGGTCCATGATGGTCAGCGTAAAGCCAGGACCGGACTGGTAGACGGCGACCTGTTACTCTCTGTAGAAGATATCGCGGACAACTGGCATTACTGGCAAGACCTGCTGGATGCCGGCACTTTTACCTACAACGATCACCCCATCGCCTCCGAACCCGACACAGGCATTCGCAGCAGCTGGTGGAATCCGTTGTGGATACCCATTACCTCCGATGGATTTGGCAACCATCTTTGCCTTGATCTGGACCCTGCCCCGGAAGGACATCACGGCCAGATTATCGCCCTATGGCATGATGATAATCACCGGGAAATCGTGGCATCCTCCTTCCGGGAATGGATTTCCGGCTATATCGACGCTATAGAAAGAGGAGATTACGTTTTTGTTAAGAAATGGGGTATCGTCCATAAAGGCACCTCTTTCAACTACAATGACTGATATCCGGCCGGACTGCTGCCAGTCCAACGTTTAAACGCCCGGGTGAAAGCACTCAACTCATTATACCCCAGCATATAGGAAATATCTTTCAAAGGATAGTTGCCCGACGATATATAATAAAGGGCCAGTGACTTTCTCACTGCATCCGCCACTTCCTGGTATTTAACGCCTTCATCTTTCAGCTTGCGTTGCAAACTGCGCGGGCTCAGGTTAAAATTAGCCGCCATCTCCTCCAGCGAGATAATGCCCAGATAAGAATTCGCCAGCAGATGGTTGTATACTCTTACCTGCAAAGTATTATTGGTGGCTGGTTGTGGCTGTGATAAGCTGCTCACTTTTTTCAATAACAGGCTTTGTAACCCATAGTTCGCTGTTAGTATTGGCTCATCCCAATAGCGGGCATCAAATACAAGCGTATATTCATCGGCACGTTTTACCGGTTTACAGCGGAATGCTTGTTCATAAGCAGCAGGATCAGGCACTGTATAAGGCATTCGTACTGCCTGCGGTGCAATCTTTTCCAGCAACAGCCCCGACAACTCATGAATCGTAAGCACCATCAGAAACTCAATGAGCATACGAAAAGCCATCGTAGGTCCGTCACCGTGATCCGCTGCGGGAATAAAGCGCACTGTAAAGTTTTTATTGCCCCGGACTATTTCCAGCCGGCACTGGTCTGTTACCAGGTGTGTAAGGGCTACTGCGTGGGTAAGCGCTTCCCCCACTGTGGCACTCGTTTGTATGATCTCTCCCACTACCCCCAGGGCTGCAGGCTGCACTGATGCCGCAAAATGCAGTCCAAACAACGGGTCGTTGGTAAGACGGGCAGCATGCAGCCATAGCATATCCAGCTGATGTTGTGTAACGGGAGCGGTTGTTGTTTTTTTAAGGGCCGTCAGGTCGATGCCTGCCTGCTTACAGAGCTGTGCCGCATCTACATCACGCTGCACAGCGTAGGCGATAATAGCTAATACCAGTTGTTTCATAGGATAAAGTTATTCTTCTGTAATGGCATAAAAAACATTCTGTCGTGAAATGGTAATCGTTTGTCGTGTAATGATAAGTAATACCCTTCTTCCAGGTAGTAGCTTTGTGTCAACAAACAAACAAAACAAAAACAAAAAACATACAATCATGGAAAATCAAACTTTAGCAGTAGTAAAAGATTTCGTTACCGCAGTACAACAGGTAAATCTCGAAAAACTTGGCGCATTGCTCCACCCCGATATTACCTGGGAACAACCCGGCAACAGCCGCTTCTCTGGTACTAAAAAATCCAGCGGAGAAGTATTCCAGATGGTAGGTGGCATGTTTGAAGTATCTCAAAATACGATGGCACTGACAGACATCAAATCTATCACTGTCAATGGCGACCAGGCAGCAGTACTGTTACACTGGAAAGCTTCCAGACCAGGCGCGACACTGGATACAGATAACGTTGACGTATACACGGTAAAAGACGGACAGATAGTTGCCGCGAAAGTATATGCTGCGGACCTCGCTCAGGAGGATCATTTCTGGGGAAACTAACAGCCTCGGGAAGAAGAAAAACAAACCTGTTACAATAATGTCTGCTGGCTACTTTCAAAGAGAAAGCTGACAGCCACAACCCTCTGGAAAAACGGGCCTTCCGGAGGGTTATTTTATTTAAAAAACCAACGGCGTTTTTTGCTTTTCTGCCGTTCATTATCTGTAGGGTAGACGGGATCGACAGGCTTTCCTTCAGGATGTTTGAGCAAACTGCAGTCATCGCGCTGTTGAACTGTTGCTATTGTTGCGCCTACAATGACGACCATTCCTGTATGTGCAGAGTTGGAGAGCCGGCTTGCAAAGCTCGTCACAACCACTTCCGGCAGGTTATAGGATTTAAGGGAAGACTTAGTAGTATCCTCCGGCAACAACTCCGGCGGTGCTGTCAGCTGCATTTCCACCTCTTCCAGTGTTCTTGCTTCTGCATAACCCTGATTGGCAATACCGGTGATCATCCCCGCTGTGAGCAGCAGTGCAGGCAAAAAATTGCTTCGGGATGCCGGTGGTGGTGCAATCAATCTATTCAACTGTGAATGCTGAAAATGACCACACACCTCCCCATTGCTGTTACGAAGCAACTCCAGTATCTCAGCATCCGACATGGAAGAAAAATCTATTACCGTTTTAGCACATTGACTACAGTGTTTACCCGCAGCAGTATGAGTCATCTCATCCCAATTCTCACTGCAAGGCGTAGGAACAGACAGGAACAGACCTTTGGCGTACTTCATAGACACAGGTTATTATTCTTAAATCTACTAAATATGACTGATACCATTTTGCGGGAAAATCCCCGCCAGTTCTTGCCAGAAAAAAAACAGTCATTTGTAAGATAGTGTTTTTCAACAGTATCAAATCAGCATTTCAGGAATGGCATCAAAATTGGATCAGCTACTATCATAATGTTAACTTAAAAATCATACAGTTATGAGAGCTCCCAAAAGCATTTCCGCCATGTTATTTGCAGTAGCCTTTGGCGCAATAGCCACATTACCGGCACAGGCAGTATTTGCACAACACAAAATAGATAGTCTTCCTAAAAAGATAGGTAACAAAACCGCTTCTATAGCCGTAAAAGGCGCATCCACCCTTACCGACAAAACATACAAAGGGAAGGAAGGTCCAAATGGACAACCAGTATACATCGACAAAAAAGACCGGAAATTTATAGTTAACGATAAGGGTAAAAAAATATACCTGAAGCCATCTCAGATCCATGATAAGAAGGAATAGGTTGCAAGTTTTTAATCGCATTCTCATGAGCCGCCAGGTGTTTTACCTGCCGGCTTTTTTGTTGCCCTGCAACCATCATCAAAATTATCAAGGCTTTGTATTACTCATACCGCAACGCCTCTATCGGATCGAGGCGGGAAGCTGCCTGCGCGGGATAATATCCAAAGAAAACGCCGGTCAATGCACATACCAGGAACGATAACATGATAGATGATTCCGATACTATCGTTGGCCATCCCAATGTAAGCGTAATCACCTGAGCAGCGGTGATACCCAGTATCACCCCTATAACGCCACCGGTTACACTGATAATGATCGCTTCCACCAGAAACTGCAACAGGATATCGATACCACGGGCGCCAATAGACATACGCAGCCCTATTTCCCGGGTGCGTTCTGTAACAGACACGTACATAATATTCATGATACCAATACCACCAATAACCAGGGAGATGCCGGCGATAGCGGTGAGCAGTATTGTTAGCAGGCTGCTGGTGGAGCTGAGGGTTTTAATCAGTTCTTCCATAGTCCTTACCTGGAAGTTGTTATCATCGCTGGGGCGCAGCCGGTGTGTTTCCCGCAATATCGCTGTGATTTCATCGGTAGCCTGTGCAGAAGCGCCTTCACTAACCGCAGAAGCATAGATGCTCTGAAAATAGATAGTGGCGAGGATACGCTTTTGTACGGTGGTATAGGGCGTAAGAATGATATCGTCCTGGTCTTGCCCGAAAGAGCTTTGTCCTTTGGGAACCAGCGTGCCTATCACCTGCAGCGGGATGGAGTTGAGGCGTATGACCTTGCCTACGGGGCTTTCTCCACTGGGAAACAGATTGTTGATCACGGTTTGTCCGAGCACACATACTTTGGCAGCCGTGGTCACATCGGCATCGGAAAAGCTGACGCCATCGGCAATATCCAGCTTACGGATATCGAAGTAGGATGGCGCCACGCCCTGCAGGGTGGTAGGCCAGTTGAGGGCACCGTAGATAGCCTGTCCTTTGGTGGAAGACACCGGCGATACGGCAGTGACATGTTCCGCATTTTTCTGTATAGCTTTTACATCCACGATGGTGAGTGTCTGAAAACTGGCGCCTTCGATACGTACTCCTCCGGTCACGTTGCTACTGGGCAATACGGTGATCATGTTGGACCCCATGGCACTGAGCTGCGTTTGTATGCTTTCCTTTGATCCTTCTCCGATGGCCACCATGGCTATCACAGCGGCTACGCCGATGATAATGCCGAGCATAGTCAGGAAAGCCCGCAGCTTATTACGCTGCAAAGCCTTGAATGCAATTCGTATGAGGTTAATTACACTCATGGTGGTGAATTAATAGTCTTCTGCCGGAGGAAGGGCGTCCAGTGCTTCCCTCGCCGAGCGTACGTTTTCGTTGATCGTATCTTTTACTACTTTGCCATCGCGCAGCGTGACCGTTCTCCTGCTGAAGGCAGCGATGTCAGGTTCATGGGTAACAAAGACAATGGTTTTCCCCTCTTTGTTAAGATCCTGCATAAGCGACATGATCTCATAGGAGGTACGGGTGTCGAGGTTACCGGTAGCTTCATCTGCCAGGATCATCACCGGCTGGTTTACCAGCGCCCTGGCGATGGCCACCCGTTGTTGCTGACCGCCGGAGAGCTGGCTGGGCGTATGGTCCAGCCGGTCTGCCAGCTTCACTGCTTCCAGTGCGCTGAGCGCTTTATCTCTTCTTTCCCGTACCGTCAGGGAAGGATTGTAGAACAAAGGCAGTTCCACATTTTCCAATGCAGAAGTCCGGGGCAGCAGGTTATAAGCCTGGAATACAAAACCAATTTTCCGGTTGCGTACTCTTGCCAGCTCATTACGGGAGAGGGCGCTCACATCCGTACCATCGAGCAGGTAGTTGCCGGACGTGGGTTTATCGAGGCAGCCGAGGAGATTGAGCAATGTGGTTTTACCTGAGCCACTGCTACCCATGATGGTGAGGAATTCACCGGCATGTACTTCAAATGAAACCCCTTTGAGGGCATGTACTGTTTCGGTGCCCATCACAAAATCACGCCTGATCTGATTTAATTCGAGAATTTTGTTGTTCATCGTTTGCGCCCTCCCCCCATTCTGGGCAAAAACGGACTTTTAGCTCCGGATGCAGCTACCGGCCCGGTGTTGCCGTTGATGGCCGTTATCACTACATCGCTGGGTGTAAGCCCTGAAATAACTTCTATCTGTGTATTATCATTCAATCCGGTGCGAATATGTTTCTGCAGCAGCGTATCGCCTTTCAGCAGCCATACAAAGTTGGATGTTCCGGCACGCGCAGTGTTTGCAGCCCCTCCTGTGGTATCTGTTCTGTGCCGGGAGCCTCTTCCTACTGCACTCACAATCACATAATCTTTCAGCATTGTTGAATCCGGCCGGAATTTCAGCGCCTTAACCGGTAATAGCAAAGCACTGTCTTTCTCAGCAGTATAGATGGTTACATTGGCCGTCATGCCCGGCTTCAGCTTCATCGATTCGTTGGATGCATTGATGATCGTATTATACGTCACCACATTGGATGACACCGAAGGCTGCAGTCTTATTTCCTGGACCCTGCCGGCGAATACATCCTGCAGGTAAGCATCCACGGTAAAGGTTACACGCTGTGAGTCCTTTACGTTACCGATATCTGCTTCGTCTACGCTGGCTTCTACCTGCATTTTGGTGATATCCCGCGCAATCACAAACAGGGTAGGTGTGTTGAAACTGGCAGCGACGGTTTGTCCTACGCTGACATTGCGATTAAGTACTACGCCATCTATCGGGGAAATGATATCGGTGAAGGAAAGGTTTTTGAGTGCAGATGTCAATTGGGCATTTACGCTGGCTACGTTAGCCCTGGCCTGCCCGATCTGATTGGTAGCGATATCATAATCAGCTTTACTGATGGCGCCGGTTTTATAGAGCAGGTCCTGGCGGTGGAAATTATTGATCTGATAGTCCAGGTTGGTTTGTGCCACCAGCAGGTTGGCCCTGAACTGGTCTACCGGCGCCTGAAACAGCACCTTGTCCAGTTCTCCCAGCTTCTGCCCTTTTTTAACCTTGGAGTTATAGTCCACATACAGATATTTAAGCGTACCGGATACCTGGGCACCCACAGCCACAGTATCTACGGGCTGGATAGTACCGGTGGCAGTAACGGTGGTGGCTATATGGCCATACGCAGGCTGGACGGTCTCAAAACTAATCTGCTGGTGCTTCTTTCTGATAAAAAGGAACCAGATGATCAGCGCGATCAGCAAAACAGCCGCTACGATAATGACCCGTTTATACTTTTTCATACTTCATTGCATTTATAGTTTTACAGGGATGCCCCTGTAAAAATCATATATCCTGATTGTCAGTGCAGCATTGTATTTAGCCTGTATATAAGCCTGAAATGCCTGTATGTAAAGATTTTTCTGTTGAAGGAAAGTCACGATATTGGCCACTCCTACTCTCAGCTGTTCGGAGGCAATACGGTAGCTCTCAGATGCGAAACGCAGTTGTTCTACGGATGCATCATACTGTCCTTGCGCATTTATGACTCCGATATAAGACTGTTCAACGGTTTGGGAGAGGTTGGTCCGGGTATCTTTGAGGGTTAGCTTCGACTGGTCTATTTCTATTTTGGACTTTTCCACGGCTGTTTTAACGGCTCTCCGGGTAAATATCGGAACAGAGAGGGAAAGCCCTATCTGCTGATAGAAGTTGTTGTCCAGCTGTTTAAAGAAATTATTACTCGGATCCCTGAGATAAGAGCTACCAAGTGCTCCTCCGGCTGTTAATGTAGGCTTGTATCCCGTGCGGGCTTTGGCCAGGTCCAGCTCGGATACGTTGATGCCCAGTTCAGCACTTTTCACTTCCGGTCTGGTGGCCAGTGCGGTGTCTTGTGCGTCCTTCAGGGGTGCCACATAATGGCTGGATACCAGCGTATCGGGGGAATAGATATTGAAGTCGTAGCTGCTGGGCAATTGCAGCAGCTGTTTCAGTACCAGTTTATTGATCCGTTCCTGATTTTCGGCAGTGACGAGATTGTAGCGGTCGGCTGCCAGTTGTGACTGCAGCGATACCAGATTCACCAGGGCGATGCTACCAACATCATATTGTTGCTGGGCTTGTTTTACCTGGGCTTCGGAAGTAGTAACTACATCTTTCACATATACGATGTTCTCCCTGGTCAGCAGGATATTGAGATAAGCCTGTGTAAGCTGAATGGTGATATTGTTGACTTCCTGCGCGATGTTAAGGCCGCTGACCTGTAAGAGCAGGTCCTTCTGTTTGATATCATAGTTGAGAAATCCACCCTGGTAGATAGTTACACCGGAGTTAACGGAATAATTGCCTGAAAAGGCCAGTTCATAAGGCCTGCTGCCGGAGGGTGTAATGCTTTTGGAGCCATTCAGGTTTTGGGAAGCTGATCCGGTGAGGTTAGGCAACCGGGCAGCCTTTGACAACAGCAGGTCCTGTTCACTGCTCAGCCGGCTCAACCGGAGGCTGTTCAGCTGGATGTTATTTTTCATAGCGTAATCCAGACAGTCCTGTAAGCTCCAGACTGCAGGCAGCGCCGGTAAAGTGCTGTCCTGTGCCATCAGCAGATTGTTAAAACACGTCCAGCACAACAGGTATAACAAGATAACAAACCGCCGGGGAAGTATCATCGTGTAAGCATTGCTGTTAGTAAAAAACCAAGCGCAGATATGGGGTCAAATAGTACTTCTAATATAACAAAAAAAAACGAAGACCCGGGCAAAAATACCCGGGCCATCGTTTTTTCATTCGTTATACTCAATCCTACTTTCTTTTGTTATATCGCACCTTTAAAGGTAGTATTAACCCTTCCTGTGCCTTCAGGAGGTCCCTGTTGCCAGTCTTCATCATACCTTACAAAGAAAGCCATCCAGATGGTCCTGGACCAGCGCATCAGCAAGGGCTGAAGGGTCAGCAGCAGCAGGCCGTTAAAGCCCAGCCACCAGTAAATACTGTTATCATAGATAGAGAAGCCGATAAACAGCCACCAGGCTATCAGACTGGCTACACATACCGCTACAGACAAAGCATAACTAACATATCCGGTACCGTAATAGAAACCTACTTCCACTTCTACCGGCTGTCCGCACTCAGGGCAGTTGTCCGGCATTTTCATACAGTTTTTAAGATTATAGGGGTTTTTATTGGTGAAAATGGAACCTCTCCGGCAACGTGCGCATTTATTGGTAAATACGCTTTTGAAGATATTCGGTTTCTCGTGTTTTTTATCTGCACACATATATTGAAGCTTTTAATGTCAGGAAATATTTTTCCGAAATTCTTCCGGGGTCATCCCTTCATATTTTTTGAAGAACTTCGTGAAGTAGGAATTGTCAGCAAAGTTCAGCTGATAGGCAATAGTAGCAATGCTTGTATCAGCATTTATCAACAGTCTTTTTGCCTCCAGGATCACCCGGTCACGGATAATTTCACCGGCCGATTTCCCCAGCATATGACGGCAGAAAGCATTGAGATAATTAGGTGTCACATATAACATTGCTGCATATTCTTTGGGCAACCGCATCTGCATATAATGCTGTTCCACCAGTTTGCGGAAATTACTCAGCAATACATAGTTATACGGTGGCTCTTGCCTGGTATCGCTTTTCCGGGTTACCCGGCTTACTTTCACAAACATTTCCAGCAGCAGCAATCTCAGCATATCATAGCTGTACGCTTCTGTAGCTTCTATCTCCAGCAACATCTTTTCAAACAACACCTCTACTTCTGTGCTGGCTTCCGCGGGCAGCATCACCACCCCTTCCGCACTCGCACCACTGAAGAACGGGAAACGTTCTACATAGCCTGCATCCTGCAGAAAAGAATTGAAAAAGCTGGCAGCCACATTCACTACATACCCTTCTACCTGACCTTCAAAAAACCAGCTGTGTACCTGACCAGGTATCATAAAATACAGCTGACCCGCCTGTACCGGAAAACGCTCAAAATCTATCGTATGAGCACCTTTACCTTTTGTAAAAAATGCCAGGTGGTAAAAAGAGTGCCGGTGAGGAAATCTGATATCCTTATGTGCAGCCAGGTAATCAGTAAATCGTATCACCTGGATGTTCTCAGAAGCCGGTTTTCCCATTCCCAGCGTACAGATGTCATATGTATGGATATGTGCCTTTGACATGATATTACAAAGGTACGGGGCGGTATGGGAAGTTGATTGTGTTAAATGGTGCTTGAATGGTACTTTTCAACGATGATTCATTATGATACCTCTGATTCTCCTGATGGACGAAGAATAATATCGATGATAAAAAGCGAAGAACCCATTAGCGTTATTGCTAATGGGTTCTTCGCTTCTATCATCAGGAGCATCAGAAAAATCACATCAATCACAGTTGTTATTGCTTAACATACTTTATCAGCCAGTTATCCATTTCCCACAGCATGTGGAGGATGCTTTCCTTAGCAGCATAACCGTGGCTTTCCTGCGGGAGAAATACCAGTCTGGCTGTACCGCCGTTGCCTTTGATAGCATTGTACAGTCTTTCACTCTGGATGGGGAAAGTACCGGAGTTGTTGTCGGCTTCACCATGGATGAGCAGGATCGGTGTTTTGATCTTGTCGGCATAAGAGAAAGGTGACATCTTGTAGTATACGTCGGGTACCTGCCAGTAGGTACGTTGTTCGTTCTGGAAACCAAATGGTGTGAGGGTACGGTTGTAAGCTCCGCTACGTGCGATACCGGCTTTGAACAGGTTGGTATGAGACAGCAGATTGGCAGTCATAAATGCACCATAAGAATGACCACCAACAGCGATGCGGTTTTTATCACCGATGCCCATGCCGGTGATTTTATCCACGGCAGCCTCAGCATTCATCACGAGTTGATCCACAAAGGTGTCGTTGGGTTCTTTATCCCCTTCCCCTACGATAGGCATTTCGGTGGCGTCCATCACGGCAAAACCGCGGGTTACCCAGAAGATAGGAGAACCATAAGTCACACGGGGGAACTTATACGCAGAGCCCCTTACCTGGGCAGCATCGCTGGCAGACTTGTACTCACGCGGATAAGCCCACATCAGCACCGGCAGACGGCCATCTTTAGCCGGATCGTAACCTTTGGGCAGGTACAGCATAGCAGTGAGATCTACGCCATCTTTACGTTTGTATTTGAGTAGTTGTTTCTGCACACCTTGCAGCTGTGGCTGCGGGTGCGGGAAAGCGGTCAGTGCTGTGCCTGTTTTTTTCTTTCCGCCTTCCAGGTAGTAGTTTATCGGTGTAGTAGCGGATTCGCGGGCTACTACAAAGGTTAGTTTAGCCGGATCTATCACCTGTGTCACCTGTTCATAATATGGAGCTTTGGAGCGCCATACGATGGTTTGTTTGCCGTTTTTCAGGCTGAAAGTAGACAGGAACGGGCGGTCACCTTCCGGAGAAGCACCGGGCGCTGTCATCAGCAGTTCGTTAGCCGGAGAAATATATAATACCGATCTGTCATATTGATTTTTTACCATTACCGGCTCTCCAGGATCGTTGTAGCGATCATTCTCAGAGCGGTCGATGACAGTCACCGGCTTTTGTTCGGGATGAGACGGATCGATGCGGCTTACCTTCATTGTTTGTTTGGAACTGTTGCCTTCTGATACGAGGGCAAGCTGTTGATTACCCCAGTTTACGTGGCTGAAGCGGTCCACGGTTTTCACCAGTTCTGCAGGTGTACCGGTGAACGGAGCTTCCAGTGTGTTCACCACATCACGGAAAGGCACTTCTTTTTTAGGATCACCGCCGTCGAGGGCCTGCACCCAGAACACTGTAGCTGGAGCATCGTTGCGCCATGCATAACTGCGGGGATAGTTGCTGGTGGCATCGAAGCCTTTAGGTCTTACTTCATCCAGCGGATTTTTAGAGAGCAGTTTGATATTTTCTCCTTTCAGATTCCAGATACTGGTTTCTGTAGGGAAACGACCAGCGCCTACCAGGTAAGAATAAGGGCGGCTCAGTTGTTTTACCAGCAGATATTGGTTGTCTGGTGAGGGGCTGATATTCTCATAGATACCTGGTTTGCCGATCACTGTTTCGCCGGCAACACTGATGATCACTGGTTCAGACTGGAAATAGTAGTCGAACAGTTTTTCATCATAGGGATTCTTCAGCATATCCTGGAAAGTAGCTGCGGGAGCGGCTTTACCGGAAGTCTGTTGTACAGTAGGGCCTTCAGGTGCCAGTGGTTTCTCCGGGGCAGCACTGATGGTGGATGGTACAGACAGCACGAGGATGCGGTCTTCATCAATCCAGCGGAAAGCACCATCAAACGTGTCGTTGAGACGGCGGGCGCTCATTTGTTTGGCCACGCCGGTGGTTGCGTCAGCTTTCCACAGGGTGATGCTGTTGTTGGTAGTCACGGTGAAGGCTATACTTTTCCTTAGCGGCGACCAGGTTACATTAGCGATGCGTGCATTAGCTGGCAGGCCGGTTACGGCTTGCTCTTTCAGGTTGTTGACATCTTTGATACGGATACCGGTTACATAGCTGGCTCGGCTCGGGCCGAAGTTGGCCGGATTGATACGGAGGCCGGCAAGACGATATTCCGGCTGTGACAGTTCCTCAATAGTAGGAAAGCCCGTACGGTCCATAATCAGCATCCGATCACCTTTGCTGCTGAACGTTACTGAAGGCGATGGCGCAGCCATAGCCAGCTCCATAATACTTTGAGCAGGCGTCTGATATTTCAGCGCCTCCTGTGCATAAGCACGGAAGGTGATGAACACCGAAAGTGTTAGTACTAGTTTTCTCATAAAGCAATTAGTCTGAAAAAATGAATCTGGCCAAAATAGTACATTAATTTGGTTATCGGAAGCAGGTTATATGAGTGGTCAAATGTACTGGTCGGCCTTTCGGGCTGTTATCCGTAACTGGTTACCGTTTCAGTGTCCCGAATAAACGGTCCCAGATAGTAGTATAAAAGCCGAAGTTATAGTCTTCATGCCGATGGTGATCATGATGAAACGTAGATGTACCCAGGTATTTCATTAGCGGCCACTGCCTTATGTTTTCGGGCATAGGCTCCACACCCAGATGGCCGGTCATACCAAATATCACATTGGCAATGTGGTATATAAGAAGACCGTAGATATTGGAGTTGAACGGTAAGAGTATTATCAGTAATAAAGCGCCGAAGCTGATGGTTTCGAGCGGATGCAGCACAAAAAGGTCGATGGGTACCGGATCGGTTGCTTCGTGGTGCAGGCGATGCAGCGGACGATATAGAAAGGTTTTGTGGATGATATAATGGAAACCATACATCAACAGGTCCATGGCCAGGAAATACGCCAGGGCGTCTGTGAGGATACGCCAGGATACGGCTGCGTTGATACGGATATAACCATGTTTCCACAAAAGAAACCCGGTAAAGGTGACGAGCGCATTGAGCAGCGTGGTGAGCAGACAGACACGCCATTGTTGCCGGCTGTAGTTGAATATTTCTTTACGGGAACGGCGTAGCAGGATATTGCCCCATACCAGTACTATGAGCACAATCAGTGCGTTTTCTGCCAGGAAAAATATCCACAGCAACCAGGAAGGCCATTCGTGCAAAACATTCATGGGTTATTCGGAATTTTACCGGTATCTCACTGCATCAATATACAGTCAAATTCCAATATCAAAAAGACAAAGTTCGTAAAAACCGTGTAGGTGTCCCCGTTCAGGTCTAACGTCAAAAATTCAAAAAAATTCAAAATCTTTCCTTACCTTTGCAAACATCTGATGATATGATGATAACACCGCAACCTTTAAAACGTCAAAGTCTGGCTGAAGAAGTAGCTGCCAGATTGCAGGAACTGATCCTAACGGGTAAGTATACCACAGGGCAGCAGCTGCCTACAGAACCGGAGCTGATGCAACAGTTTGGCGTGGGTCGTTCCAGCGTACGCGAGGCGGTGAAATGCCTGGCCAACAGAGGGCTGGTACGGGTACAACAGGGCGTAGGTACTTTTGTGATATCACAGATCGGTGTGGGAGAACCTTTCTCCCAGCGCGTGCAGCGGGCGGATTTTGAAGAACTGAATGAAGTACGGCTTTTACTGGAAGTAAAAATCGCCGAAAGGGCGGCCATACATCGGACCAATAAAGATATTGAGAAGATGAAAAGCTTTCTGAAAAAGCGGTTCACACATGCTACCGCCAACGAGCTGGAGGCCTGCATACAGGCAGACATCAACTTCCATACGGCTATTGCAGAGGCGTCCAAAAATGAAATCATGCTGGACCTTTACAAGACTGTGGCCACCCACCTGAAAGAATCCTTTATCCTGCGCTATGGCAATACGGATTCTTTTATTGAGTCACAGTCACTCCATGATGCATTGCTGCAAAGCATTGTTGACAAGGATCCGTCAAAAGCGCTGCACTGGGCAACGAAGATCAGTAGCCATATCAAATAAATTTTTTTAACCTTAAACATCAGATGATCTGACCTTAAACGAGTTTAACAATGGCAACACTCACTCAACAAGCGCCCCAAAACGTAGCGCAACAAGCTGCCCAGCAGACCGTCTTTTCCATTCTGATAGCACTCAGCTTCACCCACTTCCTGAATGACACCCTGCAATCTCTGATACCGGCCATGTATCCGCTGGTAAGGGAATCGCTCAATCTCAACTTTACACAGGTAGGGCTGATCACGCTGACCTTCCAGATGTCTGCTTCTATACTGCAACCGTTGGTAGGTATGTATACCGACAAAAGACCACAGCCCTTCTCGCTGGCTATAGGCATGGCCTTTACATTGATAGGACTGGTAAGTCTGTCTTTTGCCCATTCCCTGCCTATGGTGCTGGTATCAGTAGCGCTGATAGGCATCGGTTCTTCTGTATTTCATCCTGAAGCCTCCCGTATGGCGCGTATGGCCTCCGGAGGTAAACATGGCATGGCACAGTCCCTGTTTCAGCTGGGTGGCAATGCCGGCAGTTCCCTGGGACCTTTACTGGCGGCCATGATCATTGTACCGCTGGGGCAGTTCCATATTATCTGGTTTTCCCTGGTGGCGCTGCTGGCTATCGGTGTGATGATCTATCTGGGTAAATGGTATAAGGTCAATACGCACCGGGCCAAACCCAAGGCGATGAAGCTTCCCGGTCAACAGCAACAGCTTCCTTCCACCACGGTAGTGATCTCACTGAGCATACTACTGATACTGATCTTCTCCAAATACTTCTACATGGCCAGCATGACCAGTTATTATACCTTTTACCTGATGGACCGTTTCGGTATATCTGTACAAAGTTCACAGGTATATCTGTTCATCTTCCTGTTTTCCGTAGCCGCGGGCACCTTTATCGGTGGTCCGGTGGGCGACCGTATCGGCCGTAAATACGTGATCTGGATTTCCATACTGGGCGTGGCGCCGTTTTCCTTGTTATTGCCACATGCCAATTTATTCTGGACTGCTGTGCTGAGTGTATTCATTGGCGTTATACTGTCTTCCGCATTTTCTGCCATTCTGGTATATGCGCAGGAACTGTTACCGGGCAAAGAGGGCATGATAGCAGGACTTTTCTTTGGACTGGCCTTTGGTATGGGTGGTATTGGCTCTGCCCTGCTGGGCAAGCTGGCAGACGCTACCAGTATACAGTATGTTTACCAGATCTGTGCTTATCTGCCGTTAATAGGACTCCTTACCGGGTTCCTGCCAAATCTGGAAAAACAGCAGCATAAATAATTTTGTTCCTTAAACAGGATAAAGGGCGCAGAGCTCGCAAAGAATTAACAGACTTTGCGTACTTTGCGCCCCCCTTGTTTTTGGGAGAAAATAAAAACAATTATCAACATGTGGAAAGGAATTCTGCTGGTGCTCACAGGCGCCATCAGCTTTGGAATATTATCAACGATTGTTAAACTGGGCTACCACGAAGGCTTTACCCTCGGCGAGCTGTGCAGCATACAGGCAGGCTTCGGGATGCTGGCATTGTGGGGTATCCATCTGTTATCCGGTCGTACTACCTACGGACTTAAAAACAAAGATGTCCGGACTTCTTTTATTCTGGGCAGTTCAACCGGATTGGTGAGCATCACATATTACCAAAGCGTACAATATATTCCAGCCAGTATTGCCATTATTCTGCTGATGCAGTTTACCTGGATGAGTATGCTGGCCGAATGGCTGATTTATAAAAAGCGGCCCAGTGCTATACAATGGGTGGCCGTTGTATTTATCCTGGCCGGTACCCTGCTGGCGGGCGGGCTATTCAACAGTCGCGGGCTTAACCTCGACTGGCGGGGCATTGGCTTTGGTATGCTGGCAGCCATTTTTTACACCACTTTTATTGTGGTGAGTGGCCGGGTGGGTCAAACGCTTACGCCAGTGCTGAAAAGTGCCTGGATTGTAACGGGCGCCTTCCTGCTGATCACCCTGATATTTCCTCCTACTTACCTGTGGAACGGACGTCTGACTACGCCGCCACTCTGGCTGTGGGGGCTGCCGCTGGCTACCTTCGGTACCGTACTGCCGCCTTTTCTGTTTTCCAAAGGTATGCCTCAGACAGGGGTGGCTCTGGGCGCCATTCTCAGCGCGGCTGAACTGCCAGTGGCCACCATTGCCGCAACCATTGTCCTGCACGAACAGGTAACGCCCCTGCAAATAGCCGGGGTATTGATCATCCTGTCAGCCATTGTAGCGGCTAATCTGAAAAAACCGAAAGCGGCCCTGGCCAAAAGCGAAGTATTAAACCCATGAGGTGTTTTTTTTATTTATCTTTGCCCCCGCTATTAGAACCTAGTGATTTACGAACAGTTTTTTCATGAAAGCATTTAACTTTTTTATCTTATATCGTTTCCCCATCGGGATCGTGTTATTGGTGGCCGGTATTGTACTCGGAGTTACTGTGGGATGGTGGGAAGCTACCCTCGTATTGCTGCTCGCTGCTATCTGTATTGCGACCCATCTTCTGTTTGGGCCAATGCGGCTGGTACAGGAAGCAGTAGAAGCTGGTGATATCGAACGCGCCACTGCCCTGATGAATATGGTGAAATTTCCTAAGCTGCTGTATAAACCAATCCGTTCTGTATACTTCTTCATGCAAAGTAACATGGCCATGTACAGCAACGACCTGGACAAAGCAGAAAGCACCATCCGCCAAAGCATCCAGTCCGGCAGCCCGATGAAGGAATATGAAGGTATGCAGTACTTCCAGCTGGGTACCATCGCTTACCAGAAAAATGATCTGAAAACAGCAGACCAGAACCTGAAGAAAGCAGTACGTATGGGCCTTCCCGATAAGGAAAACACCGCTGCTGCCCTGCTCACACTGGCATCCATTGCCATGAGCCGCCGCGACTTCAAATCTGCCAAGGAATATTTCCGCAGAGCCAAAGCACAGAAACCTACTACCGCTCAAATCGTCAACCAGATCAAGGAAATGGACAAATACATTTCCAGGATGCCGGGATGATAAACAATATTTACTGAAAGAAAGGGCCGGATGATAAACCATCCGGCCCTTTCTTATTCGTAATTTCGCGCATGATGAAACTGAAACTTTACACACTTCCACTTCTTTTATTGTCTGTTTCCGCTGCTGCACAGGACTCCCTATACAGGGTCAGCCAGCTGAACGAAGTTTCCGTGACCGCCACCAAAGGGCCACAGAAAGCCAGCGAAACCGGGAAGGTGATCACCATCCTCCCACATGAATACCTGGAGAAAAACAGCGGCAGAACCATCGCTGCGATCCTCAGCGAACAAGCCGGCATCACTATCAACGGCGCTCAGAACAACCGGGGCACCATCCCTGAAGTATATATCCGCGGCGCCTCCAACGGCAACGCCCTCATACTCATAGACGGCCTGCCCGTTAACGATGCCTCCCAGATCGCCAACACGTTTGATCTCAACTTCATCTCTCCCGAACAGGTGGAAAGAATTGAAATACTCCGTGGCAGCCAGTCTACACTCTACGGCTCCAACGCTGTAGCCGGCGTGATCAACATCATCACCCGAAAAAACAACGGAAAAAAATTCGGCGTTTCTGCCAACACCAGCTACGGCAGCTATAATAGTTTTCAGGGTAACGCCAACGTATATGGCAATGCCGGCAAATTCTCCTACCTGCTGGGCTACAAATATGAAAACGCTACCGGTTTCTCCGACGCCTACGACAGCACCGGCAAAGCCGGCTTCGACAAAGACGGCTTCCGGCAGCATACCGTATTTGCCAAATTAGGTCTGCAGGCTACTTCCCGGTGGAGACTCCAGTACCTGTTTAATTACAGCAACTACCACCACGACCTCGATGAAGGCGCTTTCATCGATGATAAAGACTATACCGGCAAATTCAAATACCTGCTCAATGGCTTCAGCAGCGAATACCAGTTCAGAAAAGGCAGCTGGCATGTGCTGTACAGCTATCAGCAAACCAAAAGGGACATCCTGAACGATTCCGGTTATGTGGCTGCCAACGGGTTTGGCAAATACGACCAGTCAGCATTCTCTTCCAACATCCATCAGGTAGAGTCTTATGTGAACTGGAATGCGACCGATATCATCCGCGTGGTGGCCGGTGGCGCCTTTACCCGGGCCAATATGAACCAGTACGACTGGTACCTTGGCAACTATCCCGGCGCAACACCTTATATCACCGAGCTAGCGAAAGACAGTTCACATGCCAGCCAGACCAGCGTATATGCTTCCATGTTACTGCATAATCTGGGGGGCTTCAACCTGGAAGCCGGCGGCCGTTTGAACTACCATAATCTCTATGGCAGCAATCAAACATTCTCCTTTAATCCTTCCTATCTCATCAACAAAAACAATAAGATATTTCTTAATATATCATCTGCTTACCGAATTCCTTCTCTGTATCAGTTGTATGCTGCCGGTTATGGCAACAAGGACCTGAAACCGGAATCTACTATCAGCTATGAAGCCGGCTACCAGGCTTCTGTAGCACATAATGCGGTGGATTTCCGGGTGACTGGCTTTGCCCGCAATACAAAAGACCTGATCATCTTTTACACGGAAAGTTCCGGTTTGAGTCATTATGCCAATGCTGACAAACAGCAGGCTTATGGTGCAGAGGCAGAGGTGAGCTGGCATATCACACGGCAGCTGAACCTGAATGTGAACTACACTTACGTTGACGGCCGTCTGAAAACGGTTCAGAACGGAAAAGATACTTCCTGGTATAATCTTTACCGGATTCCCAAACATGCGGTGAACGCTACATTGGGCTATCAGATAACCCCAGCCTTGTATGCCAGCGCTACCTACCGTTATACCGGTGAACGCTATCAGGCCAAACAGCCGATGGGTGATTATTACACACTGGACCTTTATGGTGAGTATAAATTTGGTAACTTGCTTAAAATTTTTGCCGGGTTCAGAAATATCACCGATTATCAGTATTTTGATATCCTTGGCTATAATTCCCGCCGGTTTAACTGGAATGCCGGTATCACTTTAAATTTGTAAACATTAAAACCAACATAATGTCTTTAAAGAATCTCAATCCCCGATTTGGTATACTGTTGCTGTTTATGCTGGCAGCTGGTATTATACGCGTGATGTTGGGAGCTGATCAGTCTACTCTCCAACCGATCGCCATGTTTACTCCGGTAGGAGCAATGGCCCTGTTTGGTGGTGCTTCCTTCTCCGAAAAATGGAAATCATATGCTTTTCCGCTGCTGACATTGTTTTTGAGTGATGTGGTACTGATGCAGGTTTTCCATCCCCAATATGCACAAGGCCTGTTATACAAAGGCTGGATGGCTAACTACATCAGCTTTGTGTTTATCGTACTGGTTGGTCAGCTGATGATCCGCAAGATGAGCGCAGGTCGTATTGCCCTGGCTTCTGTGGCAGCAGCACTGGTACATTTCACTGTTTCCAACTTCGGCGTATGGCTGAGCGGTTCCACTGATATCACTACCGGTTTGCCTTATACCAAAGACCTGGCAGGCCTCTCCAAATGCTATATTCTCGCCATACCATTTATGCAGTATTTCCTGGTAGGAACCCTGGTATACAGCGCAGTCTTCTTCGGTAGCTTTGCACTGGTACAGCGCAAGCTGCACCTGGCCCGCTAAGATATTTTTCTGATTTTTTTATTTAGAGATTTACTTATTGTTACAGAGCACGCTGGTTTTTAATAATCGGCAGCGCTGTAGCAATAGCTAAATCTCTAAATGTTTACATAAACAAATAATCCTACCATGCGAAGATTTACTCTCCGACTTCAGCAGCTCTTTCTACTGGCAGCGGCTGTAATGCTAACTTTTTCAGCCTGTACCAAAGAGAATGTTGCAGCAATTGTTGTTCCTGTGATCAGCAGCCCTGGCCTGAAAGACGGAAAAGATACCATTGCTGTTGGTGATACCCGAGTGTTAAGGCCCCAGCTGACCGATGCCAGCAACCCTACTTTTCTGTGGCTCGTGAATGGTGCACCTTCTGGCAGCGACTCTACATTTACCTTTACTCCCACTACCTCCGGCGACTATACGATTTCCTTAAAGATAAGCTCCGGCAACAGTTTCACTTCCTTCTTCTACCGGATCAAGGTTACCGATAAATATGACAACGGTTTCTTTATCGTGAACGAAGGCTGGTTTGGCCATGGCCCCGGAGATGTTAACTTCTACCGTTACGGAGATGATACAGTATATCAGAACATCTTCCAGCGGGAGAATCCTGGTAAGACACTGGGTACTACCACTGAGTTCGGTGCTATCTACAACAACCGGATTTATCTGTTGTCCAAGCAAGGACCGATGGTCATAGCAGATGCACACAACATGAAGGAAATAGGTCGTATAGCCCAGCTACCTGCTGACGGGCGGGCTTTCTGCGGTATCAATCCTAATCTGGGCCTTATCTCTACTGTTAATGGCATCTACCAGCTGAACCTGCAAACCCTGACTGTTGGGGCTAAAATAGCCGGTATTGACGGTCAGGTAGGTACTATGCTGAAAGAAGGCAATTATGTGTTTGTCATGTCTCAGAACAATGGTATCGTAGTGCTGAACGCCAGTGATTTCAGCATTGTAAGCACGCTGGTAAAAGCAGACATCGGACTGGCCCGCACACCAGACGGTACTATCTGGGCAGGAGCCGGTCAGCAGCTGTTTGCCATTAATCCGGCTACACTGACCGTTACCAATATCAATGTGCCTTTCACGCTCAACGGTGCCTGGGGAGCCTGGAACGCGACTATGATCAGCGCTTCCTCTATTGAAAACGCAGTGTTCATCGCTAAAATCAATGCCTGGGGTGCTGGTGGCAGAGAGATCTACAAGTACCAAACGGGCAACCCTTCTTCCCTGCAAACACCTTTTGTGACTTTACCAGCGAACAGAGAGCTGATTGGCGCCGGTTTCCGGTATAATCCGAATAACAACACCCTGGTAGCCACTGCTGTTGAGCCGGGCTATGGGGATCACTATAAACAGAACACACTGTTTATCTATGACGCCACTTCAGCAGCTACGATCAAAAGCATTCCTTATGAAGGCTTTTTCTTCCCTGCTATACCGGTGTTCAACAAACAATAAATTCACCCGGGTTGCGAATAACAAGGATCATGCGTTATTCGCAACCCGTTATCGCAATTTGAAAAGATATGATTACGCTGGTGACAGGTGGCGCCAGGTCCGGTAAAAGCAGGTATGCGCAGGAACAGGCGCTTACTGAGAGCCAACAACCGGTATATGTGGCCACCGCCAAAGTATGGGATGAGGATTTCGCACAGCGTATCCAACGCCATAAAACAGAACGCGGCCCCCAATGGACCAACTATGAGGAAGAGCTGTATGTCAGCCAACTTCCGCTTGTGGGTAAAACCGTTGTGGTGGACTGCGTTACATTGTGGCTGACGAATTTTTTCACGCTCCACGATTATGATGCCGACAAAACGCTTGCAGCTCTGCAGGCGGAGATCGATGCCCTTCAACAACAACAAGGCCACTTCCTGATCGTTACCAATGAAATAGGCATGGGCGTACATGCCGAAACTGCGGTGGGACGGAAGTTTACAGACCTTCAGGGCTGGGCCAATCAATATATAGCACGCATAGCCGATACCGTAGTGCTCATGATTTCAGGGATCCCTGTTGTGATTAAAAAACAGGAAAAATAAATATACGATGCAGCACATAACCATCTCACCACTGTCGAATGAGCTGAAAACAGCATTACAGGATAAGATAGACCAGAAAACAAAACCACCCGGTTCACTGGGTAGACTTGAGCAGCTGGCGTTACAGGTTGGCCTGATACAAAACAGCCTTACGCCTGTATTGAAAAACCCATCCATTATTGTATTTGCGGGCGACCATGGCATTGCAGCCGATGGACTGGTAAATCCTTTCCCGCAGGCCGTTACCGCCCAGATGGTGTACAACTTTCTGCAGGGTGGTGCAGCCATCAATGTATTTTGTAGACAACACCAATTGAAGCTGACAGTAGTAGATGCTGGTGTAAACCATGAGTTCCCACCACATCCGCTGTTAAGAGACCGTAAAATAGCCCGTGGTACACAAAACTACCTCCATGGGCCGGCCATGTCGCCGGACCAGTGCCGGCTGGCCATGCAGGCCGGCGCCGATGAAGTAAAGCTGGCATATGACGCTGGCTGCAATACTATCGGCTTTGGAGAAATGGGCATAGGCAATACCTCTTCTGCTGCCCTGCTGATGAGCTATTTTACCGGCATCCCGGTAGCTGACTGCATAGGGATAGGCACAGGCTCCAACGCCCAGCAGCTGACCCAGAAAATAGCAGTATTGCAGCAGGTAATGGCACATCACGTAAAACCCAAAACCGCAGAGCAGGCACTGGCCACCTTCGGTGGTTTTGAAATAGCGATGATTACCGGTGCCATCCTTCAGGCTGCCGCCCTGAACATGATTGTAGTGATAGACGGGTTTATTGTCACCGCTGCCCTGCTGGCAGCTGCAGCCATGCAGCCTGCCGTGAAAGACTATTGCGTATTTGCGCATTGCTCAGAAGAAAAAGGCCACAAAGCGATGCTGCAGTACCTTGGCGTAAAGCCTGTTATGCAGCTGGACATGCGCCTCGGAGAAGGTACCGGCGCAGCCATGGCTATTCCCGTAATTCAAAGCGCCGTGCTGTTCCTCAATGAAATGGCCAGCTTCAACAGCGCGCAAGTATCAAACCGCACAATATGAGAAAACAGTGGCAGCTATTGCTCACCGCTATCATGTTTTATACACGTATACCCGTTAACGTTAATACGGACTACCATCCAGATATGCTCAATAAAGCCACCCGTTATCTGCCGTTGATAGGCTGGATAACAGGTGGTATTATGCTTTCCGTACTGTATATTTTCGGTGATATCGCTCCCAGGCTGGTAGCCATTCTGTTATCTATTATCCTCAGCATCTGGGTAACCGGCGCCTTCCATGAAGATGGTTTTGCCGATATGTGCGATGGCTTTGGTGGCGGATGGACCAAAGAACGTATCCTGGAAATCATGAAAGACAGCCGTATCGGCACCTATGGCATGCTGGGCCTGCTGTTGCTCATGACCATGAAATACATCTGCCTGATTCCGCTGACGCTCAACAAGGTAATGCTGGCCGTCATCATAGCCCAGCCCCTGAGCCGGTTTGTAGCAGTCAGTATCATCTATACCCATGAGTATGTACGGGAAAATGAAGACAGTAAAGCGAAACCGGTATCCAAAGGCATCTGTCTGCCCGATCTGCTGCTGGCAGCCAGCTTCGGCATATTTCCACTGCTGGGCGTGATCGCTTTTACAGGCAACTATGCCCTCCTGCTGATACTGCCGGCACTGATGCTTGTACGCTGGTATATGGCGCGCCTCATGACCAAGTGGATCGGCGGCTATACCGGCGACTGCCTTGGTGCTGTCCAACAAGTTTCTGAAACAGTCATATATTTGTGCTTTTGTATTCTCGCATGGAAATATACCTCATAAGACATACGACGCCTGCCATCGAAAGCGGTATCTGCTACGGCTTTTCAGACATCGATGTGGCAGACACCTTTGAAACGGAAGTGGCTGCTGTCAAAGCTAAACTGCCCACCGGCGATTTCGACGTGTATACCAGCCCGTTACAACGCTGCAGCAAACTGGCCTCAGCCCTCTTTAACCAGGAAATTACTGCTGACGACCGCCTGAAAGAAATGAATTTCGGTGCCTGGGAGATGCTTGCCTGGGACGCCATCGGGCGGGAAGAACTGCAAACATGGGCCGATGATTTTGTACAGGCCCGCGTTCCGCAGGGTGAAAGCTATGAAGAGCTGTACAGCCGCAGTATGGAACTAATTCATGAACTGGTGGAAAAAGACAGGAATGCTGTGATCTTCACTCATGGCGGCGTGATCCGTTCTATACTGGCGCACGCTACTAATACACCACTGGTTGACTCCTTCGATCTCAAGGTACAATACGGCAGGATTTCACAACTGAAGGTAGAAGATGGAGATATAAAGGTTGTTTTTTATAATTCATAAAGAACTGTCTTTATGGGAATTATGTTAAAATTTTCAAATATCTCTGTAAAAAAGTAAAAAACTCTGATTTCGTGCTAACTTTATGTTCGGAATCGCCGTATATTAAAAGCACACAATAAAAAAACAGTTTATAATGGCAACATCACTTTTGAATATTCCGTTTTTGTTTCTGCAGGAAATAGGTATTAAGGAATTACTGCTGATTGCACTGGTAGTTCTCCTCTTGTTTGGTGGTAAAAAAATACCTGAGTTGATGCGCGGTTTGGGCAGCGGCATACGCGAGTTCAAAGATGCCAAAGATGAACCTAAGAAAGAGTCCAAAGGTACTTCCGAAGCAAAATAATCACGCGGATAAAAATTATTGAAGCGCGAAGCTGGAAACAATTTTTCAGCCTCGCGCTTTTTTGTTTAGTTCACTATTCCTAAATGCAGGCTTTCGCCACTATACTTTTTTTTGAAATACAAGGAAGATAACAGCATCATGAGGATGCCGGTGACACACACACCCAGCAGGGCATTTATAAAAAACTGGCTCCAGGACATTGATAAATTGCCAGCATTTTTAAACAACATCACCCCTACACTACCCAGATACCCAAAAGAATCCGCTACATACATAATAAAACCTACGTTACTGGCATATTTGAACACCGCAATCAGCCGTTCAAAAAAGATACAGTTAAAAGGAATATAACCCATATACAGCCCCAGCCCCGTCAATGTCATCCACCACACAGGGTCCAGCTGATGCTGCCGGAACAACAGTGTACTCACCAGCGCTATCAGAAAGCCGGTAATCACAATCAGATGATTCAGCATAAATGCCTGGTAATTGTTCTTCACAAATACCAGCAATCCCATCACAACAATAATGGCAATAGACACAGGTATTTCCGTTTGTGTGAAGATGCCCGCCGTTGTACCATAACCCAGGTCCTTCCAGATATCTGCAGCAAAATTGTCGCGTATATCCCGTAAAACAGTCAGCAGCACATAACTGCCTATCAACAACACCAAACCAGGCAGAAAGGTCTGTAAAAACCGTTTACGTTCCTGTTTATTCATAGGCACGCGTTTAGTGCGCATCAGCACGTCCTTCTCTCCCGGTGGAGGTATCTGCTCCAGCAAAAGGATAAACACCAGGATAGGTAGTAAAAACACCAGGCCGGTTACAAAAGGCATCCAGTACTCTGATACCTGCCAGTCCATCATAGTCATCTTACCTACCGATTTTACAAAACCAGAAGAAAAAATAAAGCTGATAGAAAGCACCGCTCCCATAAACTCCGTGCCACGCCTGCCTTCCAGGTAACTAAACACCAGCCCCCAGATCATCCCCAGCGGAAACCCATTGATAAAAAGAAAAGGAATATTCCAGGGCGCCGGTACCAAGGCAAACCCCAGCAGGGCAGCCCACGATATCAGTATCAAAACAATAATATATTGTGCACGGTAGTTGCCCTTCATTTCAGCAATAAAGCGGATACCATAAAATTTACTGCAGGCATAACCGATGGTCTGACTGATTACCAGCCAGATCTTATAGTCGACACCCATAAAAGAGAGCCCTTCAAATATGCCCGCCGTAAATGGTTTACGGAATGCATACATGCAGGAATAGGTTCCAAATGCCACCAGGGCGGCATATAAAGATAAAACTACGTTCGGCGCCCGTTCCAGCCGCTTCTGTATCCAGGGAATAGTCAGCATTGCCACAAAATATTTGGGCCAAAGGTGCCGATGCAATGTAAACTAATTGTTAAGCAATACTGAACTAATTGTTAAGTATTACTAAATAATCTACTACACATAATTTCCGGGGCCAATCAATAAAAAAGGGCCAGCCAATGGCCAGCCCTTGTAGTCCCAGGGCTAAAGCCCCGGGCTATATTGTGCATTTTTTATTGCAGCAGCCACATCTGCGCATTGATATCATCTGTAGTGCCACCAAACTGGCTTTGCAGGGAAGCAGACCAGTTAACGGTATTGGTGGCTTTCTCCGTATCAGGATACTTGAAACGTTTTGGAATAACGCCACTGTTGCCGGTACCAGCTCCTGTCAGGAAAGTAGGTACCCCTGTACGGCGCTGGTTGAAATAAGCCTCCCAGCCGGAGTTTTCGAAGAAGGCCAGGTATTTCTGGGTGATGATCTGTTTCAGACCATCTGCATTGTTACCCAGGTATTTCACGGTAGCCTGCTGGTAGTAAGTGTTTTCGAAGTCGAAAGGAATATCATAACGTACACCCTTATACGTTTTGTTTACCGTACCGGCTACAGCAGTAGGGATACCGTAAAAGCCCAGTGACGCTTTGATACCTTTTTTATACCATGCTTCCGCATCACCGTTAACCCATCCGCGATTGATCGCTTCAGCCATGTTAAAACACAGTTCAGGGAAACCGATGATTACACCTGGCTCAGCTGCATAGCTGCTGTAGTAGCGGCTTCTGCTACGCAGGGAATAGGCGGCAGTATCCACGTTAGACATTTTGGAAGACATATCCTCCTGGCTCTCGCCGGAAGAAGCACCTACATAGGCAGTAATATCAGAAGGCAGTTTATGCAGTTCGTTGATCTGTTTGGTAGCCGGTTCAGCTGTCACATAAGCCCTGGGATCATTAAGGCCCACGAGGGTATTAAGATAGGTAGCTGACATATTATACCGGGTAGCGTCAAAGCCCAGGTTATCGGGGTTTGATGGGTATTTGTTGATATTATTGTAGATAAACTGCATGTTCTGATCCATTGATTCCATCAACGGATATTTGGCAGGATTACTAACAATATCATTAAATTGTTTAGCCACATTAATATCTGTATCAGTAGTCTTTTTGCTCAGGGCAATGAGTACACGCAGGCGGAAAGTATTGACAGCACGCTGCCATTTGCCCATATCATTACCAAAATAAAAATCACCTTTCAGTACCTGACCTTCTGCATTGGCACTCATATCCGGGTTGGCAATCTGTGCGGCGAGCTGAGTGTTTGCTTCTTCCAGCCATTGCAGGATTTGTATAAACACGGTTTTCTGCGCATCATAAGCCGGTGTAATATCATCTTTTCCCTGGAGTGCTTTTTTCAGCGGAAGTCCGCCCACCAGACTACTCATCCGGTAGTAGAAAAAGGCACGGGCAAACTTACCAATAGCGGTATAGGGATTGACATCTTTACCACCCAGACGTTTAGCTTCTGCCTCCATCTGCTGCACATTGGTCATGGAGAAGTAACTGCCGAAGTCGGCACCATTCCAGTCGTAGCGCTGATCACCATAGTAGTTGTAGTTACAGCAGTCGAACTGGTTCCAGCGCATTACACTGCTCCAGGGCTTGTCGGCATTCATATCACCCAGGATACCGCCCAGCACCAGGCTTGGTGGAACCTGTGCAGGCTTATTGGAATTGATGGAGTATTCTTCAAATTTTTTGTTGCAACTGCTGAGGACGATGCCTGCGAGTGCAGTGAAGGCAACTATTTTCAATGATTTCATACGATACATTTTTAAGCGGATCAGAAGGTGAGATTTACGTTAAAGCCAAACCTGCGGGTGGTAGGTGTTTGCAGGGTGGAAGAGCCCTGGTCTGCGCCAGGATACTGGTCCAGGTCCACGTCTTTGTTTTTAGCAAAGTACAGGAGGTTTCTCCCTACAAAAGAGACATTGGCAGAACGGATAAAAGTGCCTTTCAGCAGGCTTTCCGGCAAGGTGTAACCCAAGGTTACCTCACGCAGCTTGGCGAAAGTTTTACTGATCAGGTTAGCTTCGTTTGTTTTATAGTATACGCTGATATAATCCTGCAGGAAGGTTTTGGTAGTATTAGGAGCAAACTGAAGTTTGTCCGCATTGGTAATATTACCATTGTTATCGTACTGAATAGGTACACCATTGCTTATTACCACACCTTCTCCCTGCCAGGATTTCACACCTTTGTAATCCTGATAGCGGGCATCTCCCATGGCTCCTTCTGTAGTCAGGATATTACGGCCACCGCGGAAGGTCTGTTGCTGGATATAGTCGATCATCTGTCCGCCTACACGACCATCAAACTGGAAGCTGAAAGTAAAGCCTTTGTAGTTGAAGCTGTTATTGATACCCCATGCCCAGTCGGCGCTGGCATTTCCCAGGTACTGCTGTGTAGGATTCACGATCGGGCGGCCATCAGGGCCGTTGATGATCTGTCCATCCGGTGTTCTGGCGAATTTGGTACCAAAGAATTTATCAACCCTGTCTCCTACTCCTACATAAGCTGTCAGCATTTTCTGATCACCATAGATGCTTACATATTTTTCCTGGAAGGTAGACCAGTTGGCCATTACGGTCCAGGTCAGGCCACGTGGGTTTTTAATAGGTGTGGCATTAACGGATACCTCATATCCTGTTTTACGGGTATTCACCCCGTTGAGCAGGTACGCTTCCTCACCGGTGCTGGGAGGCAGTGAGAGGGTGTAAATACGAGGACCATTGAGATTGGTAAAGTAGGTAGCGTCTACGCCTATACGATTTTTCAGGAAGCGGATGTCCATACCTACTTCAGTTACTTTACTGGTAAATGGTTGCAGGTTCGGGTTGGCGATCACGCGTGTGTAATAAGCGGCTGCCTGGTTGCCATATACCTGCGACACACTATATACCGGAGAGTTATAATTGGGGCCATCATACGAAGATTTGTATTCTGTACCATAACCCAGTGGGTAGTTTGCCTCCGGAGTAGCACCGATAGTTGGTGAAGTGAAGCCGCCTTTTACGTTGGCATAGGAGCCTCTGAATTTCAGGAAGGAGATCACTTCCGGCAGATTCACATAGTCAGATACTACGGTACTTAATGACACAGAAGGATAGGAATAGGAATTGTGGGAAACGGGCAGGTTGGAAGCCTTGTCCAGCCTGTCTGTCAGCGACAGTGTTGCATATTTGCCGAGGTCAATGTCTACATAACCATAGGCACTGAGTACCAGCATTGGTGCGTAGTAGCTGGTAGCATACAACGGATCGCGGGAGTTGCCAAAGCCATACCATCCCGGTGCATTCAGGTAACTGGTAGAAGTAAAGCTGGAGTTATATTTAAAGGAACGGGCGTTACCACCAACAGATGCACGGATACCGATTTTATGCGGGAATACGTTGGCATAGGACAGCATCAGGTCTGTATTGTTTTCATACAGGGAACGTCTATCTTCCCGGTAGTCACCTTTACCTTCTTCACGACCATAAGGGTGGGCGGAATAAGGCATTTTCTCGGTACGCATCAGGTCATAGCTGGTCACCTGTGTGCGGGCCATCAGCTCCAGTTTATCATTGAATTTATAGGTGAGTTTAGCGTAGCCGTTGAGATCTGTTTTATGGTGACCGCGCAGCCATTCATAACTCATAAACCAGGGGTTGTGATAACGTTGGTATTCTGCGTAGATAGACTGAATACCTTCTTTACCAGGCTGCCAGTAATTGCGCATATCATCCATGCTCCAGTCGGCACCTGCCCAGATGAGGGTATTGTAGATGATACTGTTAGGTCCGTAGGTCACATCAGGGAAGTTATCACTGGCCTGACGGTTGTAGTTAAGATATGCTTCCAGACGCAGTTTCGGAGAGAAGCTGTAACCGGCGTTGATATTGAAGTTGACGATATCCAGTGAAGTGTTAGGCACAATACCTTTCTGGTATGAATTGGAGAGGGAGAAACGCAGATCAGCCTTGTCTGTATGAGCAGAAACGGCCAGGTTGTTGGTGCTCAGCATACCCGTGCGCAGGAAGCGCTGCAGGTTGTTTTTACCACGTGCGGTCCAGGGAGTGCCGGTACGTTTGCCGGTAGCAGGATCGATAGGACTGTCGTACTGAGGAATGAGCTGGCCTTCAAATTTAGGCCCCCAAACGTCATAGTCGGCATCGTTTACACCGGCGCCTTTACCGTCTACGAAAGCGTATTTACCGTGATCGCCAGGGCCGTAGAGGTCCTGTACTTTCGGTATGGCGTTGAAGCCTTTTTCGAACATGGTGCTTGAGTTGAACTCGATAGCGTAACCTCTTTTATCACGGGCGCCTTTTTTGGTGGTGATCATGATAGCGCCGTTGAGGCCACGGGAGCCATAGAGGGCGGAAGCGGTGGCACCTTTCAGGACAGTATAACTTTCGATATCATCCGGAGAGATATTCCAGGTGTCGGAGTTAATAGGTACACCATCTACTACGTAGAGGGTGATATTAGTACCGCGGAGCTGCACCATTGGAGCAGCCAGCAGTTCGGCAGAAGCACCTACAGTGAGGCCGGCTACTTTACCTACCAGACCGTTGATGGGATTGGGTTCCCTGGCCTTTACGAGGTCGGCGCCTTTTACTTCCTGTACAGCGTAGCCTACGCGTTTTACTTCTTTTCGTATACCCAGTGCCGTTACTACCACTTCATCCAGCGCTTTTTTGTCCTGCTGCAGGGTAATGGTAAGGCTACTGCGGTTATTGACGGGATATTTAACGGGGAGAAAGCCGATAAAAGTTACTTCCAGGACGTCGGTACCGGCGGCGGCGATGCTGAAGTTTCCATTCGGATCGGTGACAGCGCCCTTGTTTGCACCGATAACTTTGATGGTGGCGCCGATAACGGGCTGGTTATCGCCTTCGGAAATTACTTTTCCATTGATGACCTGTTGTGCTGTGGCAGTTGTTACAGAAAACAAAAGCAATAGCAGGGCACTTAACAGTGCAAGTGCCTGGCGTAGGTTTGATTGCATAGCAATTTAGATTAGGGGGTAATTTTGATTACTGTGCAAAGGTTAGGTTCGAATATGATGGAAATGTTAAGTTATACTAAAATTAACGTTAAGTATTTGTATATGAAAGTCAGGAAGGTTTACTATTTATCACTGTCGAGGAAGAAATACACGACGAGGATTTGAGCGGTATCCTCGCCTATATTGGCGGGTTTGTGTCCAAGGCGGCCATCGAAAAAGAGGGAATCCCCTTCTTCCAGAATATATTTTTCGTTATCGATGAGGTATTCGACGGAGCCTTTGATAATATATTTATACTCGTAGGCGTCGGTTTTAACGATCTGGGAGCGGCGGGCGCCTTTTTTCAGTTCGAGGATAACGATATCCACGGGGAAGTTCTTCACATTTTTGGTGAGAACTCTTTTGTACTGAAATCCTTTGGCAGGCTCTTTTTCGAATTCCTGGTAGGATGATTTCTGTTTGATGATGACCTTAGCCTGCTGGGAATGCTGGTCTATTTCATTAAAAAACTCGTTCATATCAAGGTTGAGTGCCCGGATAATGTTGATGAGCACCAGCAGGGATGGCACGGTACGATTGTTCTCTATCTGGGAGATGAGTCCTTTGCTGACATCTGCTTTGTCTGCCAGTTCCTGAATGGTAATGCCTTTGGCTTTCCGTTTTTCCTTGATCTTGTTACTGATCTGAATAATGATATCCTCCGTCATATAGGTCGCTCTTAGAGACAAAGATATATATTTGCTGCATGTTCAGTATCGACCAAATCCTAGCTATCGCTTTTACTCTTTTTGCGGTTATTGATATTGTGGGGTCTATCCCCGTGCTGGTGTCCCTGAAGGAAAAGCTGGGGCATATTGATGCCGGTAAGGCCACACTGGCATCCGGATTCCTGATGGTATTATTTCTGCTGGTAGGAGAGAAATTCCTGCGGCTATTCAGCGTAGACGTGCACTCATTTGCGGTAGCCGGTTCCATCGTCATTTTTGTAATCGGCCTGGAGATGATCCTGGGACTTGAACTTTTCAAGAGCGGCCAGGACGTTAAATCGGGCAGTATCGTACCGATTGCTTTCCCTATGATAGCCGGTTCCGGGACCCTCACCACCATTATGTCGCTCAAAGCCAATTTCGGGGAGTACAATATCCTGGCTGGTATCCTGCTCAATCTGATCATCGTATTTATTGTGCTGCGCAGCCTCAACTACATAGAACGCTTACTGGGCAAGGCCGGACTGATGGTATTGCGTAAGTTTTTCGGGGTTATCCTGCTGGCAATTGCCGTCAAGATTTTTAAAAGTAATATCAATCTTTAATGTAATTTGGGATTTTAGAAGGGAAAATGTAACTTCGCGTTCCCTTGGCCTCGTAGTACAATGGATAGTATAAGAGTTTCCGAAGCTCCAGATTCAAGTTCGATTCTTGACGAGGCTACCAAAAACTTAATCCGCCCAATTTCAGCTTCACTGGAATTGGGCGTTTTTCTTTTACAGAGGAAAGAGCCCTATCTGCGATACCACTTTTCATTAAATATTTAAGGAATAAACGACCACCGTCCTGGATATCTTCGAAACAATTCCGGTTGTGATCCCGGTACCAGCTTAAACATGTATTAAACTTAATGATGTTTGAGTAGTCTTACCAAAAACGATGTTAATAAATTATTAATTCCCCACCCAATAGCTCATAGCTATATTAAATTTTATTAACAAAATGAAGATCACTAAAATCCAGGTAATTGGAGGTTGTCACATTGCCGGCTATGGCCTGCAGAATCAGAAGGATAATTTTGTAGACGTTCTGATGTCCTCTGTTAATTCTGAGCAAATCACGTTTGTAAAAAAAACACAGGCTTATGTTTCATTAAAAAAGTTTTTTCAGGAAGCCAACAATATTCATGAATTTTCTCCTGATATCCTATTGATACAGTTGGGGAATCACGAATTCACAATCAATCTCAGAGCAAAACTATTCTCTTATCTGAAAATCAAACAGGAGAAGAAGGTAGGCGGCGAAACCAGTCCAGCTATCCCCTACCCTCCCGGAGCAACAGTGGTCTCCAAACCAAAGTATTTTAAAATATTGGTTTATTCCTCACTAAAATTAGCATTTGATTCTTTTTTGTCCTTCACAAAAAAGAATATGCAACAAAGGGAAGTAGAGCTGAAACAATTCATAGATATATTAGATCAGTTGAATTATAACATCATTCTTTTACCACCACTCCCTTCATTAGATAGGTTCACTCAAAAATCAAGAAAATCTGCAGTTGATTTTATTAAGAACTATGACTTCAAGAATAAGAAGGTCAGGTATATAGATTCGCATGCACTAATCCCTCTTAAAAGGACGTATTTTCAGGATGGGGTCCACCTCAACAAGGAAGGTCATATGCAGGTAGCTAATAAGCTGCAATCAATATTTAATGAACTATCTACACTAAATCAATCAGAGACCTTTTTAATCAAAGATCATATTAACTTAAGTAAAATGGCTAATTAAAACCCAGTTGACCAATTCTTAAAGATAAGGGATTTTGTCAGGGACACTTGGGAAAAGTGCGGCTGTTTTGAGGCAATTTGTTTAACAATGATGATACAAATAAAGCCAGCCATATCACTACTCACAGAATAAAAATTACCAATGCAGCTGCTGACTGGCCCGACTATGCTGTTTAAAAAAGTAGAGGAACTGACCCTGTATATTATTCAGCAACAGGAATAAATTACAACACTGAATGAAAGGTTAAAGAAAGTAGAAAAACAATAAATAAACGTATATACGTCTCCGGTAGTTCACGCTACAGACATGCTTTTTAAGCAGCCATTCAACTAACTTTTATTTCCAACGCCAAAGCTTTTTACTTTTATGTCTTAATTTTTGCCAGCGGGTAGGCTCACACACTACCACTTCTGTCAATCCTGTTCTAGCGGATGTCAGCTCAGTTTTCAACATATGCCCTTCCCGATATTGTGCGTTTACCAGCATCTCCTGTATGTCAAATCCAACAAAAGCAAAAACAAGGATCAGGTCCTTTCCTGCCAGAGATGGCGGTACAGAAAGCTTATAATTTCCAACACTATCTGTTAAGGCTTTGAATGCTGTGCCTTTCAAAGTAACCGTTGCTCCCGGCAGAGGATTGCCGGAGTTATCTTTTACCGTACCGGTAACGTGCTGGACTGTATCAATAGCAATAGCGTTGGTTGGGGTAGCGGTTGTTACGCCTCCTGCTGTCATCAAAAGGGCGGTGATAATCACTGCCGGCAATAACGAAGCAGCTGGCTTTTCGGCTACCAGCATACGATCCAGCTGTGTGGTGTTAAAACGGCCACAATATCTGCTGGAAGTATCCGATAAGATCTCTACTATCTGGCTATCGGAAAGTCCGGTGAAATCCACCACCACCTTATTACAGTTGCCACAAAAACGGCCGGCTCCTTCCGGAGACATACTATCCCAGGATTGTGCACATGGTTGAGGAACGGATATCTTCAATGATAACGGACGCATATACGAACATTTTATTTTAAGAGGTCTGCTTAACCGTGACTCCATAACCGGCTCCAGGCATATTTTGCTTTTTGCCAGGACCCTAGCCTGACGGCTACAACCCCACCTGCTATCACCGCATCTTCATCCAGTAATTTCGGATCGTCCTGCAGTTGTATATCCAAACGGTTTTTTCCCTCTGGCAATACTTCCTTCGTTTTGTAACCTATAAAGGAGAAAATCAGTTTCAGCGGCTTCTTGCCCAGCTTATCCGGCACAGTGAGACGGTAATTACCTTCAGGATCAGCGATAACGCCTACACGGCTCTTTTTAATCCTTACCGATACAAATGGAATTGGGACACCCTGCATATCCGTTATTTTACCGGTAATGACAACAGCCGTATCTGCGATTTCATTTGTAGCTATCGCCGGAGCATGGTCTGCCACCTGTGTCTCCATTGGATGAGGTTCCCGGGGCATGGCGGATGCTCCTTCCGCGGCGAAGCTTGCTGCCAGGGCAGTTCCCAGCATGGCGGCAGGTATAAAGGCTGGAGACTTTTTATTCTGTATCAGGACGCGCTCCAGTTGAGAAGCCTTAAAACGGCCACAGTGGCTCTTGGAAGTATCAGCCAGTATACTAATGATCTGGTTATCGGAGAGTTGAGAAAAATCGACGACTGTTTTGTTGCAGTTGCTGCAATAGCGGCCTGCGCTATTGGGTGCCATCTTTTCCCAGGGTTGCTGGCAGGGATGCGGGACAGATACAGACAGGGATATTTTACGCATAACGTACCAATATAGAGATAAGATACGCATTTTGTATTGAGATATCCACGCAGTACATACCGGCAGCATACAACGTGCTGGTGGCCAGCTTAAACGGAATTGCCCACCCAATACCAATTTATCCTGTTCCTCTTCAAACCTTCCGGCTACCGGACTACAGACCGATATCAAAAATGGGATTACAAATATCCAATGGATTTTTCCATATGGACATGAGTAATCCCACCACTAAAAGATGAAAATATTATTATAGCAAGGCTTCCTGCCTATTTACTGTTTAACCGGGCTCTAACATTAGAGAAATCAACAGGAAGTAGAGATGGCTGCCTGGAGAATACCAAATTATAAGCTTTACTTACTTTATATTTTGTCAGCAAGGAAAACATCTTTTCATTAATCTTCTTTTTAGTGAAAAGATGAATATTTATGTTATTGGTATAATAGTTAAGTGAAAATTTTTGGGCGAGCATTTCAAGTGAGTGCTGGGAATATAAGGAAACGTGTTGCCCTGTTTCCGGCACAAAGTACCACCAGTTTTCAACATTGACATCAGGCCGTGGCTGCAGTTCTGTACTAAAAAGTATATTGTCACTGAGCTTAAGCATTTTCTCCAGTTCTGCAACAGGGTCCACAAGGTGCTCGAAGACTTCAAATGCGGTGAGTAACTCAAACCGCTGGTCTTGTGGAGCATCCTGAAGATCAAAGTGCTTGGCGAAAACATTTTCGCAATACATATCCTGCCTATAAAAATCCAGTCCTTTATCCCGCATTAACCTCACAAAGACACCATAACCGCCACCATAATCCACAAACTTTTTTCGTATATCAAAAAAGCGATGCAAAATGGAATTAGTGATCGGCACGGTATAATTGTTCCGGGACAACAGCCCTAAATCCAGTGAGGTAATTGCACTTTCATAAGCTTCATTTAGCCAAAAAGGACTTTCTGTCTGTATGAATTGACACACAGGACATTTGTAATAGGT
This sequence comes from Chitinophaga flava, assembly GCF_003308995.1. Lineage (NCBI taxonomy): Bacteria > Pseudomonadati > Bacteroidota > Chitinophagia > Chitinophagales > Chitinophagaceae > Chitinophaga > Chitinophaga flava. The sequence goes on along the minus strand of NZ_QFFJ01000001.1, from coordinate 3,722,164 downwards.
GATTTCATATTTCCCTAATATCTGGTGTTTTAGATACTCCTGGGAATCGGTGCAACAAATACGACAATTCATACAAGAAATTTATATGCAGAAATTACGTTAACAGCGATTTTTTTAGCTTACCGAGATTTTCCATCAACCTCCCTTTCAAACTGAGATAATATTTAAAACTGTCCAGCAATGTCTTCTCATCTGCCTCCAGACATGGTAAGTATATCTCAGGATGTTTTATCTCAGTCAATTCAGTAGTCGCATTATTGGCAAAAACACTATCCGTGTCCATGGTATGAGTTCCTCCCTGCCCAAAGCCAATATTGCTTACCAGGTTTTGGTTGGGGATAATACTAAGGCCATTATTCTTCCATACTGAATACACCCATTGATAATCCCAGGTATTTATTTTATTCTGAGCAGTAGTTTCAAAAATAGTTTTGTATACACGTCGCAGTTTGGAATCAGGTATAATAGATACTAAAAGATCATTGGACATAATTTCCGCCCAATCTTTCAGTTGGATATCATAGTTTAACCATGCTCTTTTCCATGTAGCCCATCCCCATACATGACAAAGTCTGGAGAAATAATAAGAAGCATTGCCACGAGTTATGCCGTTTTGGAAATTGGTTCCTCCGATGTGCATAATCCTTGTATCGTTCCTATATTTGGCGAGCATCGTTTCACAAAAACGGAAAAAAGTTGCATTGGGCAAACAATCATCTTCAAGAATGATCCCTTCTTCCTCATGCTCAAAAAACCAGGATATTGCTGTACTTACCGCAACTTTACAACCCAGGTTTTTTTCTCTGTACAAATAAGCAACTTCACAAGGCCAGTCTATTTGGCTAACAACATCCCTTGTTTGCTGACATAGTTGCGCTTCGCCTTCCTTGTCAGCTCTGGGACCATCTGCAGCAATGTATAATTTTGTTGGTTTTAATTTACTTACAACGTCAAAAACCCTTGCAGTAACATCTGGTCTGTTAAAAATCAAAAACAATATAGGTGTTTTGTACGCTGTCATGATCTCTTATCTATAAAAAGGAGTGATATATTTTGGCATTAAGGTATACCCATAACTTCTGCTCCTTCCTTCCGGAGCATGATGTAAATCCGGGTTTAATCCATCTGTTTTTTAGTAATTATCCGCGTTGCATTTGAATTTCATTATTTAATGCTGCTTATTCAAAAAAGATAATATTTATGGTTCCAGATATGCCTGTTTGGAAAAATTGTCGATGCAAAATAAGAAAATACTATTATATTTAAAGTACAGCCTGTAAAAACGTTTTAAACGTTAGCTTCAGCCTTATTCTATCCAAAAAGTTCTTATAACTTGTTATCAAGTGTTTGTACAAACACACCGGATTTGTACAAACACTTGACAACAAATCCGGGTGAACTATTTTTCCAGCACCAGCTTATTCAGTTCTGTAGTAATAAAAACAATCTCCTCTTTTGTCAGCTGTATAGCCGCTGCCTTGGCATTCTGCAGGGCTTGTTCGGCGTTCCGGGCACCTACCAGAGCAATGGTGATACCAGGTTGTTCAATCGTCCAGCGAATAACAAGTTGAGATAAGGAAGCATTTTTAGCAACTGCCAGTGGATGGAGTTTTTCCAGAAAAGCGTTAGTTCTTTTCAGATTTTCATCCTTATAGAAATAGAGACCTGCCCGGTGATCTCCAGGCGCAAACTGATGGCCTGGCTTCATTTTACCAGTCAACAGTCCTCTTTCCAACGGACTATATGCCAACACCGACAAACCATTATCTATGCAATACGGCAGATCAACAGCTTCAATATCCCGTTTCACCATACTGTAGGGGACCTGATCAGATACCAGATGTACATGCTGACGGGCTTCCTGCAGCTGATCAGCATTATAGTTGCAAACGCCGGCATAACGAACCTTTCCTTGTTTGATCAACGTTTCAACTGTATCCATGGATTCCGCAATAGGTGTTGTGGAATCTGGCCAATGTATCTGGTAGAGGTCAATATAATCTGTACCCAACCGACGAAGGCTGTCCTCACATTCCTTGATGATACTGGCTTTGCCGGCATACTTGTAAATATCGATGTCTTTGCCGTGGTTGTTCTGACTTTTGAAAGCGAAGTCACCTTGAGCTAGGTCCCAACGCATGCCGAACTTTGTCAGGATCTGTACTTTATCGCGCGGAATTCCTTTGATGGCTTCTCCCACAATCTCTTCACTGGTGCCTTGTCCATAAATAGGTGCGGTATCGATAGAAGTCACTCCTTCTTCATATGAAGCCCTGATGGCTCTAACTGCATCCTTTCGCTCTGTGCCGCCCCACATCCAACCGCCAGCAGCCCAAGCGCCAAATGTTACGACAGATACATTCAGATCTGACTGTCCTAATTGTCTGTATTCCATAGCCTGTTTTTATTTCAGAAATTAAAAAGTCCGAAGTTTACCCTCGGACTTCTGATATATAACCTTTGTATTATCCATTCAGTTCACTCAACTCCAGCCACCGCATGCCTTTTTCATCCAGCAGCTGTATCACTTCTCCGATACGATGTGTGAGTGGCTCCATTTCTTCATAAGCCAATGTTCCGCTGGACAACTTCGATTCGATCGCTTTCTTTTCCTCTTCCAGCGCCTCCATGTCTTTTTCCAGTGTTTCAAACTCCCTCTTTTCCTTGAAGGTCATTTTTCTGGAAGCATTGTCTGCTGTAGCTGTTGCTGCTATAACAGGAGTTGCTGGTTTAACCTCTTTTTTCTCTTCTGACTTGCGCTTATCCTCTTCTTTCTGCCATTCACGGTACTGGGTATAGTTACCAGGATAATCCCTTACAACGCCATTACCTTCAAATACAAACAGATGGTCCACCAGTTTGTCCATGAAATAACGGTCGTGGCTTACGATGATCACACAGCCCTGGTATTCCTGCAGGAAGTTTTCCAGGATACTGAGGGTGGGCAGGTCCAGGTCATTGGTAGGTTCGTCCAATACCAGGAAGTTGGGGTTGCGGAACAGGATAGACAACAGATGCAGCCTTCTCTTTTCCCCACCACTTAGTTTAGAGATATAGGTATATTGTTTATCACCCGGAAACAGGAACAGTTCCAGGAATTGAGCCGCGCTCACCTTGGTACCATCAGCCAGCGGGAAGTTTTCGGCAATATTTTTTACAAATTCGATTACCCGCATATCTTCTTTTACCGGCAAGCCAGACTGGGAATAGTTACCGAATACGATCGTTTCTCCCACGTTGATTTTACCGGAATCTGGCTGTTCTGTACCCAGCATCATGTTCAGGAAGGTAGACTTACCCACCCCGTTTTTACCGACGATGCCTACACGCTCTCCCTTTTTGAAGGTATAGTCGAAGCCTTTGAGAATCACATGATCTCCGTAAGCTTTATATACTTTTTTGAGCTCCAGTATTTTACCACCCAGACGGGTCATTTTTACATTGAGCTCCAGCTGTTGGTCTGCTATTCTGGTAGTAGCTTTTTCTTTTACTTCATAAAAAGCATCCTGGCGGGATTTGGACTTTGTAGTACGGGCTTTAGGCTGCTTACGCATCCATTCCAGCTCTTTACGGTAGGTATTGCGGGCTTTTTCCACGCTGGCCTTGTCCATCTCTTCACGGGAGGCTTTCCGCTCCAGATAGCTCTCGTAATCGCCTTTATAGATAAAGAGCTGTTCCTGGTCCAGCTCCATAATTTCGTTGCACACGCTGTCCAGGAAGTAGCGGTCGTGGGTAACGAGCAAGAGGGTTACTTTTTCCTGATCGAGATAGTTTTCCAGCCATTCGATCATGCTAACGTCGAGATGGTTGGTGGGCTCATCCATGATGAGCAATACATGTTTATGCTCAAACCCTATATCTATTAAAACTTTAGCCAGTGCCACCCTTTTTTGCTGTCCTCCTGAAAGAGAACCTATGGGTTGATCCAGATTATGGATATTGAGTTTGCCCAATATCTGTTTTACTTTGGAATCGAAGTGCCAGGCGTTTAGTTCATCCATACGGGCGAAGGCAGCCGTGAGTTTGTCCACATCCGGTTCATGTCCTTCTTCTGTGAGTAGTTCATACTCTTTGATGGCGTTCAGTATGGGGTTATCGTAATTGAAGATATTTTCTATGACTGATTTGGAGAGATCAAAATCGGACTGTTGCTCCAGCATTACCACAGTAACGTCCTTATGTATCCATACTTTCCCATCATCAGGAGCTTCTTTTCCCAGGATAATCTTCAGGAGCGTGGATTTACCTGTTCCATTAAGCGCTACCAGCGCTATTTTATCGCCTTCTTCTATATGAAATGAAATATTCCGGAATAATGGCTTGATACCATACGATTTGGTGAGCCCTTCTACTGTTACGTAATGCATAAGTGCGAAGTTATACATATTCGGGAAAACTCTCCCTGATCCGGAAATTATGTATTTGATATTATGATATTTTTCGTATATTCAATATAGGAATGGATGGCTGAACAGATATCCTACACCTAATGATACATCTTTTTGTTGTTCGTTCTTTTTCGGCCTTTGTCCATTATCCTTGCCCCTCTTTTGCGTTAAAATAAAAAGCCCTTGCGCATATAGCGGAAGGGCTTGTGTGTTTCTAAAAGACCCATATCCAAATCATCAAGTATATGAAAAAAATAATCTTTATATTTTCTCTTTTGTTTGGTGCGTTGGGCTGCACCTCTCAGGTTCCGGGCCCTGGGATAAGCCTGGTAGATCCTTTAAAAAAACTACTGCGTACCGATACTGATTTTGGTCCGGAAAGCGCTGTTACTGACGTGGCAAGGGGGGAAGTGGCCAGTGTACAGCTGGCTGTAAGAAGTAATACCCCAATAAAAGGTCTGAGGGCAGTGGTCACGGAGTTAAAAAATGGTAATACCAGTCTGAAAAACATACAGGTAAAGTATGTCGGGTATGTCAAGCTGGCTGCATTAGCAAAAAACCCGGCGAAAGATGTTATCAGAGCTCCGGATATGCTTTATCCCGACCCGTTGCTGGAACAGTCCGACATCAATGTGGATGCCAATACTACTCAACCGGTGTGGCTCAGCATCGATATACCGGTAAATACGCTCCCTGGTTTATATAGTGGGAAGATAAAAGTTACAGGAAATACTGCCGGAGGATCCTTTACTACCATCAAGGCATTTAGTGTACAGGTTTATCCTGTTCAGATCAAAAGTACCCGGTTATTAGTCAGTATGACCCCAGCTATTGAAAATGACAGGATGAGCAACACTGTCAATCAATTGACCCTTATCAGTAACAAAGCGAAGGTAGCGCCTTATTCAGCACAGTATTGGGCCAGTGTGCAGAAAATGGCTCAGATGATGCATGCCTACCGGCAGAATGCAATACTGGTTTATACATTGCATATAATAGATTATACACCGGACAGCAATGGCAATTTTCAATTTGACTTCAGCAAGTTTGATCAGATAATCGAAACTTTTCAGAAGAACGGGGATATCAAGAGGATCATTGGAGGCTGGCTGGGTGGTAGAAATGGAGGCTGGTATGAAGGCTTTGATCTTTTTTACTACTATTTTAAAGATGGTAAAGCCCAGTTAGGCAGCGGAAAAGTTACCAATAAAGATGTTGTAAAATTTTACCAGCAGTTCATTCCGGCTTTCATGAAACACCTGAAAGAAAAACGATGGGATAACATCTACTATCAACATTTGGTAGATGAGCCTATTGATGCCAATGCAGGTTCTTATCTGGAGATAGCGGCGTTCTTCAGGCAGCTCGCTCCTAATATGAAAACGCTGGAATCTGTTCAAACAACAAAGGTAACATCAGCGGTCAATATACCGATTCCTGTATTGGATTTTCTTGATCAAAATTATGAGTACTACCGTGTACAACAGTCTCAAGGTAAAGAGCTCTGGTTTTATACTTGCTGGTTGCCACAGGGTGAATATGCCAACCGGTTTATTGAACTTCCGCTGATTAAAACAAGATTACTTCATTGGATAAATTATAAATACAGACTCCCTGGATATGAACATTGGGCATATAATAACTGGTCTGCTAATCCCTTACAGGAAGCGGGGAGTCTACTATCAAATGGAGAAACGCTTCCGGGTGGCGACAGTTGGATTGTTTATCCGAAACAAGGCGGTTTTTTAAGTTCAATCAGACTGGAAGCCATGCGGGATGGGATTATTGATTATGAATTACTCAAAATGCTGGAAGCCCGAAAACCAGCATTGAGTAATAGTCTTGCCGGTCAGATCATTAAGAGTCTGAAATCCTACGAAACCAATATCCAGGAGTTCAGAAAAGTACGGAGGCAGCTCCTGCAGGCTCAGTAAAAAGGCTAATGCCAGGTATAATCGGGCGTTTGCTGATTATACCTGGCATTAGTAGCTTCTTTTCTTACTTATTAGAAATCGTAATAAAATTGTCTGAAGCTGCTACGTAAACCGAAGTTAAAAATCAGGTCATTCCTTGATTCAATATCATTTTTCACGCGACGAGCTGCGAGAGAGGCTTCTATACGAAGATTATACTTAGGGTTAAGCACATAGGCAATAGTTCCCTGCGCATACAACAAGTTGGTTTTCAACCCTTGTCCTATCCAGTTACCATACTCAGAAGGGTGGTCATCATATGGTTTGGAGATATCATGTCCATAGTTGGTTTTTTGATCCGGATCATCACCATAGCGGGAATACATCAGTTCTCCCCTTGCATACCAGCGTTTTAGCCGGTAGGAAGCGATTCCCAGCACTTCCCAGAAATTAGCTCCCAGCGGATGTGCCAGAGACTGATTATAGTGCTCATAGTTGATAAGCGTGCTTTTGTAGGAATAGGTGTATGGCCTTACGGCGTTCAACTCTCCCTGCAGATCGAGTTTACTGATTTTAAAAGCATCAAATGTGCGAAAGCCTAGTTGTGCCGACTGTTTATTGGCCCACCAGCCCTTACCACCAAATACTTCCTTGAGTTTAAACTCATCCAGTACCAGCTGTCCATAGATAGTTGTTTTGGGAAAGAGTTTAAACTTTGCATTCATTCCAACCAGTGCGTTATCGGAGGAGCCTTCAGAGAATTCAGCGGAGCGGAGGAAGATGATAGGATTCATATAACTCCAGTCAAAGCCTCTTTTACGGCCAGATGAGTCGGCATCGGGCCATATTACCGCGTCGAAAAGGCCAATGGTCAATCTTTTACTGACGTTCCAGTCGAGAAAATGAAAAACGCCCCATTTTTTATAATAGCCCAGATCATTATATGCTGAAGCAAAGCTTTTGCTATGTTTATCCATAAACTGAGCCCACATAGCCGTATATTGTACATTACCCAGTGTACCTGTGAGTTTCAGGTATGGATAACTGAACTGGATATCTGAGAGGATCAGTGACCGGTAGCCATCACCAATAAAATTCTGTCCATACCCCGCGGTCACGTTCAGGTATTTACTGGGTGTATAAGACAGTAACGCAGTAGCATAGTTGAAATCAAAAGCTTTACCGTTACTGTAATCTTTGATTCCTCCTTGTCCGGGGACAATTTGTTGTTTACGGATAAAGTCATCCAGATATCCAGGGAATTTGCCTTGATTTTCGAAAAAGGAAGATTCGAAATAGAACTTCTCTCCGATGTTAGCCTGAATAATGGCCCCCCTTGTGTTGAGCCAGGTAGTTCTGCTACCATCCTGCGTTTTACCTATCTGGAAGTCTGGCAGAAAGTCAATAAACACATTATAGTCCTTTGTTCTAAACTCCAGGAGGTGCTCATTGAATAGTTTGCGATGGAACAAACTGCGCCGGGTTGTGTCCGGTCGGGTATACATTGCACTTGTATCTACATGGAGAATGGGTTTTAAAGCGGTGTGGTGATTACTGGTATCCAGATATAATTCCCGTATATCCAAATAGTTATAGGGTACAATTACCGGTAATTTCTCCTGTGCATTTACTGCACTGGTAAGCAAGATGATTGCTACCGTCCAAACGAGATGCTTCATTAATTTCTTTTTGATTCTTTAAATTCCATCCAGTGCACAGAACCAGGTTCACAATATTTTTCGGGTATTAATAACCTGTAAAAAATCATACAGGGCTAATAAGCCGCAAAGATAATATTTTCGGTAAATCGTGTTGACAGTAAAGGGATATAGGAGTAACAAAGCGTTACCCTTCCGGCGAGGATCCATTAGGGTAACGCAGATAAAGCTATAAATAATGTGTTTGATTTTGTGATTTTAGTCTTTCAGTGATTTGTTTGATTTCCTGCTCATCTTGTTTGGGATATATGAGCAGAACATTGTTATCATCTACCACAATATAATCCTTCAGCCCTTTAATAACCGCCAGCTTTCCCGGTGGAAGATGGATGATACTGTTCTCGGTATTCTCAAGCTGATGGTTTCCGGAGAAGACATTATCACCGTTCTGTTTATCGGCAACCTCATATAATGAGCCCCAGGTACCCAGGTCACTCCATCCGAAATCAGCAGGAATAGTGTAAACGTTATCAGCCTTTTCCATGATAGCGTAATCTATTGAAATACTGGGAGAGGCTGGATATTCAGCATCTATAAAATGTTGTTCTTCTGCGGTATTGTAGAGACCATCCCCTTTGCTGAAGAGGGAATAAATCTCAGGAGCATGTTCATGGAAAGCTTGCAGGGCAGCTTTTACATTCCAGATAAAAATACCGCCGTTCCATACATAGCTTCCACTGGCAAGAAATTCCTTTGCTTTTTCCAACGGAGGTTTTTCTGTAAACTGCTTTACCTTATGAACACCATTCTCCCCACTTTTTTCAAAGTTGATGTAGCCATAACCAGTATCTGGTCTAGTAGGGGTAATACCGAGTGTTAGCAATACAGGGTCTGTAGCTGCCAGGTCCAATCCCAATTTAACCTTCTCAATAAATATGTCTTCATAGAGAATAAAATGGTCTGAAGGGGCCACCACCATATTAGCGTGAGGATCTTTCGCCGCCAGTTTAAAGGCAGCATAAGCAATACAGGGGGCCGTATTGTTTCGTGAAGGTTCACACAAAATATTGCTCTCAGCTACGCCGGGCAGTTGTTCCTGTACCAGAGACTTGTACTGCTTGTTGGTAACGACATGGATATTCTCCTCAGGGCATAATTTCAAAAACCTGTCGTAGGTTAGTTGCAATAATGATTTCCCTGTTCCCAAAATATCGATAAACTGTTTGGGATAATCGTTTCGACTCTTAGGCCAAAAGCGGCTACCAACGCCACCCGCCATAATAAAAACATGATTACTGGTTTTCATATGATGCTGCCCCATTGGGTCTTTTTCACGTCTTCGTATACATTCCGGATGCCGTCTTCCAAAGCAATCCGGGCCCGCCATCCGTAGCTGTGTAATTTAGTCACATCCATAAGTTTGCGGGGGGTACCATCCGGTTTGCCGGGATCAAATACCAGCTGCCCTTCATAACCTACGATCTTCTGAATCAGCTCGGCTAACTCTTTTATGCTAATATCTTCACCGATTCCGATGTTCACCAATCCTGGCTCCTGGTAATGCTGCATCAGATAAAAGCATGCATCTGCCATATCATCTGCATGAAGGAATTCACGTCTGGGCGTGCCTGTTCCCCATAAAACCACTTCGGGCTGGTTATTTACCTTCGCTTCGTGCATTTTGCGAAGCATTGCCGGCAATACATGCGAGTTATTGAGATCATAATTATCATTAGGCCCGTAAAGGTTGGTCGGCATTACTGATACAAAATTGCTCCCGTATTGAGCCCGGTAAGCATCGCACATTTCAATGCCTGCAATCTTGGCTATTGCATATGGCTCATTGGTTGGTTCCAGCGGGCCTGTCAGCAAGTATTCTTCCTTCATTGGCTGCGGAGCCATTTTAGGATATATGCAGGAAGAGCCCAGGAACATCAGTTTTTTAACCTCATGCAAGTGAGCCTGATGAATCACATTATTCTGAATCATCAGGTTCTCATAGATAAACTGTCCTCTATACGTATTATTTGCCAAAATCCCTCCCACCTTAGCTGCAGCCAGAAAAACATAATCCGGCTTTTCTTCCTGAAAAAAACGGGCCACAGCCAGTTGATCCCTCAGGTCCAGCTCTTGAGAAGTCCGGGTAATAATGTTACTAAACCCGTCTTTTTGTAAACGTCTGACGATTGCAGATCCGACCATTCCACGATGGCCAGCAACGTATATTTTATCCTGACGTTCCATGTTTATTCAAATTGGTTTAATACTTTATAACCTGCATCTTTAAGCAGTTTTTCGCGTCTGAAAAGCTCAAGATCCGCAGCAACCATTTCCTGAACCAGTGCAGGCAGATCATATTTGGGTTTCCAACCCAGTTTGGTTTTAGATTTTGTAGGATCACCAATCAGTAACTCAACCTCAGTAGGGCGGAAGTAACGCGGATCTATAGCAACGACCTCCTGACCTGGTTGTAATGGGCAGTCGGGATTATTTATTGCCTTAACATATCCTTTTTCATCAATACCTTCTCCTTTAAACTCCACTTCCACACCTACCTCTGAAAAAGCCATACGAATAAACTCCCTTACGGTAGTGGTTATTCCGGTAGCGATTACAAAATCCTCCGGTTTCTCTTGTTGCAGGATCAACCACATCGCTTCTACATAATCCTTTGCATGTCCCCAATCCCGCTTTGCATCCAGGTTACCCATATACAATTTATCCTGCATACCAAGAGCAAGTTTCGCAACCGCCCGGGTAATCTTTCTGGTTACAAAGGTTTCACCACGCAATGGACTCTCGTGATTAAACAGGATACCATTACATGCAAACATATTATAAGCCTCCCGATAGTTAACAGTAATCCAGTAAGCATACATTTTAGCCACGGCATATGGGGAACGCGGATAAAACGGTGTCCTCTCTGACTGTGGCACTTCCTGTACCAGACCATATAATTCTGAAGTGGAAGCCTGGTATATTTTGGTTTTCTGAGTCAGTCCGAGTAAACGCACAGCTTCAAGGATACGTAATGTACCGATACCATCAGCATCAGCAGTATATTCCGGAGCCTCAAAACTTACCTGTACGTGGCTCATTGCGCCAAGGTTATAAATTTCGTCTGGTTGAACTTCCTGTATTATCCGGATCAGATTCGTGCTATCAGTCAAGTCACCATAGTGCAATTTAAACCGCACGTGATCTTCATGAGGATCCTGGTAAAGATGATCGATTCTATCTGTATTAAAAAGTGATGATCTACGTTTAATTCCATGAACTTCGTATCCCTTTTTCAGAAGAAACTCTGTTAAATATGCACCATCCTGACCAGTTATTCCTGTGATAAGACAAGTTTTCATTATATGATTTTTTTTATTTCTACATTATTCCAATTAATATTCTTTTCGGCAGTTCTGATATCTGTAAAATCATGTTCTTTTAAAAGTACTGCCAGCTTATCTAAAGCATTTTTTAATCCATAATAGGATTTAAATTTCCTTACCAGGCTCAACTCCTTGATGACTGGTTGTTCACTATCAAAATCCCTTGGATGAAAATAGGTCATTACATAATCGGTTTCTCTGAAATATCTTTTCAGCATCCCCATTGGTAGTAACCTGAAATAGCCTCCTCCGGAGAATATAAAAGGGTATCTGTTTCCTATCATCCGCAGGTTTATGGGAAACTCTTTCAATTCTATGCCATTAATGTCAACCTTGCAGGGACGGGAAATCCCAAAATCGGGGAATCCCCCATGAGCTCTGGCTGCAGGGAAAATAGAGGCATCTGTTTTAATACCGTACTTGGCCAGGATTTCAAACACCCATGGATGACTTTTCTTAACAGAAAAACCAGGAGCCCGGTAAGTTGTTACTTTCTTTCCTGTGATATCTTCAAGAGAGTAAACAGATCGTTTAAGGTCTTCTTCATATTCTTTAGCTGACTGCTCATATACCAGTTGATGCAGATCCGAATGCGTACCAATTTCGTAACCTGAATCATCAATTCTTTTTATCACATCCGGATACTTACGGGCAATCCATCCCAGACAGAAAAATGTCGCAGGTCGGTCCGCCTCTGAGAGCAGCCCCATAATTTTATCCATATTACGGTGAATCCTCGACTCGTAATTCGACCAATCCGCTTCTGATTTCGTGGAGTCATTGTCCAGAATATGAAACCATTCTTCTATATCAAAAGTAAGTATTTTCATTCACTTGAATTTTTGAAGTAATGCCTCCTTTCTTTACCAGCATTACAGAACCAGACATCCGAACGATGGGACCATCAGCCTGCAGGTTATCCGTATAAAAGAGATCGATATGGTTAATCCCGCGTTGGTACATCGCAGTTCGCTTCGCTTCATGATAACAATTGAAGGCCACCCCTTCTACCTCTCCTTTTCCGGAATAACGTAAAGAGGAAGCGATTACTTTTTCAGGGTCAAAGATATATTTAAGATATTCGTAAAATGATGCAGAAATAACAACTTTTGCATTCTCTGTAGAACAATAGTCATTAAAAAACACCTGATTAAGTTTTATGGATTTAGCATACAACTTTGACTGTTGTTCTATCTCTGCTTTACTTTTCCCTTTTAAAAAAAGATAGACCCCCACCTCTTTAAGCCTTGTATTAGACAAGAATCTGGTTTTTGTCAAGCAGGCACACACAAAATATAATAATAATTTTACATTTCTATGTTTTACTGTTCCTGCCAGGAAAAACCCCAATAGTGTATCCTTATCAGTCAACGTACCATCAAAATCAAATGCCGTATTCATGCTTATTTAACCCCCAAGACCTTTTTTATATGTTTAACACTAAAAACGGAATAGAAAATAAAAAGAAAACTGCTGAAAAAAGTTGCATAGGTAAATCCTATATAACAGGTTTTTCTTTTATTCCATTTCCAGAAACCAGGGATCCTTCCTCGCTTTTTAGCATAAGAGATGAGATCCCAGGGGAAAAACCACCGGATGTAGGTATCAAAATTCACTTCGCTTGTCTGTACAGGTTTTCCAAGCGATAGCTCTATATACTTATTGATAAACCTTGCATTATTGAACTCCGAAAGCAAGATGGAACCCCAGGCGCGAGGGTTTATTTCAATTATATAGTAATCCTTCAGCTCTTCATCGTACAGGAACTCGATCATTGCCCAACCCGACCATTGCAGCTTTTTTAGTAACCTCTCACCAATTTCCTTAATATCGTCATTTTGAACAGACTTGGAATAAACCGATACCCCTCCCTGTTCCGGATAAGTTCTAATCCTTTTATGACTGTAAAACCCTTTCAACTCACCATTGCTCATCAGATAAAATCCCCCGCACACTTCCTTTCCATCTCCTACAAACTGCTGAAAAAAATAGTCGGGATGAGGTTCCAGTGTTTGCAAATCCTCTGGCTGCAGTATAAACCTGACGCCTGCACTTCCACTTCCTTTTTTAGGTTTATAGACCAATGGTTTGAATTCAGTCTTCCAGGTATCCAGCCTGTCAAAAGAAATAATCTCTGGTGCTTTTATTCCGTTCTCAGTACAAAAAACATTCAAAAGATATTTATCTCTGCTTATATTAAAAGCAGTCAGCTGAGGAAGAGCAAACAAAAAACGGGGGGCAACGGCCGGATTTTTTTCCAAAAACTCATAAAACAAAAGCGTTGTTCTTTCCTCAACCGGCAGGTATACTATATCTTCTCCATTACTTAGCAGACTGATTATTTCCTTCAGGTCCCTTTCAAAATTCATATAGTCAGCAGTCCGCAGCAAATAGAGATTGGCATAAATCACCTTCAACACCCTACTATCTTCACTACTGGCGTAGAGGATATCCGCAGGCGGATAATTTCTGCCGACAATATTTGCGATGTCAAACGACTTTCTTAACTCAACGTCAG